>JACKNY010000003.1:340393-680787 GCA_024234615.1 Pseudomonadales bacterium
AACGCTCATTGCGCTACGTGTTGCAACTAAGAAAAGCGCACCAACAACTATCCTATCACGACCATTACGATGGCCTGACCGGCCTAGTCAATCGTACGCTTTTTAATGACCGCCTAAGCCATGCTATTCAGCGCGCCGAAAGGTCACGGCAGAAAGTGGTATTGCTGGTGATTAATCTGGATAATTTTAAAAACATCAACGTCTCCTATAGCCGTGAAGCAGGCGACATGGTGATCCAGGCCGTGGCGAACCGGTTACAATCCTGTGTTCGCAAAAGCGATAGCTTAGCACGCAGTAGCGGTGATGAATTTGCGGTAATCCTCGAGGGTGTGACTGCGGATTCGGACGTTTTGCGCATGGTCCACCAAATCATTGATGAACTGAGTAAGCCATACAGCGTTCCCGGCGATCAAACACACATGGGTTGTAGTGTAGGTATTTCCTTCTACCCTGCGGCGGGTGTTAATGCTGAATCTCTGCTCCGCGCTGCCAATCTAGCCATGAGCCAAGCAAAAACAGAACGCGGCTGTAGCTATTGTTTCTACACCAGGGAGTTAAGCACCAAAGCTTCCAATCAGCTAGTGATGGAAGCCGAATTCAGGCGCGCGCTGCGACGTAATGAATTTCGTTTGCTGTTTCAACCTCGCATCGATATCGCTACCGGAGAAATCGTTGGCATGGAAGGTCTCATCCGCTGGCAACATCCGACGCGCGGCTTGTTGTCCCCCGATGAATTTATCCCGCTTGCCGAGGAAACCGGGTTGATCGTCACCATGGGTTATTGGGTGATCCATCAGGCTTGTCTTTCGCTAAAATTGTTACAGGAGCAAGGCTCCAAAGTTAACATTGCGGTGAACCTTTCTTTCCGCCAGTTTCAGGATAAGAACCTGAAAGAAACTGTTGCCAAGATTATTCGTAAAACCCAGGTCGATGCACGGTACCTTGAGTTTGAACTCACCGAAACAGCAGTCATGGCCAACGAAGATGAAACCCGCCGCTGCATGGATGGCCTCAGTAAATTAGGCGTACACTTTTCGCTGGATGATTTCGGCACTGGCTACTCCTCTTTCGCCCATATTCAAGGCCTGCCAATCACCTCGCTAAAAGTTGATAAGAGCTTTGTCCAAAATGCCGTCAACAAAAAAGGGGATGCCGTGATTGTGAAGGCCATTATTAATTTAGCGCACAATCTCGGTATGGAAGTTATTGCCGAAGGCGTTGAAAGTTTTGATCAGCTCGCCTTATTACGTGATTTCAAATGTGATCAAGTACAGGGTTATTTTTATAACAAGGCAATATCATTTGATAATATCTGCAACAGCCTCCTACAACAGGGTGACAAGCTTGGCGAGGAGGTCGTTGCGTCAATCGTCGTTTGAAGCGCTTGAAGCTAGTGATTTAGGGATTAGCTCAAAAATCAATTTCTGGAAAGCTATCCCAAAAAATATGGTTGCACAATCAATCATGTCTAAACCTTATCATTCTATTGATGCTTTTCCTTAATAACCAATCAAGCCATCCAAGACCGCATAAATCCCATTAATAAAAAATATAATTTATATGGTTATCTGTAATATAACCATATTTAGGGTTTTTTTAGACAATATCAGCTGATAAAACCCTTTTTAACCCCATTAATAATTGATTTATTCGATATTGATTGATAAGGTTTAACGCCGTCTTCTTATAGAAACTGCTCATGTATCAAGACCGTAACAACCGCATCGACCGCGATGATTGGCGCACGATTATTGCCAGCATCCTATTTTCTAAGACGGCCGTTGCCCCCTTTGCGATAGCACCTTTTCTGATCGGTGGCTATATAGACCACCTTGGCCTTAGCACTGCACAGGCGAGCCAGACCTTATCGGTGGAGATTTTCGCACTTGCCATATCAAATGCGCTGGCCTTTTTCTGGATCAGCCGTGCCGCTTGCCGGGTCTGGGCTCAACGGCTGTTATTTACACTGATTGCACTTAATATTTCCTGTATCTACACCCCGGGGTTTGAGGTGCTTCTGGTGCAGCGGGCTTTAGTTGGGGCAGCCGAGGGTTCGTTATTAGCGTTAGGGTTTGGTCTATTGGGAAATACTCGGCGGCCTAACCGTAATTTCGGCTTATACTTTGCCGTCTCGCTATCGGTCGGTGCTATTAATATTCAAATCCTTCCGTTGTTTCTGGATACAGCCGGAGTGACCGGGCTGTTTATCAACCTTTCCCTCTACGCGGTAATTAGTCTGGCAGGGTCAGTTTGGGCACAGAAAGTCAGTATCAGCGAAGTGAATCTTACCGAAGAGGACGCTAAGCGAGCTACCACTACGTCTGCAGGGATAAACTTTCCGTTGCTGCCATTAGGATTTTTATTGCTGGCAAACTATGTTTACTTTATCGGCCAGGGAGGTGTCTGGTCTTTTCTCGAACGGCTGGGACTACAGCAACAACTCGAGTTAACGGGGATTGCTAATGCGCTGGCTATATCGCTATTTGCAGGAGTTGCTGGCGGCTTCACCGCCAGTTGGCTGGATTTAAAGCTAGGCCGTATCATTCCGTTATTGCTGGCAATCGCTTTTGCGGTCGCCTCTATATTCATACTTTGGTGGACACAGGGAGTCGTTGCTTTTACCCTTGCCGCTTGTCTGTTCAATTACGGCAACAATTTAGGACACCCCTATGTCTTAGGTTTCGCTGCTAAGATTGACAAGAGCGCCCGTTTAACGGTGTTGAGTGGCGCCCTGCATACCGGCGGGCAAGCAACCGGTCCATTGGTTGCAGGAATGTTAGTGGTTAGCCCAGACTTTACTAATGTCCTCTGGCTGGGGTTGGGAGCATTCCTGATGACAGTGGTTCTGTTTGTGCCTGTGGCGGTGCTTGCGCGCAAGTAACCATATGGATGAGCGGCTAAAGATACTTGTCATCGGCGCCGGCATTATCGGTACTCATTGCGCCCTGCAACTGCATAAACGTAAGCCTGATGCGGCTATTTTAGTGATTGATCGCAGCCCTTTCTCCTACGATGGAGCCTCATCCGGCAACATGGCCGGCTTTGCCACCTGCGAAGTACAACCGTTGGCAACCTTGACCAATGTGGTACGTGGTGTCAGCTGGATGATGAACCCGTTGGCTCCCTTCACCTTGCGGCCATCCTCGCTACCGACACTAATGCTCTGGCTCAGAGGATTCGTGAAAGCGGCTATGACACCGGGCCACTTTGCCCATGTAGTTGCTGCACAGGAATCTCTGATGTCACGAGCCTATGATGCGCATATTGATGTCATAGGAGATACACCGCTACGCTCATTAATTAGCACAAAAGGAGCGCTGGCTCTGTATAAAAGCCCGCAGCGATTACAGCGGGATTGGAATAACCGCTGGCGACTATTTCGTGCTCGTGGCGAGGCTTGCCATAGGCTAGGGGGCGCGGAATTAAAGCAGAACCTCCCGGGTCTAGATTCACGCATTCAGCATGCCATCCACATTCCGTCCATCCGTTATTGGGCCGACCCGGCAACATTGTTAGCGGGTCTGCATGATCTTGCACGTCAGCGTGGCATCGATATTCATATCGGTGATGTGTCAACAATTGAATTACGGGAAGGCAATAGTTCCAGTGTGCGGCTCAACGAAGGGGAGTCAATCGGATTCGATAGGCTTGTCATTGCTGCAGGTGCCTGGTCTAAATCACTTTGTCAATTTGTCGGTGACAACGTGCCACTAGACACAGAAAGGGGTTATGCAACAACACTTTCTGCGGCGGGGGCTTCAATTCAACATCTACTGCTATTCCCGGATGACGAGTTTGTTGCAACTCCGCTAACAGCGGGTCTGCGTTTGGGTGGCACCGTAGAGCTGGCGGGACTGGAAGCACCACCTAATTATCAGAGAACAGACCTGCTGGCCCGTAAGATTAAGGACTATTTCCCCCTCATCAACACCTCGGTACGCAAATCCTGGATGGGCCATCGACCTTCAACACCAGATGGTCTGCCAGTCATTGGGGTAAGCCCCCGTGCGTCAAATGTATTTTACGCTTTCGGGCATGGACATGTCGGCATGACGCAATCGGCAATTACCGGCAAATTAATCGCCCAGGTGCTGTGCAAAGAGCCTCCAGAGGTAGATATTACCCCTTTTAATATTGGGCGCTTCGATTAATTCACCGCAAAAAGGTGCCAAAAAGTAGTGCATTTTACGGTATCCTTATTTTGGCTAAACACGACCGAGGTAATATAAAGAAGGGGAATCTGCTATCCAGCATTTCTCCCCATCACCTGATCAAACTTACGATACCCTAAAGCTTCCATCAAATGAGCTGACCGAATCCCTTCGCTTTTATCCATATCAGCAATAGTCCGCGCCACTTTTAGAATACGGTGGTAGGCACGCGCAGAAAGATTGAGCCGTTCAATGGCGTGCGAAATGAGTTCTTTATCCTCTTTTCTCAGGGCGCAATAATTTTCTACTTCCGAGGCAGCTAATTCCGTATTCAATTTATGCTGCCGTTGTTGCTGAATATTCCTGGCAGCAATAACGCGTTTTTTAACGATGACACTGCTTTCCCCCGCTACTGAAGACTGGTTTAGTAGTTCCTGCGTATTAGTAGCCACTTCTATCTGCATATCAATGCGATCCAGTAAAGGGCCTGAAATTCTGCGGCTGTAACGACTGAGTTGATCTGGCGTACAGCGACAATTGCCTGTTGGTGACCCTTTGTAACCACAGTGACAGGGGTTCATCGCCGCAACAAGCTGAAACTTTGCCGGAAAACAAACCTGTTGACTGGCTCTGGAGATGACGATTTCACCAGACTCTAAAGGCTCTCGTAAAACCTCCAATACGCGTCGATCAAATTCTGGCAGTTCATCCATAAAGAGAACACCTCGGTGCGCCAGAGAAATCTCCCCGGGCTTTGGATTGCTACCACCTCCCACAAGCGCCACAGCAGATGCGGTATGGTGGGGCGCTCGAAAGGGTGGTAGCCGCCAGCTCAGCGGGTCAAAGTGCTGACTGGAGATAGATTGAATGGCGGCCACTTCCATCGCCTCCTTTTCAGGCAATTCCGGCAAGAGAGTGGGCAGTCGACTGGCCAGCATACTTTTGCCCGTACCGGGAGGGCCAACAAATAATAAATTATGGCATCCAGCTGCGGCTACCTCTAACGCACGTTTGGCTTGATATTGTCCTTTAACATCTGTTAAGTCTACATTCGATGACGCTTTGCTTGTAAAGGGCTCAGTCTGGTAATAGTCGAGTGTTTGCTGGCCTCTTAGGTGAGCGCTAATTTCCAATAGATGGTTAACGGCTATAGTTCGGCATTGTTCGGGCAAGGCCGCTTCCGCCGCATTCTCAGCTGGCACAACCAATGAACGCCGCTGTTTGACGCATTGTAACGCAGCGGGAAGAGCACCATGAATTGGTCGCAGCTGACCGGTTAGCGCGAGCTCACCGAGAAATTCATATTCAGCTATTGCCTGCTTCGGGATTTGTCCCGAAGCCACAAGAATGCTCAGCGCAATGGCCAAGTCAAAGCGTCCCCCCTCTTTCGGCAAGTCAGCGGGCGCTAGGTTAATGGTAATACGACGGGTTGGAAACTCAAACTGGGAATTAATAATGGCGCTACGGACACGATCTTTACTTTCTTTAACCGCCGTTTCCGGTAAGCCGACAATCGATAGACTGGGTAGACCATTAGAAAGATGGGTTTCAACAGTAACAAGCGGTGCTTCGATGCCTAAATTGGCGCGCGAATAGGTAATCGCTAAACTCATGCTTCCTTCCTTGGATATAGTCTATTTAAAAGTTGTTTGGGAGATTTAGGACTTTGCCTCGGCTGACTTTTTGGTGCTCGATTTTTTTCGCGTTGTCTTTTTCTGAGCGATCTCTTGCTCTAATTTTGACAGAGTCAACTCCATTTGCTCGAGCTTTTCGCGTGTGCGCTTAAGCACAACCAACTGAGCGTCAAATTCATCTCGGCTCACTAGGTCAAGTTTGCTAATTGTGGCTTGCAGGATAGCACGCACATTTTTCTCTATCTCTTGCTGCGTCTCCTTTGCGGTTTGTGGCAAAGCAGCCGCTATTTGTCGGCCAATTTGGGCGATGATCTCTGGAGTAATCATTTCTCTCTTCGTTTTATCAACATGCCCATCATTTTAGCATGGATTGAAAACAATGTTCCTTCGTCCATTTTGTCTTGTTTATGGACCTATTTAAACGTCGACAAGCAAGAATTTTCGCACTAAATAAGACAAATGACCTTCTCTTTATGCACCAAACCAGGGCGTCCCAAAAAAATGGATATCCCTAACATCGACCTAACTATTTGATAAATAGACATAATATGCAGTTGGCATACTCTATGCTTTTAGTCACGTATTAAATTCTCAATACACAACTACCATTCCTTTTTAGGAGATCATGAAAATGAAACCAGCACTTCGATTATTACCTGCCACGTTACTTGTTGCTTCAGCCTTAGTGGCGGCGGAAGATAGCACTGAAGCTGAAACTGTAGCAGGCTTTTCGCTCTCTGGAAATATTGCCTTAACAACCGATTATCTCTATCGAGGACTATCCCAAACTACCGGTGATCCGGCACTCCAAGGCGGTTTCGATCTAACCCATGACAGCGGCTTTTACCTCGGAATTTGGGGCTCCAATGTTGACTTCGCTGATAGTCTCGAGCTGGATTATTACGCTGGCTATAGCGCTGAAATTAACGAGGACTTCAGCTACGATGTCGGCGTTCTTTATTACGACTACCCCTCAGACCCTGCCGATCCCAAAGGCGATTTTTTAGAGTATTACGCCAGCGCTAACTGGAAAAGCCTGACACTTGGGTTTAACTATTCCGATGACTTCTTCGCTGAGACCGGTAACGCACTGTATTACTACGGCAGCTATGATATTGATCTGCCCAAGGGGTTTGGCCTGACACTCTATTTAGCTAAGCAAGACCTTGATGAGGCAACGTTCGGTAATGATGACAGTTATACCCATTACAGCCTAAGCCTTTCAAAAGAAGTGCTGGGTATCGAGCTTGGGTTGAGCTGGAGCGATACCGATATCTCAAAGGCAGACTGTGCCGGTGCAGGTTTCTCACGTAACGACTGCGCTCCTACTGTCGTTTTTTCAATTGCAAAATCAATGTAGATTTTCATCACACTAAATCTATCAAATATTTTCAGGAGGCCAAGTGGAAAACCAAATTTTTGAACTCCAATACGCGTTGGATACCTTCTATTTTCTGGTATGTGGCGCATTGGTAATGTGGATGGCAGCGGGATTCTCGATGCTAGAAGCGGGGCTTGTTCGCTCTAAGAATACGACAGAAATACTGACTAAAAACGTCGCCCTCTACGCAGTTTCCTGCATCATGTATTTGATTTGCGGGTACGCTATCATGTACGACGGCAGCATTTTCCTGAAAGGAATTAATGGCGGCACAACTCTGGTCGCAGATGCTTTGGTCGCCTCGGCGGAAAATGGCTTTGGGGGTGATGCGGTGTATTCAGGCGCGTCCGACTTCTTTTTCCAAGTAGTATTTGTGGCCACCGCTATGTCAATTATTTCCGGCGCTGTCGCGGAGCGCATGAAACTCTGGGCTTTTTTGATATTTGCGTTAGTGATGACCGGATTCATTTACCCCATGGAGGGTAGCTGGACCTGGGGCTCAAAACAAGTTTTCGGTCTCTTCAGTCTGGGAGACCTGGGGTTTTCAGACTTTGCGGGCTCAGGTATTGTTCATATGGCAGGAGCGGCCGCGGCCTTAGCGGGAGTGCTGTTATTGGGCCCACGTAAAGGTAAGTATGGCAGTACCGGACATATCAACGCCATACCCGGTGCAAACTTACCTTTGGCGACGCTCGGAACCTTCATTCTTTGGATGGGATGGTTCGGGTTTAACGGTGGTTCAGTGTTAAAGCTCGGCGATATTTCTAACGCAAACGCCGTCGCCATGGTATTTCTTAATACTAATGCTGCGGCTGCGGGTGGTTTAGTTGCGGCCTTGGCGGTGGCAAGACTGATGTTTGGTAAGGCCGACTTAACCATGGCGCTGAATGGCGCACTGGCGGGGCTTGTCGCCATTACAGCAGAGCCATCAACACCCTCTCCCTTGGCAGCAACGTTAATTGGCTCCGCTGGCGGCATCTTAGCAGTGTTTTCAATCCTAACTCTGGATAAACTCAGAGTAGATGATCCTGTCGGGGCAATTTCGGTACATGGCACAGTCGGTATCTGGGGACTGTTAGCGGTGCCTCTTACAAATAGCGAGGCAACTTTTGGGGGACAATTAGCTGGCCTAACAACGATTTTTGTATGGGTATTTTTGACCAGCTTATTAGTCTGGTTTGTACTGAAGCTTACTCTCGGTATCCGGGTAAGCGCGGAAGAAGAGTATGAGGGTGTGGATATATCTGAGTGCGGAATGGAAGCATATCCGGAATTTACCAATAAGTGAGTCCTGTCATTACGCAGTAATTGGATCGTGTTACAATAACGACCCAATATAGGGCAGGTGGGTTAATTTTTTTGCTGGAGAATATGAATGAAACTGGTCAATGCCATCATTAAACCTTTTAAGTTAGACGACGTTCGCGAGGCATTATCGGAGATTGGCGTAACGGGGATCACTGTGACAGAGGTGAAGGGGTTTGGTCGACAAAAAGGCCACACTGAACTCTACCGTGGTGCCGAATATGTGGTTGACTTTCTTCCGAAAGTTAAATTAGAAATTGCAATTGTTGACGAGTTGGTTGACCAGGTTATCGAAGCGGTGACTAAAGCGGCCAATACCGGCAAAATTGGTGACGGGAAAATCTTTGTGTTTGATCTCGAACAAGCGATTCGAATTAGAACCGGAGAAACGGGCGCCAGCGCAATTTAGCTTGACAAACAACGTAGATAAAAAAGGGGGAAATCATCCCCTTTTTTGTTGCTCGCAGGCGGGAAAAGCATAGCCCTTGCTCTTTAACGACAGTTTTAAACATCGTCGACCTGAACTCTTTTGCGAATGCTATCCTATCGGTGTAAGCCTTTTGCGCTATTGACTTGCATTTCTGTAGCGCTAGAATGATTGATCCTCGTAACTCTTTTTTCGATCATTTAAATACTGTGGATGATTATCACCGGGGGGGGGAATGTCGAAGAACGGATTATTGATTAGGCTATTGGTTTGCACCCTAAGTATTTCTATCTTGTCCGGATTCGGGCTATTCAAAAACAAAACACAAAAAGGTGAAGGTGGGTCTGAAATTTCTGGATCCGGTGGCGCAGCAGGCACGCAGGGACAGGCAAGCGATTTAATTCGCTGCGCTAAGCCAATCGGAACCGCCGCATTACTAGAACCAGAACATTCAATGTATACCCGCTACGGACTCAGCAGCCCCGTACCCTTGGTCAAGCTACTGATGGCACAAAGTGGGTGCTTCCAGGTGGTTGATCGTGGTGCCGCCTCTGCCGCTCTTAAACAAGAACGAGCATTGGCTGGCGAAGGTGAACTACAGAAGGGTAGTAATATGGGGGGTGGCCAGATGGCGGCGGCTGATTATATTATTACCCCCGCAATAGTGCATAAAGACGCAGATGCAGGTGGTGGCGCTGGCGGATTAGGTGGCTTACTGCCAGGAAAATTAGGTGCAATTGCCGGTGGTTTAAAGATTAAAAAACTGGAATCACAGGTGATGCTTAGCGTTACCAATGTTAGAACCAGCGTCCAGGAAGCCATTGCCACCGGAAGTGCGAAGAAGTCAGACATAGGCTTTGGCGGCTTAGGTTGGATTGGTGGCGTTGCCGGCGGCGCAGGCGCCTATGAAAGCACTGACATTGGGAAAATTACTGCTGCTGCCTTCCTGGATGCGCATAATAAGCTGGTTACTCAACTCGGGGCCATTCCTGCCGGTTCAGCAAATACTGATAATGCAGGTTACGTTACTTCCACCCAAGTAAATTTTCGCTCCGGGCCTTCGCCAAAAGCCCCAGTTATTGCGCCGCTCTATGAAGGTACCAGTATTATTCCTACCGGTATAAAAAATGGGCAATGGTGGGAAGTTGAGGCGCTGGGTAAGACCGGCTGGGTACACGCCGACTTTATCACCCGGTAACTATAATTTTATCACCCAAATTAAGTAGTTGAGCGACGACGATTATTAAATGTTTTGGGTTATGCAATTAAAGCAATCCTATAGTTCTAGCAGAATAATGTACGATATATTTTCAACTACCTGGTCAGTTTTTACTTGAAACTGCGCGGAGCTAAACTGAGTGTTTTAGAATTAACGCTAAAGAGATAACTACTTGAGCAAAATTGTTGCGTTAGAAAGTGCAAGGGGCAAAGGGCGAACAGGGGATGCTTTAGCACCTCCTTATCGCACCAACCGTTTTGTCCAGGATGGTGGCTCCTGGTATTACCGAACGCGTGAAAATAAATCGGTCGGGCCTTATAACGATCGAACAAAAGCAGAGAAATCCGCCAGGGCATTTGCAGAACTTGCAAAATCATTGAATAGTAATAATTTAGATGAACTTATCAGCTCCCACCTCGACGGCTTAGTCGCTCAGCATGCGCAGCATTCAGATCAATCGTTGCGGGCTGGAGAATGGGAAGTACCGGAATATAGGTCTGCACGTTTTTATCAGAGAAACGGGCAATGGTACTTTCATACGCGAGAAGGCCAGCCCGTTGGCCCCTATAAGAATTATCAGGAGGCTGAGTCCTCCGCAAAATTATTTACAGATTTTACGCAGGCCATCAAGCCCCACTTCATTCGAGGGCTAATTTCAGCAATGAACGAAAATGAATAGTCTCAAAATATAGGATGGCAAATCTGTCCATCCGTTAAAGCGCCCAATTGTCAACTCATGCACTTTTTGTCACGCCTTCGCTAGTCCCGGCTAGTTAAACTGCTTTATTATGTATTGCTGCAAAGCAAGAAAACGCCATTCATCAGGAACATATAATGAGCGAAGCACGAAATAAACTCTATGAGATGCAGTTTCCTAGTCGTTGGGGTGACATGGATGCCCTAGGACATGTAAATAACACCATGTATTTCCGTTATTTCGAAAATATACGTACCGAATGGTTAAGGGAACAAGGCTACTCGATTACGCTCGACGGTAGCGCTGAAGGCCCGGTTATCGTCGATGCCTGTTGCCAATTCCTCATTCCTGCCGTGTATCCGGTTAAACTGCAAGCTCTTATGTTTGGCGGCGCTCCCGGACGCTCCAGCTTTAATGGCTACTACGAATTGCGTGACGCCGAGCGGCCAGATATTATTTTTTGTACAGGCAGCTCCCGCATCGTTTGGGTTGATTATGCGAAGGGGCGGTCAATCGTTCTCCCGGAACCCATCCGTTTGCTACTCCCCAGCCCCTTATAGGCAATTAAGTAGGGATTCATAAAATATATTGACCTTATAATAAGTATCACATACTATATATGCTTTTATTAAATACTCTTTTTGAATCTAGATTATTGCTTATTTGCGATACTGGAAGCTGAAGACATGCTCTTATCGAAAACGACTAAGCGGGGATGGGATAAAAACACCCCCAACAAAAGATTTTGTAGCCTAGGAGGTAAAACTCATGACAATTTGTAAGACCTATGACTTTGCAGTCGGTGATATCCTAATGTACCAAGGTGATAGCTATCAGGTACATGAAAACCTAGGAACACATGGTAAAGTATCACTTTTCCCATCAGTTGATGTTGTATTAGAGGACGCCACCTGGAACGAGGAATATCAGAAAATTGGGAAAGCGGCATTGCCAGCACCAACTCCCTGCTCAACCGGAAGTTGTTCAAAATAGTATTTACGTTGATACGAGAGCGCAGCGGACAGTCAAGTTATGGAACGACTTATCTGCAAGAACACCTACTCGTCGACTTCTCAATCAAATCACATAGGAAAAAGGATTATGACAAATATTGACCTTCGTTCCCTCCGACCAGAGGATCTCGACAAAGTTGTCACTATTGATGCTGAAAATAGCGGTCGAGTTCGCCGGAGCTTTTATGATAAGCGCTTAGAAATTGCATTGGCTGCGCCTGAATCACTGATCACCTGCGCCGCCACCGTTGAGGGAGAACTGATCGGTTTTAGTTTTGTGAGAATTGAGGATGGCGCATTTGGTATTAATGAGCGTATCGCTGTTATAGATGTCATTGGTGTCGCTAAAGCTTACCGGCAAGGTGGCGTTGCTACCCTGATGATGGAAGAACTTGAAAGGCGGATGACTAAGCAATCTATCAAAAATATTAGAACGATGATTGATTGGAGCGATACCGGCCTAACCGGCTACTTCTCAGCAGCAGGCTTCAAACTAGTACCCTCTATCGTTGTCAACCGCGAATGTGAATCACAGCCATCTTTTGACGGCGGCGACCCGGAATCTCCGAGATATCAAGATGGCGCGAACAATGATTATGTATCTTTATTTCGAGATACTATTCCTGTACGAACGATGAAAGAAAGTGATCTAGCAGGTATCGTCAAGGTAGACAAAAAACTAACAGGTAATGACCGCACCGCCTTCTACCGATCTAAAATATCAGAAGTATTAAACGAATCTGGTATACGGGTCTCCTTGGTCGTTGAGCAAGACAACACGGTTGTTGGTTTCGCCATGGTAAGATTAGATTATGGCGAATTCGGTCAAATGGAACCCTCTGCCGTACTCGATACCCTTGGCGTCAACCCTGAGTACCACCGTAGCGGCGTTGGCAAAGCTCTATTATCGCAGTTGATGGTTAACCTATCTGCACTACAAGTAAACAATATTCAAACTCAGGTACATTGGGAAAGTTTCGGTTTATTAGAGTTTTTGAGCAACTGCGGATTTAAGGCGACACAGAATTTAGTGCTTAATAAGTCGCTACCTTAAATTTTATTTTTTTATCATCCTCGGTTTAGTTTCGAGCGCACGAGACCCCAAACGCGACAAAAGTTTTTTGGCATCGAGGACTCTCGGTGCCATCAAGTTTTGGATTTTGCTGCCTCGATTTAGTATGAAATGTGTCGACATCAAAGAGCCCACAAATTCATGATTCATCTGAGAGCGTTTGATGCATCCAAGCGTGATTCTAAGCACGGTGGTCGCCTTTCTCATTACAACGTGTAGTATCCCGGTTTAAAACGTCTGTCAAAGGCGAATATTGAGTAGCAGGCTCCCCGTCTCCTAACCAATTCAGCAATCAAACTCCGTTGATTAGTCCGTTAAGAAGCCATTGAATTAAAGGCTCCCTGGCCGTTCTCTTTAAGTAAATGTTCAGCCCTATCCGCAACAGATCTATAGTTAGCCGTTGCCATCGCCTCCTGATATTCTGGAAGAAAATAATCTATCAGTTCTTCTTGTTTCTCTGCTATAAACCTGAGTACTTCTTCCGCGCATACAACCAGCTTACGGGCTTCTCTCTTAGCTCTGGCTTTATGATGGGTTGTTAGGGCGAACTTAATCTCCCGCTGATGAAATACCCTTTTAAATCTTGAGGGAATAACGTAGTGGAAATGATACCCTGAGGGTCTAAGTAAAAGATAGTCAGCCATCACTTTGTACCCACGTTTTGTGCCTTTTTTGCAAATCGTGTATTTGATAGCTGCATAAAAAAAAGCGGAAACCCTTGAATATAAAGGGCTCCCGCTGTGTGGTGGTGGAGGCGGCGGGATTTGAACCCGCGTCCGTCAGTCCGCTGCTCGAGGCTCTACATGCTTAGGTCCGCTTATTGAGTTAACCGTTATCAGCCCAGCGGGCGGGACGATAACAGCGATCCTGAAAAGTGTTTAGCAGCGCTGCTTCAGGCACGCTTTGCTGCGATCTAGTTCTCTATGACAGTTGAGTCCTGTTTACTAGCATCCAGTATCAACCGCTAACAGGGTTTAAGCTGCTAGAGCGTAGTTTTCGTCGTTTGCGACTATAACTATTACAGCTTTGGATTAACGAGATTGGCTGTCATCTCGGCATGCACCCGGAGGTTTGTAACCCACGTCGAATCCAGAATCGCCCCCTGAACTTCTCAGAGCACTTTTAAGGTCACATAAAAAGTGCTCTGAGAAGTTCAGTATCAATAGATTCTGTATTTTGATGCGTTTTTAAATTGTTAAAGAGCTGTGCCATTATAGGCTAATTCAACCAAGGGTTGGATTATATTTTGTTGCACAAGTTCAGTGCGCTGCTTTTCTTTAAATCAGTAATGGCTTTAGTGCTTGGCATCATGCCTCACAACCCTCTGTTTTTCACGGTTCCAGTCGCGCTCTTTTTCGGTGGCGCGTTTATCGTGCTTCTTTTTCCCAGTTACTAGAGCGATCTCACATTTCACTAGGTTTTTCTTCCAATACAACGCAAGAGGTACGCAGGTATGCCCCTTCTGCTCCGTTGCACTAAATAACTTACTCAGTTCTTTTTGATTAAGTAATAATTTGCGTGTACGAATCGGATCGGCAATCACATGCGTGGAGGCGGTGTTGAGGGGAGCGATATGCGCGCCGAGTAGCCAGGCTTCATGGTCTTTCAAAAGCACGTAGCTCTCTGTCAGTTGCGCTTTGCCTGCACGTAAACTTTTTACCTCCCATCCGGCCAGGACTAATCCAGCTTCGAACTTCTCTTCGATATGGTATTCGTGGCGCGCTTTTTTATTGAGCGCTATGGTTCCGGGTGAGGTTTTCTGCTTTTTAGCCATGGCGCGGCATTATATCGGCATGATGCACTCTTGAATACGGCTAGCCAATTAAACTGATACCAAAATATTTTAGCACCACGGTATTTATGAAAATCACCGCAAGAATAAAAGGTATTAAGGTGCTTAAAGAAAAAGTAACGTACCTTTCCAACAATGAGCCTTTGTAGTTAGGCGCACCAAGCTCCAGTTCCGCATCAAGATTAGCCTTTTTCCATTTGTAGGTGACAAACAAACAAATAATGAGCCCGTTTAGCGGTAATATAGTGTCGTAAAAAACATCGATGATTACGTCAAAGAAAGATTTAGTTTGTCCCGCATAATTTACGAATTCAGTCAAAAATCTCATATCCCCAAAAGACAAAATGCAACAAAGTGTCAGCACGCCGGCACCAGTGCAGAGAACGACCAAGCTTTTGCCGCGGCTATAGCCAAGCTCATCTTGCAGACTGGCAAGCGGGACTTGCATGATAGAAACCTGAGATGTGAGCGCTGCAAAAAACACTAACAAGAAAAATACCGAGGCGACAATACTGGCGCCTAAGTAACCGATCGAGCTTTGTAGCGCAAGAAATATTTTTGGTAAAAAGCTGAAAATTAAGGAAATAGAGGAGTCAGATAACTCTGCGGTATTAGTGTTAGGATTGAACGAAAAAATAGCAGGAATAATTAATAAGCCCGCCAAGAAGGCGACTCCCGTATCCGCCAGTGCTACCATTTTTCCAGAAGCGGGGATGTTATTATTCTGCTTCATGTAGGAACCATAGGTAATCAAAATCCCCATACCAAGCGACAAGGAAAAGAACGCTTGGCTAAGAGCGCCGTTAAGCACTGTCGGAGTGAGCTTCTTGATGTCAGGAATAAGATAAAATTTAACACCTGACAAAGCATTATCGAGAGTGAGCACAAAAATCACCAATCCAATCAGCATAAAAAAGAGCGTCGGCATCATCAACTTAGCGCCACGCTCAATTCCTTCGGCAACTCCCTGATAGAGGATAAAGACTATTAGACTGGTCAGTAGCACCAGCAAAAAATATACCTGCTTGCTGGTAATGAAAGCGTTAAAATAGTTCGCTTGCCCCAACAAATCCAGATTACCAAACACCGCGCCAACGAGATATCCCAATATCCAAACAGTAATAACCATATAGAAAACGGCAATCATAAAGGGCGTAATAACAGATAACCAACCACCCAATTGCCAGATCTTACTATCTGGCGCCAACCTTTTATACGCGCCGATTGGGTTGCGTTGTGAATGGCGCCCGAGCGAGAGTTCCGCCAGCATAACTGGCAAACAAATGAGAACAACGAAGACGGCATAAACAATTAAAAAAGCGGCACCACCGTTTTTTGTGGCGTTAACAGGAAATCCTACTAAATTTCCAATTCCGACGGCAGAACCGGCTGCGGCAAGGATAAAGCCTATTTTTGAGCCAAACTGTTCACGCTTGATTGACATATTTTCCTCATTGGCAGTTTTATAATTATTATCATCGGCTTATAACTATTATCCTCGACCTTGCCGTTCAGGCGGATTGATATTATCAATTTTGCACTCACCTGTCTTTTCTTAACTCGATCTTGATCACTACTGTTGGCTTGTTAAGGTCTAACCACTACAATCCACTCTTGAATAGGTAAAACAGTTTGGAGTAGATGTGGCGAAAATCCATCGCAGTGCTTTAGTCATGCATTCGGCAAAAACCATGTTTGGACTGGTTAACGATATCCGCTCCTATCCAAAGTTTTTGCCTTGGTGCGCAAATGCGAAGCTTATTAGCGACGGTCCTTCAGAAATGGTCGCAAGCCTAAAAATCGCGAAGGGTAAAATTGGGCACAAATTTACCACCAGGAACCAGTTATCAGAAAATGAGCGGATTGAGATGGAGCTTATCGACGGTCCTTTTAAATATCTTAAAGGCGTCTGGCAATTCAAGCCTTTACACGATCACGCGTGCAAAGTATCACTGGATTTGGACTTTGAGTTTTCCGGGCGTTTAACGGCGATGGCCCTCAGCACGCTATTTAACGAAGCGGCAAACACAATGGTGGATGCCTTTTGTAAACGAGCGAATGAAATTTATGGATAACGACAATCAAATCTTAGTTGAAGTGGCTTATGCGCTGCCCAATAAGCAGATCATCATCCCTGTAAAAATTGAGGGCAACGCCACTATCTATCAAGCCGCTTTAAAGTCTGGGATCACTAACCAATTTAGTCAGATTGATTTGGAAAAAGACCCTATGGGTGTTTTTGGCAAGATGGTGAAAGATCCTAAATCTGAGACTGTCAAAGCGGGCGATAGAGTGGAAATTTACCGTCCTCTTTTAATCGACCCCAAGGCATCTCGCGTCAAGCGAGCCGATAAAGCTAAGCAGCAAAAAGTTACCACTTCGGATGAAGCCAGGGATTAAGGTTGAGAACCGGGCAAATAGTCGCCTTCAAAATGACTTAGCCGATCATTTTCAAAATAAAGCGCAACACTTTCCTGCTCCCGTTTTTTTCCGCCAGGCTGCAAACTATAAACATAGTCCCAACGCTTTTGATTAAAAGTGTCCATGATCAAAGGTGTCCCCATCACAAATTGCACTTGACGCTTGGTCATACCGGGCTTGAGCTGATCGACCATTTCCTGAGTAATCACGTTACCCTGCTGAATATCTATTTTATAGACACCTGGAAAACCAGTTAATTTGGGCACTCCCAGCTTTGGCAATTTTGGAGTTGGGACCTTTGGCAGATACGAACAACCGCCCATCCCAATCAGACTGAGACAGGAAAAGAGTAGCACTATATTTACAGTTAATCTCACGATAGATGTTCCAATTAGGGTGCGAAAAATAGCATAATAGCGAAATTCTGCTGAAAAAAGCTAGAGGGGTAGTTTGCGAGCATGTCGGAAGAAAATCAAGAGTTGCGTAACGTTGGACTGAAGGTAACCGTGCCCAGGGTGAAGATATTACAACTCCTGGAAGAATCTAATGTCCACCACATGTCCGCTGAAGATGTTTATAAGGCATTGCTAGAGACAGGTGATGATGTTGGCCTGGCAACCGTCTATCGAGTATTAACGCAATTTGAAACCGCTGGCCTGGTTAAACGGCACCATTTTGAAGGTGGCCGTTCCGTATTCGAGCTGACGTCCAATAAACATCATGACCACATGGTTTGTGTGAAATGCGGCTCAGTGAAAGAATTTCTTGATGAGCTGATTGAGCAGCGGCAACAAGAAATTGCCGACAAAGCGGACTTCCAGGTCACCGACCATAGCCACTACATATACGGGCTCTGTAAAAACTGCCATTCTTAACAGGCTTCACTCAGCTCCTTGAGCAATCATTTCTTCGGCATGGGCGAGGGTTTGATCTGTTAGTTTAATACCGCCAAGCATACGTGCTACTTCCGATATTTTCTCCCGGCGGGATAAAGTCGTCACCTGCGAATCCGTACTATCCACACCGATATTTTTACTAACGTATAGATGATGGTGCGCCTTTGCCGCCACCTGTGGCTGATGGGTAACACAAATAACCTGGCCTTTGGCACCGATTGTCCTGAGCAATTGACCGACAATTTCTGCCGTAGCACCACCGATGCCAACATCCACCTCATCAAACAGCAGGGTTGGCGTGTCTGTCCTGCTCGCCAATATTACCTGTATCGCTAAACTAATGCGTGAAAGCTCCCCTCCAGAAGCCACCTTTTGCAAAGACCGCGGGAGCTGGCCAGGATTGGTGCTGACCAGAAACTCAACATCTTCACCGCCATAGGGTGACAGCGTCGATTGATGATGAGGTGTTAATTGCGTGACAAAACAACTCCCAGGCATCCCTAGGGTATGCATATGCATGGAAATTTGCTCGTTTAGCCGTTCCGCAAACTCATTTCGAGCAGCACTTAAACTCTCCGCCAAGCTGGCGTAGGCCGCTTTTGCCGCGTTACTTTGTGCCTTAAGAGACTGAATTACATCATCGATATTATCCCTCTGAAGAAACTCATCCTTGAGCGTTGCCAAGGTTTGAATAAGCTCGCCCGGCTGCACTCGGTGCTTCCGCGCAAGCTGGTGCGCCTCACCGATACGCTGTTCCACTAATTGAAGTCGCTCAGGGTTGACCTCAATGCGACCCAGGTATTGCTGGAGACTTCGGTTCGCCTCTTCAATCTGAATTTTTGCGCTCTCCAAAAGAGCAACGCAATTTTGCAGGTCTGGATTTTCATCCGCCCTAAGCTGATCGCTTAAACGAATTGCCTGTCCGATTAGTGATAAACAGTCCGCATAAGCGTCATTGCTTTCCTCAGAGCTACACAGCGCACTTATTTGTTGACCAATGGCTAATATATGTTCTGCATTGGAGAGGCGATCATGATCAAGTTCTAATTGCTCAATTTCACCCTCCTGTAAGTTTAGCGCTGTCAGCTCATCAAGCTGGTAACTGATAAGCTCCTGCTGGGCACGCTGCTGTTCAAGCTGGCCAGTAATCTCTAATAATTTTCTTTCCGCGTCGGACCAGTTTTGATAGGTCAGCGCTATTTTCTCAACAAGTGAAGTGACACCCGCATATTTATCTAACAACTGCCGGTGAACGGTTTTTTTTAATAACGATTGATGTTCGTGCTGACCGTGAATATCCAGCAAAGCTTCACCCAAGGTCCTAATCTGCTGCAGTGTTGCCGGACTGGCATTGATAAATGCTTTGGAACGGCCGTCCGTCGACAAGATACGGCGAATAATGCATTCTTCGCTCGCGAACTCATGCTCTCTAAGCCAGGCGCCAGCTTCGGTGTCCGGTGCAACGTCAAATACGGCTGTTATTTCAGCTCGATCCTCGCCATCCCGAATAACACTATTATCGGCACGATCACCCAGAACCAGCCCGAGCGCATCTATCATAATAGATTTACCCGCGCCAGTTTCTCCGGTAATCACCGTTAATCCATTGCCCAGTTCAATATCAAGCGCACGAACCACAGCAAAATTTTTGATGCTTAAATGTGTTAACACCTGAACCGTATTATTTTTTGGAAGTGTTTAATGGGTTACCGCAATATTTTGATAGCTGACTTTATAATGGAAATGACCAGGGCTTGGCAACAGCAGAAAAAATCTCGGACGCAAGTATAAGCGCCAAGCATTGGCCAAGACAGTACATCGACACAGCTCAAGCGACAATATTTATTTTTGAAAAAATCTTGAATCAAGACCTCTAGACCCCATATAGCTTAGCGCATCTTAACCGATTACGACGGCGATATCTTGGAGGTTAATTACCGATGGCGGAAAACGAATCTATGTCCGAGCAAGAAAATACTATGAACGACGGCGCTGAGTCGCAACAAACTGAGTCGGAACTGTTGGAAGATACTGACAATGTCTCTGAATTTGCAAGCACAGAAGATTTATTAGCCAAGCTGACAGACGCCTTACAACAAGCAGAGCATCAAAAAGATATAGCTCTCCGCTCACAGGCTGAATTGCATAATATTCGCAGACGGGCAGAACGTGATGTTGAACATGCTCATAAATTCGGCTTAGAAAAAATCACCCAAGAATTATTGCCGGTGGTTGATAGTTTAGAGCGTGCACTGGATGCTTCCGGAGATGACAATGATTTTGTCAAAGCAATGCGTGAAGGTATCGAGCTGACGCTGAACATGCTACTCAAAGCATTAGCCAAATTCCAAATTGAGCCAGTAAACCCGGAGGGAGAGCCTTTTGATCCGGCATTCCACCAAGCGGTATCCATGATAGAGCAAAATACAGTGGAACCGAATACAGTCGTTCATGTAATGCAAAAGGGGTATACCTTGCACGGACGAATTGTGCGCCCAGCAATGGTTGTGGTCGCCAAGACAGCGGAAGGAGATGCACCAAAAATAGATGAGAAGGCTTGAAAAAGCGTAAATCATTCCAATATTAGAAACTAATTCCAAGCTATTTGAAGCGGCGCGCAAACGCCACCTTGTTAAAATTGTAAAAGTTAAACTGAATCTGGAGTAAAGATAATGGGTAAAATTATCGGCATTGACTTAGGTACCACGAATTCCTGTGTTGCCGTAATGGAGTCAGGAAAGCCAAAGGTGATTGAAAATTCTGAAGGCGATCGCACCACACCTTCGATTGTCGCCTTCACTGGCGACGGCGAAATCATAGTGGGTCAATCGGCTAAGCGGCAAGCGGTGACTAACCCCAAGAACACCCTTTTTGCTATTAAACGCCTAATCGGTCGCCGCTTTGATGATGAAGTCGTGCAAAAAGACATCAAGATGGTGCCCTATACCATTAAGGCTGCCGATAACGGCGATGCCTGGGTAGAAATTAATGGCGAAAAAAAGGCACCACCGCAAATATCAGCAGAAGTACTGAAGAAAATGAAAAAGACAGCGGAAGATTATCTCGGTGAAACCGTTACGGAAGCCGTTATTACCGTCCCTGCCTATTTTAATGACTCGCAACGTCAAGCCACTAAAGATGCGGGACGCATTGCCGGCCTGGAAGTAAAGCGCATTATTAATGAGCCAACCGCAGCCGCTTTAGCCTATGGTATGGACAAAAAGCGTGGTGATTCGACTGTTGCCGTTTTCGACCTGGGTGGCGGTACTTTTGATATCTCCATTATTGAAATCGCCGAAGTGGATGGCGAGCATCAATTTGAAGTGCTCTCAACCAATGGCGACACCTTCCTTGGTGGCGAAGACTTTGACTTGAAACTTATTGATTATTTGGCGGATGAGTTTAAAAAGGAAAACGGCATTGACCTGCACAATGATCCGTTAGCGCTACAGCGCCTCAAAGATGCTGCAGAAAAAGCAAAAATTGAACTCTCCAGCACACAGCAAACTGATGTCAACCTGCCCTACGTCACTGCTGACGCCAGCGGTCCGAAACACCTTAACGTTAAAATTACGCGTGCAAAATTTGAATCACTCGTGGAAAGCCTGGTGGAAAGAACCCTTGAGCCCGTCAAAATTGCATTAAAAGATGCCGGATTGAGCGCATCGGATATCAATGATGTGATTTTAGTCGGCGGCCAAACGCGTATGCCCCTGGTGCAGGCGAAAGTTAAAGATTTCTTCGGCAAAGAAGCCCGCAAGGATGTTAATCCTGATGAAGCGGTTGCCGTAGGTGCCGCCATTCAGGCAGCAGTATTGTCCGGCGACGTGAAAGACGTACTCCTGTTAGATGTTACTCCGCTGTCTTTAGGTATTGAAACGCTGGGTGGCGTGATGACCACGTTGATCGAGAAAAACACCACCATTCCGACCAAGAAAACTCAGGTGTTTTCTACCGCAGAAGATAACCAGTCCGCAGTAACTATTCATGTGTTGCAAGGAGAGCGCAAGCAGGCAACACAGAATAAATCGCTGGGACGTTTTGATTTGGCGGATATTCCTCCTTCACCGCGCGGAATGCCACAAATTGAAGTGAGCTTTGACCTAGATGCTAACGGTATTCTCAATGTCGGCGCTAAAGATAAGGCGACAGGCAAAGAACAATCCATTGTCATCAAAGCTTCTAGCGGTTTATCAGACGAAGAAATCGATGCCATGGTACAGGACGCGGAAGCCAATGCTGAGGAAGATCGTAAATTTGAAGAGCTGATAGTTGCTCGCAACCAAGCAGACGGTTTGGTGCATGCAACCCGCAAAACACTTGAAGAGGCGGGTGATAAAGCTTCCGCCGAAGAAAAAGAAACCATTGAGAAGGCGATAGCCGATGTTGAAAGCGCGATAAAAACTGGTGATAAGGATGACATCGAAGCGAAGACTAAAGCTTTAACCGAAGCCTCCAGCTCACTCGCACAAAAACTATATGCTGAGAAAGCCCAAGCGGAGTCCGGGCCACAAGCAGCAGATAACGAATCAAAGTCTGAAGATGACGCAGTTGATGCAGAGTTTGAAGAAGTAAAGGATGATAAATAGGCAAACAATCTCAAATTTGAGTTCGAGCGGAATGGTGAATAAATGCCATTTTCTCTGGTTGTAAATCTGAACTAAAGGAACGCGGATTCCCTGCAAAAAAGGGTTCCGCGTTTTTGCGCAATAATAAGGTTGATAATAGAAAGCATGTCAAAACGCGATTACTATGAAGTGCTCGGGGTTGAACGCAACGTCGACGAAAAGGATATTAAAAAAGCTTATCGCCGTTTGGCTATGAAGTATCACCCGGATAGAAACCCGGACGACAAGGGTACTGAGGCTAAGTTCAAAGAAGTGAGCGAAGCCTATGAAGTACTTTCAAATAGCGAAAAACGTGCCGCATATGATCAATTCGGCCATGCTGGTGTTGACGCTGGAGGTGGTGGCTTCCACGCTGGCTCTGGCAACTTCAGCGATATTTTCGGCGATGTCTTTGGCGATATTTTCGGTGGCAACGGCGGTCGTGCGCGTAGCCATGTGCAGCGGGGCTCGGATTTACGTTATAACCTGGAGCTCGATCTGGAGGACGCTGTCAAAGGTGCCACCGTCAAGATTCGAGTACCAACCCAGATTAGTTGCAAAGAGTGTGGCGGTTCAGGTGCCAAAAAAGGATCTGCCCCATCTGACTGCACCACTTGCGGAGGTGCAGGCCAAGTACGCATGCAACAGGGCTTTTTTTCGGTACAACAAACCTGCCCGCGTTGTCATGGGCAAGGTAAAGTCATAAAAGATCCTTGCCATATCTGTCATGGCGCAGGGAGAACTGAAGAATATAAAAACCTCTCAGTGAAAGTCCCACCTGGCGTCGATAATGGCGACAGGATAAGACTGACAGGAGAAGGCGAAGCTGGTATGCATGGCGGTCCTCCGGGTGATCTATATGTGCAGATGTCCGTGCGGCCACACAAAATTTTTACACGTGAAGATGCCAATTTATATTGCGAAGTACCCATCAGCTTTGTCGATGCGGCACTAGGTGGTGAATTGGAGGTGCCAACGCTGGATGGACGTGTCAAATTAAAAGTCCCCCCAGAAACCCAATCTGGCAAATTATTCAGAATGCGTAACAAGGGCGTTGCCCCAGTGCGTGGCGGCGCGACTGGCGACTTACTATGTCGCGTGTATGTCGAAACTCCGGTGAAGTTGACCAGCGAGCAGAAAACATTATTGCAGCAATTTCAAAAAACTTTAGAAAAGGGTGGTAACAGCCAGTCTCCCAAAAAATCCTCCTGGTTTGAGGGCGTCAAAAGCTTTTTTGATGACATGAAGCTATAGCCAGTTTTGGTGGCGGCTGCTGTAAGAAGCGTCAAAGCACAATAAGCAACTAACGAGAAGAATTATGAGCATAAGAATAGCCGTGACTGGCGCCGCCGGACGCATGGGAAAAACACTCATCGAAGCTGTTGTTAACACGCCTGATGCCGAACTCGCGGTAGCCATTGAAAGACCCGATAGCTCATTGATTGGGACCGATGCCGGTGAGTTGGCGGGGATTGGCAAGCTGGGCGTATCAGTAACCTCTGATATCGAGCAAGTTCTAGATCAGTTTGATGTTCTCATCGATTTTACTACCCCTGCCGCCACTCAGCGCAACGCGCAAGTTTGCGCGCGTACTGGCAATAAAATAGTGATAGGTACGACAGGTTTTACCCCCGAGCAAAAAGCTTCTGTTATTGCCGCCGCCAATGAAACTGCCGTCTGCATGGCATCAAACTTTAGCACTGGCGTTAATCTGTGCTTTAAACTACTCGAAGTTGCCGCACAAGTCTTAGGCGATGACGTTGATATTGAAATTTATGAGGCTCACCATCGGCATAAGATAGACGCCCCCTCCGGTACTGCGCTCAGCATGGGAGAGGTCGTAGCTAAAACTCTGGGGCGCAATTTGAAAGAAGTCGCTGTTTATGGCCGTGAAGGGCAAACTGGCGCACGGGATCGCAACACCATCGGTTTCGCCACGGTAAGAGCTGGAGATATTGTGGGCGACCATACTGTAACCTTTGCCGCTGAGGGTGAACGCGTCGAGATCACCCATAAAGCATCGAGCCGCATGTCTTTTGCCCGCGGAGCGGTACGCGCTGCCTGCTGGTTGGCCGCCAAAGACAAAGGCTTATTCGATATGCAGGATGTGCTCGCACTCAAGTAACTGAATCAACCATCGTCAATCGAGTTTTTACACAGGACCAGCCGGGCAAAGGCTCTTCTCAGAAATTAATTCAACTGATTAGCTAACAAGAATAGACACTTGGTTCGCTAATCACGTAAAATCCCCGTTTCAGTGAAACCTATTAAAGCACATCTTTAAAAAGCGGGATGAGACCTTGTCTTGTCTCGCTTTTTTGCAAGCCTCGCGCGGAGATTGGGAGTGTAATTTGACAAAGCAGGCGATTCTGGTTTTAGCCGATTCGAGCGTATTTATTGGCGTTTCGATTGGCGCCGACGGTAATGCCGTTGGTGAAGTAGTATTCAATACGGCAATGACGGGGTATCAGGAAATACTAACCGACCCCTCCTATGCCAGCCAAATAGTGACCCTCACTTATCCTCACATCGGCAATACAGGAACGAATCCCGAGGATGAGGAATCTGAACATATTTGGGCAACAGGCCTGGTCATTCGAGATTTGCCTTTGCTCGCCAGCAACTGGCGGAAAACGGAGTCATTAGGAGAGTATTTAAAACGGCGTAATGTCGTAGGCATCGCCGATATCGATACCCGTCGGCTGACTCGCATTTTACGCGACAAAGGCGCGCAAAATGGCTGCATCAGGGTACTGGCTGACGGTGAAAACATCGAGCAGGCCACCGCTGCGGCGCTAGCACAAGCACAAAAGTTCGCAGGTCTGAAAGGGTTAGATTTAGCCAAGGTCGTCACCACTCAAAGTGTTTTTAAGTGGGGTGAGGGCGTCTGGCGCTGGTCGGAAGGCCATAGCCAGTCTGAACGTAAACTCTATAAAGTAGTGGCCTATGACTTTGGTATTAAACACAATATCTTGAGAATGCTGGCAGCCAGAGGCTGTGACCTAACAGTCGTGCCCGCAAAAACTCCAGCTGCCGATGTTCTGGCAATGAGTCCCGATGGTGTTTTCTTATCCAACGGACCCGGCGACCCAGAACCCTGTGAATATGCCATTACTGCCATTAAAGATATCCTTGAGGCAAACATCCCCACTTTTGGCATTTGCCTCGGACTTCAGCTGTTAGCCCTTGCCAGTGATGCCAAAACCGTCAAAATGAAATCTGGGCATCACGGCGCTAACCATCCGGTGCAGGATTTGGTTACTGGCGAGGTAATGATTACCAGTCAGAATCATGGTTTTGCGGTGGATGAAACCAACCTGCCAGCAAACCTGATCATTACCCACAAATCCCTCTTTGACGGTACGGTGCAAGGTATTAAACGCACGGACAAGCCCGCCTACGGGTTTCAAGGCCATCCTGAAGCCAGTCCAGGACCACATGATGTAGCGCCACTGTTTGACCATTTTATCTCGTTAATGCAGGCTGCCAGGGCGACTACGCCTGCAGCAATAAAAGAGTAATCGAAGATTCATGCCAAAACGTACTGATATACAATCGATTTTAATCCTCGGCGCGGGCCCAATAGTTATAGGCCAGGCGTGTGAATTTGACTATTCCGGAGCCCAGGCTTGTAAAGCCCTGCGTGAAGAAGGGTACCGCGTCATATTGGTCAACTCCAACCCGGCCACTATTATGACGGACCCCGTCATGGCCGATGCCACCTATATCGAACCGGTACGCTGGCAAACCGTCGCTAAAATTATTGAAAAGGAACGCCCAGATGCCTTGCTCCCCACCATGGGAGGGCAAACAGCACTTAACTGCGCACTGGATTTAGATCGCGAAGGTGTGCTTGAAAAATTTGGTGTTGAAATGATTGGCGCAACCCAGGATGCCATTGATAAGGCTGAGGATCGGGAACGCTTTGATAAAGCGATGAAAGCAATCGGTTTAGAAACACCTCGAGCCGCCATCGCCCATAGCTTAGAAGAAGCCATCCAAGTACAGGCCAGACTTGGCTTCCCCTGTATTATTCGACCATCATTTACCATGGGTGGTAGCGGTGGTGGCATTGCTTACAACAAAGAAGAGTTTATTGAGATTTGCGAACGCGGACTCGATCTTTCCCCAACCAACGAGTTGCTCATCGATGAGTCCTTGATCGGCTGGAAAGAATACGAAATGGAGGTGGTGCGCGACAAAAAAGATAACTGCATCATTATCTGCTCTATTGAAAATATTGACCCTATGGGTGTGCATACCGGGGACTCCATTACCGTCGCCCCAGCGCAAACCCTAACAGACAAGGAATACCAAATCATGCGCAATGCGTCGATCGCCGTGCTGCGTGAAATTGGTGTGGAAACGGGCGGTTCAAACGTACAGTTCGGGATGCATCCCGAAACTGGTCGCCTGGTCATTATCGAAATGAACCCAAGAGTATCGAGATCTTCCGCCCTGGCCTCAAAAGCAACCGGCTTTCCAATTGCCAAAGTCGCGGCGAAGCTTGCCGTTGGTTATACGCTGGATGAGCTGGAGAACGAAATTACCGGTGGTGCAACACCCGCTTCCTTTGAGCCGACTATCGATTATGTTGTCACCAAAATACCACGCTTTACCTTTGAAAAATTTCCCCAGGCCGATGCCCGATTGACCACACAAATGAAATCGGTGGGTGAAGTAATGGCGATTGGCCGCACCTTCCAGGAATCTATGCAAAAGGCGTTGCGAGGGTTAGAAACCGGTATTTGCGGCTTCGAGCCAATAATTAACAGCCTAGACGAGTCAAATCGAGCTGATATTATACGCGAGCTGCGTACCCCCAGCGCAGATCGCCTACGCTACGTTGCCGACGCTTTCCGTATGAATATCAGCAGCGATGAGATATATGAATTAACCGGGATTGATCCGTGGTACTTGATACAAATCCAGGATATCGTTACCGAGGAATCGGCGCTCATAACTTGCCAATTAGCCGACCTCCACAGAGATCAGATGTATCGATTAAAGCGCAAGGGCTTTGCCGATGCACGGATGGCGCAATTACTGGACGTCACGGAAAGCGAAGTACGCGAACGCCGCAAAGAGTTAAAGGTCAGCCCAGTCTATAAACGGGTGGACACCTGTGCCGCCGAGTTTGCCGCATCTACCGCCTACATGTATTCCACCTACGAAGAAGAGTGCGAATCCCACCCCACTTCACGGGAGAAAATCATGGTACTTGGTGGCGGACCTAACCGCATCGGCCAAGGCATTGAATTCGATTATTGCTGCGTGCACGCCGCACTGGCGATGCGCGATGATGGCTATGAAACCATCATGGTTAACTGTAATCCGGAAACAGTTTCAACCGATTACGACACTTCTGATCGTCTGTATTTCGAACCGGTCACGCTGGAAGATGTATTGGAGATCATTGAAAAGGAAAAACCCAAAGGCGTCATCGTACAGTATGGCGGACAGACCCCACTTAAGTTAGCACGTGGATTAGAAGCTGCAGGTGCGCAAATTATAGGCACGACGCCAGACGCCATCGATCGCGCTGAGGATAGAGAACGTTTTCAGCAAATGATAAACAAGCTAGGCTTAATTCAGCCACCAAATGCGACCGTAAGAAGTCTAGAAGAAGGCCTAGAAAAGGCACAAGAAATTGGCTATCCATTAGTAGTTCGCCCTTCCTATGTCTTGGGTGGACGCGCCATGGAGATTGTTTATAGCGACGATGAGCTAAAACGCTATATGAAAGAGGCTGTAGCCGTTTCCAATGAAAGTCCGGTATTGCTGGACCATTTCTTAAGCGCAGCGGTGGAAGTAGATGTCGATGCAGTTTGTGACGGCAAGGATGTCGTCATTGGCGCGGTAATGCAGCATATTGAACAGGCGGGCGTGCATTCCGGCGATTCCGCCTGTTCATTGCCACCTTATAATCTCGAGCCCTTGGTATTAGATGAAATCCGAAAACAGGTGAAAGCCATGGCGCTCGAACTGGGTGTAGTCGGTTTGATGAATGTCCAACTCGCGATACAGGACGACACTATTTACGTTATTGAAGTCAACCCCAGGGCTTCGCGCACAGTTCCCTTTGTTTCCAAATGTATCGGCGTTTCGCTAGCTCAAGTAGCGGCCCGCTGTATGGCAGGGGTCTCATTAGCCGAACAAGGCTTCACTAAAGAGATCATTCCGCCTTATATGAGCGTAAAAGAAGCAGTCTTCCCTTTTAATAAATTTCCCGGAGTCGATCCAATCCTCGGACCCGAGATGAAGTCAACTGGCGAAGTGATGGGCGTTGGCGATAGCTTCGCCGAAGCTTTTTACAAAGCCCAGTTGGCAGCGGGTGAAAATTTACCCAAGCGTGGCCGCGCCTTTGTTAGTGTCCGCGATGCCGATAAAGTCGCCTTGATTGAGATTGCCAAAAGTCTGGTTGCACAGGGTTTCGAATTAGTCGCCACACGCGGAACCGCGAAAGTGCTGAAAAGCGCTAACATAGACGTAGCTATCGTCAACAAGGTCGTCGAGGGACGCCCCCATATCATCGATATGCTGAAGAATGGCGAAATTAAATACATTCTAAATACGACCGAAGGCAAACAGGCGATTGCTGATTCGGCTAGTATTAGACGCTCAGCTTTACAACAAAAGGTCTATTACAGCACCACCTTGGCAGCAGCTAACGCTTTCTGCCAAGCATTGGCCTTCGGCGAGGAAAAGCAGGTAAGGCGTTTGCAGGATTTACATCAGCAAGTGACACAAGATCAACTACAGCGGTCCAACGGCGGAGCTGTTACCGGAGGGGAAGCATGAGCAAAGTACCTATGACCAAGCTCGGCGCGCAAAAATTACGCGAAGAATTGGAGCAATTAAAAACAGTTGATCGCCCCCGCATCATCGCTGCGATTGCAGAAGCCCGCGCGCACGGCGACCTTAAGGAGAACGCAGAGTATCATGCGGCAAGAGAACAGCAGGGATTTGCAGAGGGCAGAATTAAGGAAATTGAGGCAAAGTTATCCAATTCGCAAGTGATTGATGTGACAGCAATAGATAATACCGGTAAGGTGATTTTTGGTGTTAGCGTTGAAATTGAAAATATTGAGACAGGACAGGCCATTACCTATCAAATAGTCGGTGAAGATGAGGCCGATCTGAAACAAAAGAAAATTTCGATAACTTCACCTATTGCGAGAGCACTGATCGGCAAGCTCGAAGGTGATCTGGTTCAGGTGAACATACCCGATGGTATTGTTGAATACGAAATCATTGAGGTTAAACACATATAAACTCATGCAGACCGGTTATCTATCAAACAAAAGCGTTGCTTATACCAGCTTATTGCGCACGAAGGAGATTGGATAATTTAGGGTTCGGCTTTGAGGCAGCACGGTAAATGAGTGCCATATTGCCTATCGTTTGCACCAGCTCGCACTGAGACAAATCACAGACTTTGCCAATGAGTTCTTTTTTGTAAACACGGTCACCACAGCTAATTTTTATTTTGATAAGCTCATGATCATTTAAAGCGCGCTCAATTTCCTGCTGGACGCCTTCTGAGATACCTTGATCCGAAATCATTACCACGGGTTTCAGTTTATGGCCAATACTGCGATAGGCTTTGATTTTTTGGTTGGTTAACGCCATGATTAACTCACGAATTCGCTGCTGGGTTAGATAGGCGCGGCATTATAACGAATCGTTAATCAGCGGGATAGAGGTTTCCTTACTATATGGCCAGAAGTAAATCCAGTGGCAGATGGTTAAATGAGCATTTTAATGACCCCTATGTTAAAAAATCTCAGCAAGAGGGCTATCGCTCGCGGGCGAGTTATAAGCTGCTGGAAATTCAAAAGAAAGACCAGCTGATTAAGCCTGGCATGATACTTTTAGATCTTGGTGCTGCTCCGGGGGGCTGGTCTCAGGTGGCAGTAGAGCTGGTTGGCAAAAAAGGCTGTGTTATCGCTTCCGATATTTTGCCAATGGAACCGCTTGAGGGTGTTGAGTTTATCCAGGGCGATTTTTCCGAAGATGAGGCCTATCAGCAAATATTAGCCCTACTCAGCGGGCGTAGCCTAGACCTTGTAATTTCGGATATGGCCCCCAATATGAGTGGTATCAATGCGGTAGATCAAGCTCGCTCGATGTACCTCGTGGAGCTAGCACTGGAGATGGCCACCCAGGTATTACGTCCTGGAGGGTGTTTTTTAGCAAAAGTCTTTCAGGGCGCAGGTTTTGATGAATTATTAGCCGCATTGCGGTCAAAGTTTGATAAGGTTCAATCCCGTAAACCGGATGCTTCGCGCGCACGATCACGGGAAAAGTATATAATAGCGAAAGGCTTTCGAGCCTGATTTTATTCTTACGTCGCTTACGGCATTTGTTCAATAGCGCGTTAAAATGAGGGTATTGCCTTGAACGATATGGCAAAAAATTTGGTGTTATGGTTGGTAATAGCCGCTGTCTTACTGACGGTGTTTAATAATTTTAATGTTGAGCCGAAAAACCAACCTCTTAATTACTCAGAATTTGTACGACAAGTTCAATCTGATCAAGTAACCCTCGTGACTATCGACGGTTATATCATTAGCGGCGAACGCCAAGACGGTAGTCGTTTTGAAACTGTGCGTCCTGCCCTACAGGATCCTAAGTTAATTGATGATCTGCTCGAACATCGGGTCACGGTGGTAGGCAAGCAACCCGAACAGCAAAGCATCTGGGCGCAACTATTGGTTGCCGCCTTCCCCATTTTGGTGATTCTCGCCGTATTCATGTTTTTTATGCGTCAAATGCAGGGTGGCGGTAGTGGCGGCAAAGGGCCTATGTCTTTCGGCAAGAGCAAAGCACGCCTACTGGGAGAAGACCAGGTAAACACTACCTTCGCTGACGTCGCTGGTGTTGAGGAAGCAAAAGAAGATGTACAGGAACTTGTTGAATTTTTACGCGAACCCGGCAAATTTCAGCGCCTTGGCGGACATATTCCACGTGGTGTTCTGCTAGTCGGCCCTCCCGGCACAGGTAAAACCCTTTTGGCAAAAGCGATTGCAGGCGAAGCCAAAGTTCCCTTCTTTACCATTTCCGGCTCAGATTTCGTAGAAATGTTTGTCGGTGTGGGCGCTTCCCGTGTGCGAGATATGTTTGATCAAGCAAAAAAACATGCGCCCTGTATTATTTTTATCGATGAAATTGATGCCGTTGGCCGTCATCGCGGCGCAGGCTTGGGCGGTGGACATGACGAAAGAGAGCAAACGCTAAACCAACTGTTAGTCGAAATGGACGGTTTTGAGGGTAAAGAAGGCGTGATCGTCATCGCAGCAACTAACCGTCCCGATGTGCTAGATCCCGCCTTATTGCGTCCGGGCAGATTTGACCGCCAAGTCGTTGTTGGCCTGCCGGATATCCGCGGGCGCGAACAAATCATTAAAGTGCATATGCGTAAAGTACCCTTAGCTGACGACGTGAAAGCCAATGTTATTGCGCGTGGAACTCCCGGGTTTTCTGGGGCAGATTTGGCGAACCTGGTTAACGAAGCAGCGCTCTTTGCCGCCCGCTCGAATAACCGTACGGTAACGATGCGTGAATTCGAATTGGCTAAGGATAAAATTATGATGGGGGCGGAAAGACGCTCCATGGTGATGTCCGAGAAAGAGAAGCTCAACACCGCCTACCATGAAGCAGGGCATACCATCGTCGGACGCTTAGTGCCAGAGCACGACCCCGTCTATAAGGTCAGCATTATCCCACGTGGAAGGGCTCTTGGCGTAACTATGTTTCTGCCGGAAGAAGACCGTTATAGCCATAGCAAAAGGGCGCTGATGAGCCAGGTATGCAGCTTGTTTGGCGGCCGCATCGCTGAGGAAATGATTCTTGGCGCAGACGGGGTAACGACAGGAGCAGCCAATGATATTAAGCGTGCCACCGCCATGGTGCGCAGCATGGTCACTAAGTGGGGCTTGTCAGAAAAAATGGGACCCCTGATGTATGAAGAAGATGACGGCGAGGTTTTTCTGGGGCGCTCGGCTGCAGGTCATCAAAGCCATGTATCATCTGAAACCAAGCGTCTTATTGATGAAGAGATTCGCGTTATTATCGATAGCTGCTACGATCAAGCTAAGCAATTGTTGCAGGAGAATATTGAAAAACTGCACAGCATGGCCAATGCTCTTATGCTCTACGAAACACTGGATTCTGATCAAATTGATGACATTATGGAGGGTAAAACGCCACGTCCACCTTCCGATTGGGATGAAGGTTCCTCAGGCGAATCTGGCAGCACTACCGCAAAAAAGACGACAGATATCGACACTCCAGCCGATGATACGAAGTTTAAAGACTCTCCTGGGAAACCAGCTAGCGAACATTAAGTATCCCTCCGCCTAAGCCATGCCCATGGCCCACACTATTCAACCAAGGCCGTCACAGCAGTTAAACTGTGGCGGCTCAACGCTCGACCTAACCACTCCCCAGATTATGGGCATTCTGAATGTGACGCCAGACTCCTTTTCCGATGGCGGTCGCTATTTTAGCGGCAATACTCTTTGCCTAGATAAGGCCTTAGCCCGGGCAGAACAAATGCTCAGCGAAGGGGCAGTAATTATCGATGTGGGAGGAGAGTCTACGCGACCAGGCGCCGAAGCCGTTAGCTTGCAGGAAGAGTTAGACCGAGTCATTCCAGTTATCGAAGCAATCACTAATAATTTGCCAACGATTATTTCGGTCGACACCAGCACACCAGAAGTAATGCTAGCGGCGGCAAACGCTGGTGCTGGGCTGATCAATGACGTACGCGCCTTAACTCGGAAAGGCGCACTGGCCGCAGCGGCCACCACAGGGCTGCCGGTCTGTCTGATGCACATGCTTAATGAGCCTGAGACAATGCAGCAGCAGCCTACCTATCGAGATGTTGTCACTGAGATTTATGACTATCTTGCGGCACGCATGCTGGACTGCAGTAAAGCAGGCATAGCACCCGATAAGCTACTTGTCGACCCAGGTATCGGGTTTGGAAAAACGCTGGAACATAATCTACAGTTACTAAGCAATTTAAACGCCTTTGCCGACCTCAATGCGCCACTGCTAATAGGCGTATCACGGAAAACAATGATCGGCCAAATTTTGAACAAACCAACTGGGCAACGCCTATATGGCAGTTTAGCTGCCGCCACTTTAGCGGTAGCCCAAGGAGCGAAAATTATAAGATGTCACGATGTTGCTGAAACATTTGACTCAATTCGAGTAGCCAGCGTGATAACTAACGCAAAATATGACTAGGATTAATCATGAGTAAAAAGTATTTTGGAACCGATGGTATTCGCGGCAAGGTCGGCGAAACACCAATTACCGCTGAATTTATGCTTAGATTGGGCTGGGCGGCAGGTCGCGTGTTCGCCGAGAAAGGCTACAGTCATATTCTGATTGGTAAGGATACTCGGATATCCGGCTATATGTTTGAGTCGGCGCTAGAAGCCGGCATTATCTCTGCCGGTGTCAATATCAGCATGCTGGGGCCAATGCCAACTCCGGCCATTGCCTATCTGACCCGTACCTTTCACGCTCAGGCAGGCATCGTCATCAGCGCCTCCCATAACCCTTACTATGATAACGGCATTAAATTTTTTTCCGGCGAAGGAAAGAAACTACCTGATGAACTGGAATATGCGATTGAGGCAGAGCTCGAACGTCCTTTATATACAGTAGAATCACATTCATTAGGTAAGGCCTCGCGCATTGCGGATGCAGCTGGTCGTTATATCGAGTTTTGCAAAAGCACTGCTCCCTCTGGTATCGATCTAAAAGGCTTAAAATTGGCGATCGACTGCGCCCACGGCGCTACCTATCATATCGCACCATCGGTTTTTAAAGAGCTGGGCGCAAAAGTGAAACCCATTGGGGTTAATCCTGATGGACTGAATATTAATGAAAATTGTGGTTCGACTAAACCGGAGTCGCTACGCCAAGTGGTTTTGGATGAAGGCTGTGATCTGGGGATCGCTTTCGATGGCGACGGCGATAGAGTGTTGATGATCGACCATAAGGGTGAGGTCTTAGATGGCGATGAGTTAATCTACATTATCGCACGCCAGCAGCATAAGGATAATGCTTTGCGCGGCGGTGTGGTTGGAACGCTTATGAGCAACTTGGGAATGGAACTTGCGCTCAACGCATTGGATATCCCTTTTGAGCGTGCTCAGGTTGGTGACCGCTATGTATTAGAAGAGTTGGTCAAACAAGGCTGGTTGCTAGGAGGAGAATCCTCAGGGCATATTATTTGCCTTGACAAAGCCACTACCGGAGATGGCATTGTTGCTGCATTACAGGTGTTAGGTGCAATGACAAGAAGCGGGCATAATCTGCATGAACTAAAACAAAGCATGACTAAAATGCCGCAAACTATGGTTAATGTACGCTTGGCAGAACGCTGTGACCCTACCCAGGATCAGGCCGTACAAAAGGCGGTTGTGGCGACCGAACAAAGGCTGGGAGATCAAGGCCGTGTGCTGTTGCGCATGTCAGGCACTGAGCCATTAGTACGTGTCATGGTTGAGGGAGAGGATGCAGCACTGGTCAACCAGCTCGCCAACGAATTGGCGGACTCAGTGAAAAAAGCAATGGGTTAGCATACAGCTTCTGCTGTCACTCAAAGAATTACTTAATCTTGCACCAGACTGCCTGATACCGGCTTGTAAGTTAGCTCCAACTTAGTTAGTATTGGCGCCCTTCGCGAAAGGTACGATAGATTTATGCGGCGTAGATGGGTCATCGCAAACTGGAAAATGAATGGTGACAAAGCCAGCGTTGAGCGTTTGCTTGGCACCCTGAAAGAAAGTTGTGAGAACGTGTCGAGCGGCATCGTTATCTGTCCTCCAGTGATTTTTTTGGAACAAACGCAGCGGCTTCTCAACGGCACATCGATTAGCTGGGGGGCGCAAAATGTGAATGCCAATAACCATGGCGCTTATACAGGTGAAGTCTCTGTCCCCATGTTGCAGGAGTTTGGTTGTAGCCATGTTCTCGTAGGGCATTCCGAACGACGTCACCTGTTTGCTGAAACTGATCAACAGGTAGCAGAAAAGTTTAAGGCCGTAGCAAATGCCGGATTAACACCTGTTTTGTGTGTCGGAGAAAGCGAGCAAGAAAGGAATGACGGCAACACCGAAGGAATAGTTTTAAGGCAGCTAAGTGCAGTCATTGAATTGGCCGGTATCGCGAGCTTTCGTCACGCAATGATTGCCTACGAACCAGTTTGGGCAATTGGAACAGGCAATACTGCGACGCCAGAGCAAGCACAAGAAGTGCATTATATTATTCGTCAGCGAATCGGCTTATTAGCGAAGGAATTAGCGCAGCTACCTATTTTGTACGGCGGCAGCGTCAACCATGATAACGCATTGAGCTTGTTTGCTATGCCGGATATTGACGGTGGACTGATCGGCGGAGCATCGCTCGACAGCCAAACATTTACTGCGATTTGCAACGCAGCAGGATAAAAAATGGAAAGTATCATATTAATAGTACATGTATTGTTAGCTCTGGCCGTAATTGGTCTAGTGCTATTACAGCAAGGCAAGGGCGCTGATGCTGGTGCGTCATTCGGCGCGGGCGCATCACAAACGGTATTCGGCAGCCAAGGTTCAGGGAATTTTCTCACTCGCACAACAGCCATTCTCGCCACGTTATTCTTTATTACGAGTTTTGCGTTGGCTGTTTACGCAAAACAAAAAGCATCTGCAGAAGAAAACTTAGGCTTCCCAGACCCCGTAGTGATCGAACAAAAACAAAGCCTCCCAGAAAATCAGCCCGTCACAGACGGCAACTTGCCGACGCTGGACGAAACCGCACAAGACATGGACACCGATTTGCCAAAAATTGATGAGTAAAATACTAGCCGAAGTGGTGGAATTGGTAGACACGCCATCTTGAGGGGGTGGTGAGCTATGCTCGTGCGGGTTCAAGTCCCGCCTTCGGCACCAATTTAATTGAGCAAACCCCTTGTAATTTCCGTTTATCCTCACCAAGTACAATGAATTCTTCCGCGCTAGGACAAACAAAATTAGCACTTTGCGATATATTTTAAAACTAGTCGGTTTGGGCTTGACCGACTGCATTCAGCTCCCTATAATCCGTCTTCCTTTTTAAGTGGATCAGTTAAGGTTCTACTTAACAAAAAAGATTATCCGGATGGTTTCTTACCTAAAAGAAGTGCCATTCACTACTCAGCCTCACCAGGAGGCCTTAGTAAGTAAAGAATTGTTGCGGGGTGGAGCAGCCTGGTAGCTCGTCGGGCTCATAACCCGAAGGTCGTCAGTTCAAATCTGGCCCCCGCTACCAATTAAATCAAAGGCTTACGCATTGCGTAGGCCTTTTTTATTTCTTGCTTAAGGACAATGTAAGGACGACTTAGCTAGCATTTCTCCTTTCCTGCAACATTTACAACAATTTTTACTTCCTTTGGCGCATCAGATTATGCTAATGGTAAACATATTGAAATTTAGATTAGAGTGAATTAGCACTAATGACGTTGAATCAGGAAGAACAAGCTATTGAAACTCGAGCTCTTGATTACGCTAGAAAAAATAAAAATCGAATCGCTAAGGATTTGACGTCGCCCAGTAAGTACGTTGCGGAAGAAACTCCTGTATCTGTATTCATGGCGGGATCGCCGGGAGCCGGTAAAACGGAGGCTTCCATAGAGTTAATAAATCTATACCGTAATGACGGCCCAGATATATTAAGAATAGATTTAGACGAATTAAGAACTCATTTTATAGATTACAACGGTAAAAATGCGTATTTATTTCAGGGTGCGGCATCTATTCTCTTAAGTAAAATTCATGATTTAGCGCTAAAAAACAGACAAAGTTTTATACTTGACGGAACATTAACGAATTATAGGATTGCGAAAGATAACATTAAAAGGTCACTTTCAAGAGATCGATTTGTGCAAATATTATATGTATATCAAGATCCGATACTTGCTTGGGAGTTCGTTGAGGCGCGGGAAAAAACTGAAGGCCGAAGAATATTGAAAGAAACATTTATTGAGCAGTATTTTCAGGCCCGTAATGTAGTGAACCGCCTAAAAACTAGGTTTCAAAAAAATATCGCCGTAGATTTACTGCTAAAAAATAATGATGGTTCCAACAGAGTATATAAAGCGAATATCAACAAAATTGACAATTTCGTACCTGAGAAATATACTGAAATTGAACTTCAACGCATCCTTTGATCTATTCGGGTTTTTATAAATAGATGAAAATTTTCAATTTTAATCGAGTGTCAGGATCTACTAAATTCTCAGAATTTATTAGGAATGCTTCGTCGCGTGAAAAGAAGCGTGTATTTGCTGATGTTTTGGTTAAAGCAACTGAAAGACAAACGCGTATACTCGAGGAAGTTAAAGCAAGCGCTTAGTGATCTATAAAGTTTTAGTCGAAACCCCGCCTAGTGCGGGGTTTTTTGTGCCCATTAATTCAGCCTCCATAAATTTAAGGAATAGCTCACGAAACGCCAGCCTCTTTTGCTACCCTGTCGCACTCTCGGTCTACTTTTGGCGGTACGGTGCAACGTTGCACCACACCGCCAATAAAGTCGCCGGTATCATTGCGCGGTTGTTTCTTAGCCGCTTCTTATTAGCTTCTTTTGTTCGCTTGCACTCGTTAAAAACCGTTTTTCTCAACTGCACACGCAAAATAAAAACTATCGTGCGGTACTTATGAAGCAATCAGTTTAAGGATATACCCGCCCTGGGGTATGCTAGTGCCACTAATTCAAAAGCTCGAATTCGTCTGTAGGTTCGTCCGGTTTCTTTACACCAAGCCGGTGGCGCTCAGTCGGGGCAAACCCTAAACTAGCGAGCGTTTTAACTAACAGTTGCATCTGCCATGCTGCCGGTTCGCCGTTGCGATACTGATCCAATAAACCGCAAGAAATCTCCACCATAATGCGGTCTGACGCTCTCAGAACGCCCGGCACCGATTCAGATACCAACTCCCGCCAAATAACCCGCTGTGGGCCGCTCATGTGAACAGGAGGGTCGCCTACGTCCGGTAATTCGTCAGAATCAAAAGTATTGCGCGTTTCGTGGCGGCATTTCTGATAAGTGCCTTTTAAATCCAATTGTTCGCGGCTTAATGGTTTTCTACCTTTCATAATACCCTCGGGTCTAATTTTGCACGCATAAAATAAAGGGGGAGCGGCGGTACTTATAAGCCATTCCATTCGAGGATCTACCCGCCCCACCCTATGCTGTGCTGCTCGAATGGCTCTGTGATCGCGTATATCATGCGCTCGGCTAGTGGTTGCAGATGATGCGGTACTCGCGCCACACTGCCTTCAACGCGAACAGGGAACCGTCTAGCACTAAGGTCTAGTATGAGGGGCATTACTTCATCCGTTACCGGTATGCGGCTACCCTCAGCCAAACACTTAGCGAACTCCAATGTGGCCGGCCTCATATGCGTCGCATCCAAGCTTTAAGCGAAGCAATCACGCCTCGCTCATGTTCTAGCTTTAGATAATCCTCGGCCCATTCAACCGCGCCGGTGCGCTTGTCCTCAAGAATGGCCACCTCTAAATCTGAGCCAGTTAACTTTAGGTCGCTACACATTGCCCGGTAGCTGGTGAACTCAAATCGAGCCGCCATCTGTTCAAGTGCTGCGTCCAGGTCTGCCGCTTCCTCGGCAATATTGAAAGCGCCATCCTTGGCAGCAATTCTAAACATCATCACAGCGAACCTGTAACCAGGGCTGTGCTGTTAGCAATGATCAACGCTATTCGCTGGGTGGCTCTAAGGCTGATCATGTTCTCTTGGAAGTTTGTCGAGTGGTGCCTGCTGATCTCAACCTCTGGGCCGCTTTCCTCAAACAACACTGCCGCCCGGCTCATGTCGCCAATTAGAAAAGTCCCGGCAGCAACCTGGGTGGTGACATAAACGCGAACGCCCCAAAGATTGGGTTCGCCTGCGTAACGTGCGCCGCCTGCCGCGTAGGTGTCATCAGATGCGCCGCCTTTCTTGGTTTCGATTGCGAACCAGTCGGTGGGGTGCAGAATGACCGCATTAGGTGCAAACTTTGCGGCTTGAATTTGCCTTATTGCGGAGCGGATAACATCGAGTTGATTAGTAATGTTAGGGCTTTCGTTGCTCCAAGTAGTCGCGCCCTGGATCAAGCCGCTAACATAGTGTGTGGATCCGGAGCCGTTGATCAATTGGTCTTGCTCGCTCTCTGCAAGATCAACTAATAGGCTTTGCTGCATAAACGCCTGGAATGCGCCGGAGTCGCTCATCAGCTGTTTACTGACCGCCGCCGTAACGCCTAGGGTGCTCATTGGCTCGAATACGCTAGCAAATGTATATGCCTGCTGTCCCATCGAGGTATTGTCAGGAACTACCGCCGGGCTGCCTTGTGTAAACACTGTGCGTACTGGGTATTCAACTTGCCCCTGATCACTGGCGAATGTCGGTAACAATGACCGCAGGAATAATGGCTGAGTCGCTCCAGGGTCAATGCTGGGCCGCATAGAGAATGCCAACGGATCATTTAGCGCCTGTGTTGTTGTAACCGCAGACTTGCGCTCGATGTCGGATATTTTAAACTTCGCAATGGCGCTGGCTTTTCCGTTTAACACTGCTTTGGTGTCGGCAGCTGATAGGATGCGGTCGGCCAGTGTTTTGTGCTGTGGTCTCAAGCCTAATTGATGCGCTTGAATTGAAACAATGCCATCTAAGCATTTTGCTATTTGTTGTTCAGACATGGTTAAATTCCTCGTGAGTCGATGGTTTTCTGGAGCCGGTCGATTCGGTCGATCACGTCCTCCAGGTTAATTGCTCGCTCATCGCAAACGAGTCGGGAATAGCCGCCAGCAACAGCGCGTTTAGCCTCCCTTCGTGATAACCCGATCCTCTCAATCAGGGCCTTCTCAAACGCTCTAGGCGATTGTTTGATCTCGTGAATTCTTGCTCTGCTGTTTGCAGGTAAAGCAACTGCGCTAATTTCAGGTAATCGCGCAATGTCCAGAATTTCCCGTACTCCATTTCTTTCTGCAGCTCCGTCCTTGCTTAGCATGAATCCAATGCTGAGTCCGATGCTGCCGGTTTTCATCAAAGAATAAACTTCTCGCGCCTTAGCAACATCTAGATTTAGTTGGCCTGTTACCTCCAAGCCTCGCTCAGTTTCACGAACGCTAATCCAATGGCCTAAGGGCAGCTCAGCTTTGTGGCTCCAAAGAAAAGCGGGGCGCGTGTTTTGTTTTCGGTGGTACTCCAGAGCTTGCTGAAATGCGCCTTTGTGGATAATGTCGCCTTGGCTGTCTGGCTCGGTTTCCCAGTCGGATGCGAGTCCAGAAAATTGTCCGGTCTCGGTTAAGTTGGCGCGCTTGATCTCAAGCAGTTGTGGGGAAGTGTGGTTTGTCATGGCGATACCTCGCGTATGGCCTGGTTGTTTGAAATTAGTTCGTCTGGCGTTTCGGGGTAATTTGAAAAACGGTTTGTGGTTTTTTGCCTTCACGGATAGCTAAGAATTTGAAGTCTAAAAGCCCCTCAGTATCCAGGCCGATCTCGGCTTTTATCCAGCACTTGCCAGTTTTCAGATCATTTTCAACCTGGGCAAATTGTGCAGAATCGGTTAGTGAAGCACCCACTGCTAACATTTCAAACAAAACGCTGATATTGTGGGACACTGTTTGAAGCGCGAACGCCTGGGCATCTTCTTGAGTGTATATGGTTTCGCTCATCGTCGGGCAATCGCCTCCAGTGCTTCACGGCCAGTCAGCCTAACCATTTCGCGTTGTGCTGCGGGGTCGCCAGCGAGCGCATCTTTTGCCACTTGAAGCAGTGACTTTTGGGCGCTATCGCGCAATAACGTTTTTACGTTTCGGCTGCCTCGTGGTCTGGCATCGGCTTTTCCTCATATCAAATAATACTGTATAAATATACAGTATAAATGGTGTTTTGTCAATATATATCAATGGTTTACTGTTACCTTGTTAAGCTCAAACAGGTACGTTGCAACGTTGCGCCACACCTGGTTAAAACAGTCCGGTGCAATGTTGCGCCACACTTGGTTAAAACATTCGCCTCTACCCATACCCTGGTTCTATCCGTCACAACGTCACAACCCAGCAACCACGCGGGTTACAGCCCGATTTCTATTCGTCACAATAGCAACGTGTGACGTTTGCAACAACCCCTGAAAGCCGCGCCGCGCTTGACTTGTGACGTTGTGACGTTTAAATAGGGTGGTTTGATAGGTATCTGGTAAAAACAGATCCAGGGTGCGGCCATTGATCCTAATAAATGAAGTTTCGGCACTTTCGGCGGGCAACATTAAAACTCCTATACGTGCGCGCGGGCGGGTTTCTAATCGACTGCCGAACATGCCGAAATAAACTCGTTGTCGGTTTTGTTCGGCAAAAAAACATGATCCGGGATCGACCAGTATTTTTTTGTTTTGGGTATCTCGAAGCATTCAACACGAACAATTAGATGCGCGTATTGCGGTCTGCGTTCGTGCCAGCGTTTCAAAATGCCATCTAGCCCATGCCTGGTTTTGTAAATGCCATCGACTAGGCCAGTCTCAACTTCTAATATTAAATAGTCAGTCATTGTTCACACCTCGTTCTCTAGGTTTCGAGCCACTCGCTCTTTGAAGAGATTAATTACATTCTTAAAATGCTAAATACCTGGTATATATATAAAGGTCCCCACCAGTGGGTTAATCAGAAGCCAAAAACGTTGAATTTAAGGCCTCCATTGACCCACCCGTGGGTTAGTGCTCAAATTAACCACATTCATTGACCCACCAGTGGGGTAAGTTGACCCACCAGTGGGGTAGCGTTTTTGTTTTCGTCTTGGGTTTTGCCATTGTTTTTTGGTCACCTTGTATTCATTTGTTGCCGCCACCGTAGGCCTTAAATCATGCTTACCCTTGCATTCATCAATTGGAAAACAGGTTAAGGCTAACAACGTGGGGCGGTTTCTTCCTCCGTGACGCGATACCTTTACAAACTCATAATACAAAAGTTCTTGAAGCGCATAATCTAGGCTTGAGCCAGAAGTCCAGCCACGAACTTTCATCAGTGTTCGGCACGCTGACAAATCTCCGTTATTGCCGCCGTTGTAGTGAGCGAAAAGATCATTTAGCAACCGTACGGCTCTATGGGTCAGTTTGAGGTAATTGGGGTGCCACAAAAGATCCTGATAGAGCTGTACGAAAGCCTTAACATTGGCTCGACCTTTCGCCTTTTTGGGCGTGGTCATTACTTCGCTCCGGTTAAGATACCCATTAGCGCAACCTCCCCAAAACAAGCTGGGCGCGCTCTCTGTGTTCCGGGCTAATCCAATAGCGCGCTACCTTGGTTGGCAACCCTCGATAGCCTGGTACAGTTTCAAGCTGTCGGGCGATGGTGATTCCAAGACGCTGCAAATCCGCAACCGTTGAATTTAAAACGTGGTCGCTCAACTGGCGTTCGGCTTCGAATCGGTTGAAGGATTGGCCGTCAATGAGTGCTGTTAATACACGTTTCTTTTTTGAAGGGGTTTTGGTATCGTTAGCTTGTTCTATTTGATTTGGCCTCTGAACCTTGGCGGGAGATGGGGCCTTTTCATTTGCGCTCATTTTGTCACCATAATGGCGCTATTTGCGCCACCCTGTAGGTTGATAAGGGGTGTCACTCGATTTACTCTTTTCCGGGTTGTTTTTGGCCTAGTTTGGTACAACGGGCAACCGGGAGAAGTACAACCCTGGACTTGCTGCCGCCAAGTACCGGGCTGGTGTTTGTCGTAGATACACTCACGGCATTTATTGTTGATTGAAGCGCGTAGGCTCATGCCGCACCCCCAGATTTTTCCTCCAGTCTCTTTATCCAGCGATCACGTTGGGCGGGGGTGATTAGTCGGCGACGGCCAACTTTGATAGTTTGTAGTTCGTTGTCGGCGATGGCGTCATAAATTTTATTTCGGCCAACACCAACTTGATACGCAATTTCATTAATTGAAAACGCGGCGCGTTCTGCTTGCATGGTAAAACCTCCGTAAAGGATCAAAATAAACACCAAAGGGTGTTTTATGTTTACTGAGGTTTAAAGATATGGGTTTGTGCTGAACTAAATAATGGCAAGAGAAATTAATCTAATAATTAATTTGTCATGACAATTGAAAGTTTTTTAAATACTGAAATGTCATATGGTTGACCAGTCAGCGCCATCATATTGCTTCAGGATTCTATTCATGGAGCGTTCATCAAATGAATAGCCAAGTATTTCCATGATGCTGCACACCACTGACGGGCTAACTCTATCTTTTTTTGTGCCTTCAAATGAAAACCAGTAACGCAATCCAACAACAACATCTTTTAAGATATAGTGTTTAAATCCAGTGATTGAGTCTGGAACTGACGCCGGATCTTGCGCGAAGATATGGAACGGATATTGTCCATCAGCAAATTTCTGTAATGTGGCCATAAATCTTACTGGCTTTCTAAGATTATGCTCAGTGGCGTGCTGTAGTATCGAATCCATAAGTCTTTCACTTTGGCTCATGATACTCGTGGGTAGTTTTTGCGATGCTGCGTTTTTGCTGAGTAGAAAAGTATGAATTACATCAGCGATCACATTGGCAGTCCGATAATAATATTCTTGTTCAATTGTCAAAGGGTCAATTTTTTCACCTGGGGCCATCCACATACCGATAGATTTTTTGTTTGTTAATTCATCTAATACGGCCTTACAATATTGATTAGCGTCACACCAAGTTAGAAATTCAAAATTATGACCGGTTAGTTTCTCGCGATATTTTTGAGTTGTGTTTTTAGCGTACTCTTTCCATTCCGTATCATTTTGTGGGCCTGATTCTGGCGGGATAAAAGAATCTGTTTCTTTGATCAAATTGAAAAAACGATTATCAAAACAGCCTCTTCTGTAACGAACCATCTTCGCATAAACCTGGTTGAAGTAACCGCAACCGCTTATGCTTGGTAAATTTTCTGACATCTCGCACTCCTACGACTCATTAAAAAACCACCCCAGGGCGCTGAGTAAACGCCTTTTCGCCTGGCCAGGCTAGGGGTGGCGATTTAGGTTAACCGGATTTCTGCTTTAACCTCGGCTTACCACGCTCCATTACTACTAAATGGGCATTAGAAGACTTGGCTATCAACCAAGGGTAAAGTGCTTTCCTTCTCTCTTCAGGTAAACTCATAAATAAACGGGTCAATAAAAGATCCATCTCCTCCGGCTTTCTCTCGGCTGTATTTGTGCTCATGACTCACCCCCCAATTTTCCATAAAGATTATTAACCTGATCCTGTAGCCGGTTAGCTATTACCTCAATGCTATAACCCAGATCGTTAATGTCATCGCCGCTACTATGCTCCATGGTTCGCGCTATGCCGCGCAAGCCGTCTTGGATCAACACGATTTCTCCATATTCACCCTTGATGAGTTCTTGCGATTTACTACTCATGTTTGCGCCTCCTTTTGTTGGTCTTCAGCCTGAGAAATAAAGTCATACACAATTTCAAAGTTTGCTGACATAACCTCTAGGGCCGTTGTTAAACCGGCGCTAACACCAGGCTCTAACTTACAGCACGTATAAGGGTATAAACCATCTTTCGCGTTACATATCTTTAGTAGTGCGTCCATTGCCAGCTTTGGCGTTATTTCAATTTCCTTGTCCACCTGTTCCTGTGTGGTATTCTCTTGAGTAGCCATGATTCTTACTCCTAATAGTAAGTTTTGTGGTTAGCGGCCTTGGGTGTATAGGCACCTTTGGCCGCGCTTATTGAATGCCTTTCGGCGGTTCAATTCTTTTGATTGAATACTCGATCAATTGCATTTTCTTTATGCCCCGGCGACAAGTGAGCATAAACCAAAGTCATTTTAATATCGGAATGGCACATCAGCTCTCTAACAGTGTTTAGATCAATGCCAGCCATTACCAATTTTGAGGCGAAGGAATGGCGTAGATCATGGAATCGAAAATCCTGTATTTCGGCACCTTTTAGAATGCCGCTCCATGCTTTTTTTATATCCTTTAGTGGCGCGCCGGTTTTTGAATTAGGGAATATTAGGCCTTCGCCTTTGGTTTGTTTCTGCCATTTTTCCAGCACTAAAAATGCTTCATCAGATAAAGGAATGGTTTTAGCCATCTTGCCAAACTTGGTATGACGTATCTTGCTAATCACTTTACGAATATGTTTTAACTCAAAGTCAACGTGTCGCCACTCCAGCTCAAATAAATCACCCCGGCGTAGCCCTGTGTTTAGAGCAAGCAAAATAAGAGGGGTCATATAATCCGCATAACCTTCCATCACAGATTTGAGCGGATAACCTCTTTTCTGCCGCCAGTTGTTGGCTGACTCTCGACTATTGCATAAAGTTCTATCCCTTACTTCTAGCGCTGCTCTCAAGCGTATTTCTTCTTCCTCAAGCAAATATCTAGGATCTTTATGTGTTGTCGTGACGGCGTTCTTAGGCTCTCTCAAGTTGTATCTTTCGAGCTGGTGGGATCCAATCAATTTAAAGGTATCGACGGCGCGGTTTAGTGCGGCTTTTAGATAACTAAATTCAATCTGTTTAGTCTTAAAGCTAACATTACGCGAACGCTGCCAACTCTCCATATCAAACTCTGATATTTTATCTAAGTCACGCGCAAATAAATGCTGGAAGTTCCTCTTAAGCCGTGGAATTAATTCAGTGTGCGAGCGGATGTTTTCTTTAGCATATGCCTTATAAGGCCCGTCCAGGAAATCACCTAACTTTTTGCTGTTTACGTTGGTATTGACAGCGTAAACCTGGAAGTGTTTTTCAGGGTTAAGCTTGATGGCTTGGGCTTCTTTTTGAGCTTGGGTATAAGTAATAATGTTGGCATCAGATATGCCATTAATCTTGATGGTTTTGCGGCGCTTTCTGCCATTGTGATTACGCAGTTCTACTATCCAGGCTTTCTTGCCTGAGGGCTGAATGCGAAGAATTAAGCCGCGCTCTCTCCCGTCCCTGAGCTCATAAGGTGTATCTTTTGGTTTGGCTTTTATGACTGTGTTCTGATTGAAGTCGTTAGCCATGATTTGTCCTTAAGCTGTTCTGTAAGGACATTATAGTGTATTACCGATAAACATCAACAAATAATAAAGGATTATATATCAATACGTTACGTATTAAGTTGTTGATATAAAAATCCATAAAATCGGGCTCATAACCCGAAGGTCGTCAGTTCAAATCTGGCCCCCGCTACCAATCAAAAAAACGGCCCAGAAGAATGATGATATAATAATCATTCTTCTGGGCCGTTTTTCTATCTGCTTATTTCTAACGAACACGATACCCTCAGCCTCGGTACTAGATAACTCGCCCTCCTTGTTATACATTTCCTATACCCAAAACTACTTGTTATCGCCCAACGAATGCCATAGTCTGATAAATACTCAGCACTATAAACACAGCTAATATTTAGGATTTTCAATTGCAGCCAGTAAAACGCTTAAGTGATCGCCTAGAAAGCCTAGTTGCTGGTCGCTTATGGTTAAAGGTACTGATTGCGCTCGGTTTAGGCATATTATTCGGGCTTATATTAGGGCCTGACCTCGGGGTAATCGAACCAGAAACAGTCAAAGTCATTACGGCCTGGCTGGCCTTGCCAGGCCAGATTTTTCTGGTATTAATCCAAATGATCGTAGTTCCTCTGGTTGTGGCCTCAATCGTTCGAGGGCTTGCTGCAAACAACAACCCTCAAGCTCTAAAAAAAATTGGCTTGATAGCACTCATATTTATTATCTTCACCACAGTGATGGCCGCTATCATCGGTATTGGGCTCGGGCAGCTCATCCAACCTGGTAGCCATTTACAACTAGCCGTTTTGACCAATAGTGCAGAATTTGGAGCCCCGCCTGTCAGCACCGCTGCTTTCCCAGCGCTCGATCAACTACCGGAGAAAATGCTATCGCTACTGCCAAAAAACCCGTTAGCTTCGATGGTTTCCGGGGAAATGCTGCAAGTCATCCTGTTCGCTGCAGTGCTCGGTTTTGCACTCATATCGATCCCCAAAAAACAGGCTCAACCGCTGTTTGATTTGCTTGGTGCGCTACAGGAAGTCAGCATCCGAGTCGTATCCTGGGCTATGCGCATAGCACCACTTGCTGTATTCGGATTAATCACCAAACTGGTTTCAAGTTTAGGCATGGAAGTTTTAACCGGCATGTTGATGTACGTAATGACGGTGATACTCGGCCTATTGTTACTGGTTTTTATGTACGCCCTCGTCATAAAACTATCCGGGCAACTTCCGCTCCGGTTATTCTTCGCTAAAGTTAGAGAGTTGTTATTATTAGCCTTTTCGACCAGCAGCTCCGCCGCAGTCATGCCGCTGACTCTAGAGGTAACTGAAAACAAACTTAATATCAGGCCAGGCATCGCCCGTTTTTTGGTGCCTCTGGGCGCCACTATTAATATGACAGGTACTGCGCTCTATCAAAGTATTGCTACCGTTTTTTTAGCACAGGTATTCCAGGTCGAACTGGGTTTAACCAGTTATGCTTTTATCATCACTATGGCTGTCTCCGCCTCCATTGGCTCTCCAGCAACGCCCGGAGCAGGCATTGTGATTCTGAGCCTAATCTTGGAAGGTGTGGGAATTCCTGCCGCAGGTATCGCCCTGCTCTTGGGTGTCGATCGTATTTTGGACATGTGTCGAACCTCGGTTAACGTGCTGGGTGATGTCGTAGCTTGCTTAGTAGCTGAACGCCTGATTCCGGTTGATACCGACTTAATCAGCACAGGAGAATAATTAAGATGGCAACATTAAAGTTTTTAGGTGCCGCACAGGAGGTAACCGGCTCCTGCTATTTACTGGAATCTGTGGCACTTGGCCGCGTGCTGCTTGACTGTGGCATGCATCAAGGGGGTAGCGCCGTTGACAGAATTACCAGCGAGCATTTTGATTTCGACCCTACCCAAATTGACGCCGTTATTCTCTCTCATGCCCATCTTGATCATTCCGGGCTATTACCGAAGCTAGTGCATGCTGGTTTTCGAGGCGCCATTCATTGCACTGAAGCGACTGCTGAGTTGCTCGATATTATGCTCAACGATGCCGCCGGACTTTATCAACGCGACCTCGAGCGAAAGAATCTCCAGCAAGCACGCAAAGGACTAAAAGCGCTAAAACCTGATTACGTCAAAAATGATGTCCTTAGAACCTTGAAATTGTGCCACCCCCACCCTTACAAAACACCCATAAACATAACTGAACAAACCACTCTTTGTTTTCATGATGCGGGGCATATTCTTGGTTCCTCTATCGTTGAAATCACGCTCGAAGAAAAACAACAACGTAAAACGTTGGTGTTTTCTGGCGATCTTGGCAAGCAAAACGCCGTACTCATGAACGATCCGGATAGGCTCGAACAGGCCAATGTTCTTTTAATGGAAAGCACTTATGGTAATCGCAACCACCGTCCAATGGAGGATACCATCGACGAATTTCGCGATTTGCTGCGCACTACCTGGGATCGTGGCGGCAACATCATTATCCCGGCGTTTGCGGTCGGTCGCACTCAGGAGCTTCTATTCCACCTAGGACGCTTTCACCGTGAAGGCGAACTCGACAATTGGCAGGTGATTCTCGATAGTCCGATGGCGATTGCAGTGACTAAAATATATGATCGCTGGCTCCATACGCTCGATTGTCAAGGTATCAAAAAGTTAAGCTCCGGCGACCAATCCTTACTTAGCAACTTCATTCCTCGGTTGCACTTATCCATAACTCCACAAGATTCCATGGCTATTAACAACATAAAAAAAGGCGCCATCATTATTGCCGGGAGTGGTATGTGTACCGGTGGCCGCATCCGCCACCACTTTAAGCAACGTATCTGGAATAAACGTAACACCCTAATGTTCGTTGGCTTTCAAGCACGGGGAACCTTGGGGCGGCTATTAGTAGACGGCACTAAATATATTCGTCTATTTGGCGAAGAGTATGTGGTGAAAGCACAAATCGCGACTCTGGGCGGATTTTCCGCCCACGCCGGTCAAAGCGAACTAATCGACTGGCTTACTCATTTTAAAAGCAACCCGCGCATTATGTTGATCCATGGCGAACCTGAAGCACAAGACGCCCTCTCACAAAAACTCTGGAGCGAAAAAAATATCACTACCGAGATCCCAGCACGCGGGCAAAGTATTGCTTTTTAGCGATCACTTTTCGAATGGTCGGGAAATCACTCTCAGATTTAAGGTATTTAGCGCCCATTGCACTTTTTTTGGTATTTATTTTTAAGCTGTAGGCACGGCCCTTCAGAATAGCTCCCCATTTCCTCAGCAAACTATGGTTGATTTTTCGTATTTCTGAAAATAATAGAAATATATTTCATAATTTCCCGATTAACCCACAAATTAGCAACAATATTCCTCTATTGCCAAACTACAATATCAGAACAGAAAAACACTACTAAGGATCATATCGATGACACTTGCAGAAGCACTTTTAATGGCGTGCAAAAACTACGGGGCACAGGAAATTTTCGGCATTCCTGGCGATTTTGCGCTACCTTTTTTTAAAGTCATTGAAGAAACCAATATTCTCCCTCTTTATACCCTAAGCCATGAACCTGGTGTGGGGTTTGCAGCGGACGCTGCATCAAGGCTACATTGTCAGCCTTCTATTGCGGCAGTGACCTATGGCGCAGGAGCGCTGAACATGATAAACCCGATCGCCGCCGCCTATGCCGAAAAGTCGCCTGTGATCGTCATTTCCGGAGGGCCTGGCGCTGGCGAGAGAAATGCGGGGCTATTACTGCATCACCAGGCAAAAACACTTGATTCACAGTTAGCCATGTTTAAGGAAATTACCTGCGACCAAGCTGTCCTGGATGATCCGGTGCGCGCACCGGAACAGATCGCCCGAGTGCTGGGCAATTGTGTTGCTCAGTCACGCCCCGTGTATATCGAAATTCCCCGTGATAGCGTGAATGCTCCCTGTAACGAAGTCCCAATTATCCACCCCGAACTGAATGTCGATCAAGATGCGTTAAAAGCCTGCGTTGATGAAATTCTCAAAGCGCTGGAAAACGCAAAATCACCCATGTTACTTGCCGGTGTTGAAATTCGTCGCTTCGGCTTGGAGCAGGACGTTGCAGAACTGGCCATCAACCTTGGTATTCCCGTCGCTACCACTTTCATGGGAACAGGTTTGCTCACCAATACCAATGCCCCACTTTGCGGCACTTACCTGGGAGCGGCAGGCGACCAACAAGTAACGACGATGGTAGAAAGTTCGGATGCTCTTATTATGCTGGGCGTTATTCTGTCCGATACCAATTTTGGTGTATCGGTGAGTAAAATTAACACGAGAAAATCTATTTTGGCCTGCGACAGCAGCGTCTCCATGAGCTACCACACTTACAAGGATATCCCACTTCGCGCCTTAGTTACTGAACTAAAAGGGCATAGCGCGAGCGGCAGAAAAGCATTCGGTCTGGAACGCAATTACCCTGGCGATCTGCCTGCTGACGCACAAAAAATAACCCCGACCGATATCGCAGCGGCAGTTAATGATCTGTTTCGGGATCACGGCGATATGCCGATCGCATCCGACATGGGCGATTGTCTATTCACAGCCCTCGATATGAAATATGGTGGTCTCATCGCACCAGGATACTACGCCACCATGGGCTACGGCATTCCGGCGGGCATAGGCACACAAGTCGCAACAGGTCTAAGACCCTTAGTTCTGGTTGGTGATGGCGCATTTCAAATGACTGGCTGGGAGCTGCTAAACTGTGTCCGTTATGGTTGGGATCCAATTGTCTTGCTTTTTAATAACGCCAGTTGGGGCATGCTCAGCGCATTTCAGGGTGAGTCAAAATTTAACGATCTAATTGATCTGAACTACGCGGAAATTGCCAATTCGCTTGGCGGTAAAGGTTACCGCGTTGCTACCCGTGAACAGCTTAAATCAGCACTCAGTGAAGCCTTTAGCCAGCGTGGCCAATTTCAGCTGATAGACATCGCCATGGAGCGCACAGCACTCTCGAAAACACTCACTCAATTTACCACCAGCGTAAACGCTGGAAAACGCTCGCAATCATAGGCTAAATACGGTTAAATCCGCATTTCTAAAGATATGCCGCTGATATTTTTTCGGAGATACTGATGTTTGAGAAACTAGAGCTTTTGCCACCCGACCCGATCCTTGGTTTGATGGCAGCTTATCGCGATGACCCTAATCCCAATAAAATTGATTTGGGCGTAGGCGTCTATAAAAATGAGCAGGGAAATACGCCCGTACTGGAGTCCGTCAAACAGGCTGAAAAAATTATCCTGGACACAGAAAATTCTAAAGCCTATTTAGCGCCGGCCGGTAGCCCGGACTTTACTCAGGCCATCCAACAACTACTTTTTGGTGCAACTCATTCGGCCTATCTCGATAACCGTATCGCCACCATCCAGTCTCCCGGTGGTTGCGGCGCACTGCGTCTCGGCGCTGACTTTGCGCGGCGCTGCAACCCGGAAACAACCGCCTGGGTGAGTGATCCAACTTGGGCAAATCATATCCCTTTATTGGGTAATGCGGGTCTTAAGTTAGCGCAATATCCTTATTACGATTCCGCCAGCCATCAACTTAAATTTGATCAGATGACTGAAACTCTAAAACAGGCCAAGCGCGGTGATTTAGTATTACTCCATGGCTGCTGTCATAACCCCTGTGGTGCAGACTTGAGCCAAGCGCAATGGCAGTCGTTAGCGGAAATGGCGGAAATCCAGGGATTTATTCCTTATATTGACATTGCCTACCAAGGCTTCGGGGACGGTTTAGAGGAGGACGCGTACGGGCTGCGTTTGATGGCTGAACGGCTACCTGAAATTATCGTCGCCAGCTCCTGCTCAAAGAACTTCGGTATTTACCGTGAACGCGTTGGGGCACTATCCATTGTTGCGGATAGCGCACAAGCGGCCAAGATAAGCACGACTCAAGCCGCCAGCATTGCGCGTGGCATGTACTCAATGCCCCCCTCACATGGCGCGGCGGCGGTCAGTTTGGTTCTAAACAATGTGGATTTACGCCAACAATGGCTGGCTGAACTCGCCGAAATGCGCGATAGAATCAATGCGATGCGGGTATTGTTAGTGGAAAAATTAAAATTTAAAAACGCAAGCCAGGACTTTTCCTTCATCCAAAATCAATTGGGCATGTTCTCTTTTCTAGGAATTACGCCAACGCAGGTACACCAATTACGCGATCAATACAGCGTCTATATGGTCGACTCTAGTCGTATTAGTATTGCAGGTATGAATCATACGAATATTGAATACCTAACGGATTCGATCGTTGCCATACTTTAGGTGAAATTCTAGGTAGCTTTTTAAGTTTTAAACTTTTCAAGTCTTATTCTATTTTTTTGCAATCTTGGCCCGATAAAGGGGTATCAGGCCAAGATTATGTATTGACGATAGTATTAAATATCGTCCATATCTTCAGCGTACTCGGACAAATCCGGACTGCGATCAATCTTTGACGCACCAAATGCACTCACCAATCGACTACGCGCCGCTATTGTACGATATTTCTTCCAGACGCGCTCCAGCTCCGTCGTCACTTCCTTCTCACCTTTGCAGACAGCAACAAAATGTTTCTCGTCCTTCGTCATCGGACTTCTCTCTCCTGACTCCAACGCAATCAAAGAATTACCGTAGTTGTGGAGCAATTCAGCCTCGGCAATAGTGAACTCGCCGCAACGTCGAAAACCAATAGGGAACCTATCGTTATCATAAAAAACACCAGAGGATTCAATCGTCATTAGTTCCATAAACAAACACCTGTCATTAATATAAATACGAATTTATTTTTAGGTAATTATGGTAAAGGTCTGCGGGGCGGTAAAACGAAAGTTATTTATCGTAAAGATAAATTTATTTAACTGAATCAGTTGAAATTTCCTTATATTTGCGACAATCTAGGTGCTTCACTAATTGCACTAAAGTCGCTAAAAATGCTGTAGCTTTAATGCAAAAACTGAGGCAAAATTGCTAGCCCTTTGACGCTGCCCGGATAGCCAGCCCCTCTTAACATTCAGCGCCAACCCAATACCTATTACCGCCTCTGGAGATACGATTTGAATCAGCAACTCAACACCCCCTGGGGATACGAACTTTCCGCTGAGTTATACGGAATTAATCGCTGGAGCAATGACTATTTCGGTCTATCGCCCGATGGCAAAGTCACAGCAAAAACCCTTAGCACCGCAGTGCCATTAATGGACATTGTTGAGGGTATGTTTGAACGTGACATGCAAATGCCGGTTTTGTTGCGTATAGAAAATATTCTGGACGCGCAAATTCAGCGGCTGAACGAAGCCTTTAGAAAGGCCATTAAGGAACAGAATTACCAGGCTGGCTACCGCGGTGTTTATCCCATTAAAGTGAATCAACAAGCCCAGGTTGTGGAAGAAATTGCCCATTTCGGCAGCCGTTATCAGCATGGTTTTGAGGTGGGCAGCAAACCGGAAATGATTGCTGCTCTTTCTACCGTTGAAGAACCCGGTAGCTTAATCATTTGTAATGGCTACAAAGATGAAGAATTTGTCGACCTTGGATTACAGGCAATTCGCCTTGGTTTTCTCTGTTTCTTCGTCATCGAAACACCAGCTGAGCTCCCGATTATTATCGAACGTAGCAAAGTACTAGGCATCGAGCCAATGATCGGGCTACGCATCAAAATGAACACCAAGGTCAGCGGACATTGGAATTCAACCAGCGGTGACCGTAGCGTCTTTGGCCTTACCACAACCCAAATCGTCGACCTAGTCGACCTGCTAAAAAAAGAAAATATGCTGCATTGTTTGCAGTTGTTGCACTGTCATTTAGGTTCGCAGATACCCAATATTCAAGAAATTCGAAAAGGCGTTGTTGAAGCCTGTCGCTATTACGCTGACTTGATTCGCGAAGGTGCTGCATTGAACTATATTGATCTCGGCGGCGGCTTGGCAGTTGATTATAGCGGTGCTCAAAATAACGATGAACAGAGCCGCAATTACAGCCTTGACGAGTACTGTGAGGATATTGTCGATACCCTGAAAGATACTCTCAACGAGTACGGCATCGCCCACCCCACTATTGTCACCGAATCCGGGCGCTCAACAGTAGCTTACTCATCCGTGTTGCTTTTTAATATTTTAGACACAACCTCATTTGAACCAGCCAAGGTGCCGGATATTATGGAGGATGAGCACCCATTGATCAGGCGTATGCGTGAAATTTACGATTACCTTAACCCGGAACGTGTGCAGGAGTGCTACAACGATGCCCATTACTATCGGCACGAGGTGCGCGAACTCTTCAAACGAGGACAAATGAGTCTACGTCAGCAGTCGGTTACCGAGAATTTATTTCTCGACATACTGCACCGTATCACAGATCTTCTCGACAATATTGAGCATAGCTCGATCGATTTAAACGATCTCAAATCATCCCTAAGCGATATTTATTACGGTAATTTTAGCCTGTTCCAATCATTGCCGGATATTTGGGCCATTGATCAAATGTTTCCTATCATGCCCATCCATCGACTGAATGAAGAACCTAGTCGACAGGCAGTTATCGCCGATATCACCTGCGATTGCGACGGCAAAATCGATAAGTTTTTTGTCAGCCAAGAGATTGCCCAAACACTGCCACTACACCCGCTGATCGAGGGTGAAGAATATTATCTTGGCGTATTCCTGGTCGGTGCCTATCAGGAAACTCTGGGGGACTTACATAACTTGTTCGGCGACACCAATGTGGTTAGCGTGCGCCTAAATAGTGACGGTAGTTTTGATTTCGTGAAAGAAATACATGGTGACACCATCGCTGATGTGTTGAGCTATGTGGAATACGAACCCAAGGAAATGCAACTACGTTATCGCAACACCGCAGAACGTGCAGTCCGGGAGGGCCGCATTACAGCCCGTGAACGACAACAAACAATCAACGCCTTTAACGCGAGCTTGCAAGGCTATACCTACTACGAAAAAGAGAGTTGAGGTTTATTATGGCTAAAGTATTGATTATTGGCGCTGGTGGCGTCGGACAGGTAGTCACTCACAAGTGTGCCCAAGTACCGGAAGTATTTTCTGAAATTGTGCTGGCCAGCCGCACCGAAGAAAAGTGTAAAAAAATTGCTGCTCAAATTGATTACCCCATAAAAACGGCCCAGGTGGATGCGGACAATGTACCCGAACTGGTCGCACTGATTCAGCGCGAGCAACCGCAACTGGTCATCAATGTCGCCCTCCCATACCAGGATCTCACCATCATGGATGCCTGCCTGGAAACCGGCGTGAATTATCTGGATACCGCCAATTACGAACCGCTCGACACCGCCAAATTTGAATACAAATGGCAATGGGCTTATCAAGACAAGTTCAAACAGGCCGGTCTAATGGCATTACTTGGCTCTGGGTTCGATCCAGGTGCCACCAATATGTTTACCGCTTATCTGGCAAAACATTATTTTGATGAAATCCATTATCTCGACATTATCGACGTTAACGGCGGTGATCATGGCTACCCCTTCGCCACCAACTTTAATCCGGAGATTAATATTCGTGAAGTCACTGCTGAGTGTCGGCATTGGGAAAACGGTGAGTTTGTCACCACTCCCGCGATGTCATTAAAACAGCCCTTTACCTGTCCCGATGAAGTCGGCACTTACCATATTTACCGTATGTATCACGAAGAACTGGAATCGCTCACCAAAAACTTCCCAAGCCTAAAGCGCGCTCAGTTCTGGATGAGCTTTTCCGAGAACTACCTCAACCACCTGAAAGTGTTGGGCAATGTCGGCATGACTGGCATTGAACCTGTCGAATATCAAGGCCAGCAAATAGTGCCTATCCAGTTCCTGAAAGCATTACTGCCTGACCCCTCGACACTTGGACCAAGAACCAAAGGCAAAACCTGCATTGGTTGTTTAGTGCGCGGCATCAAGGACGGTAAGGAAAAAATCTGCTTCCTTTACAACATTTGCGACCATCAGGATTGCTACAAAGAAGTTCTATCACAGGCGATTTCATATACAACTGGTGTGCCCGCCATGATCGGCGCCAAGATGATGCTGGAAAATCATTGGATGGTTCCTGGTGTTTGGAATATGGAACAAATGGATCCGGATCCGTTTATGGCCGACATGAATCGATATGGGCTACCCTGGAAGGTTATCGAAGAACCAGGGTTTGACCTGCTGTGATCAACAGCAAAACGTTTAAACACTTTGATTTAGCACGCGCGCCGTCGCCCTGCTTTGTCGTCGATGAAGTAGCGGTAGAGCATAACCTGAAAATACTGGATCGTGTGCAACGCGAGTCCGGCGCAAAAATCTTAATGGCACTGAAGGCGTTTTCGATGTTTAGTCTGGCGCCTTTAATCAGCCGTTACTTAAAAGGAGTTTGCGCCAGCGGATTGCATGAAGCGCTACTTGGTCACGAGGAATTTAGCGGCGAGATTCACACCTTCAGCGCTGCTTACACAGAAGCCGATTTAGCAGAGCTAGTTAAAATTTCCCACCATCTGGTGTTTAATTCCTTTGGTCAATGGCAGCGTTTTCAACCTTTACTGCAAGCAGCCAGAACCAAAAGACCAGAGCTACAATTTGGCTTAAGGATTAACCCCCAACATTCGGAAGGCACCACACCCATCTATGATCCCTGTGCGCCTTGTTCACGCCTGGGCATTCCGCGCGACCAATTTACGGGACAAAACCTGGAAGGCATCAGCGGTTTGCATTTTCATACCCTCTGCGAACAGGACTTTCCTCCTCTCGAACGCACACTTGATGCGGTAGAGCAGCAATTTGGCGACCTGTTACCACAGATGGAATGGGTCAATTTTGGTGGTGGCCACCATATTACACGCGATGACTATCAGGTTGACGCGTTAATAGCCCGCTTGATTGAGTTTCAAAAAAAATATCAGGTGCAGGTCTATCTCGAGCCAGGTGAAGCTATCGCCATTCATACCGGCATCTTGGTCGTGGAAGTATTGGATATCATCCATAACGATATGCCTATTGCCATTCTCGATAGTTCCGCCACCTGTCATATGCCAGACACAATGGAAATGCCCTATCGCGCAGAAATATTCGATGCTGGTCAGCCCAACAAAAAGGCCCACACCTATCGTCTGGGCGGGCAAACCTGTTTAGCCGGCGACGTTATGGGCGACTATAGTTTCGATCAGCCACTGCAAATCGGTCAACGCCTCGCCTTTGACGACATGGCCCACTATACGATGGTAAAAACAACTACTTTCAATGGCATTAACCTGCCTTCGATTGCTATTTGGAACTCAGAGACAGACGCATTTCGACTGATCAAACAGTTCGGCTATCAAGATTTTAAACATCGGCTTTCTTAAGAGTAAGGCGCTTTTAATGCAGGATTTTGATCAACTAGCAGCACCCAACTACCCAGTTTTTCTTGGCTCTGAACTTCAGCATCCAGCACCTGAAAAAGCACGCTTCCATGTGCTGCCCGTTCCCTACGAAGCCTCTGTTTCCTACGGCGGCGGCACGGCACTCGGTCCTGCCGCTATTCTGGGAGCGTCCTGGCAACTGGAAATCTGGGATGGCCAGAGCCGTCCGGCGGATCGAGGTATTTTCACCCACCCGCCCATTGATGTCACCGGAGCAGAAGCCGAAGTCATTCAGCGCATCGCCGATGCAACTCACCATATCGTATCGCAACAAGCACTGCCGGTTGGCTTGGGCGGTGAGCACACGGTAACTTATGGATTGATAAAGGGCCTGCTGGATGCGGGCATCAAGGACTTGGGCGTTGTTCAGATTGACGCCCATGCCGACCTGCGTGACGCTTATGAGGGTAACCCCTATAGCCATGCCTCCGTCATGAAGCGCATAGTTGATCTCGACATCCCCCTCTTTCAGTTAGGCATTCGCGCCTTCTGTGAAGAAGAAATCGCTACCCGCAAAGCCTTTGGTGTTCACTATATTGATGCGGAAGATTTAGTGCCGAACCAGATTCAGAGCATCGAACTGCCGCAGGACTTCCCAAAGAACGTATTCTTCACCCTCGATATTGACGGCATGGACCCTGCCATATTTCCTTCTACCGGTACTCCGGTACCGGGAGGCCTGGGTTGGTACCAAACTCTGTCTTTATTCGAATCCGTCGTCAAACAGCGTCATATTGTGGGTTTTGACCTAATGGAATTCGCTCCAATTGCAGGGTTTCATACTTACGAATTCTCAGCGGCTCTGCTTGTCTACAAAATGATGGGGATTATTGATCGTCACAATCGTTAAACCAAACCTGCCTGACCACAACCATGGATACAGAGCTACTTAGAACTTTTTTAGAGGTTGAAAAAACCCGCCATTTTGGTCACGCGGCGGAAAATCTCTATCTGACGCAGGCTGCGGTAAGTTCCCGCATTCGCCAGCTAGAGAATACTTTAGGCGTTAGCCTGTTCAATCGATACCGCAACAATATTAACCTCACACCCGCTGGTGAACGTTTAAAGCCCCATGCCGAAGCCATTATGATCTCGCTCAGTCGCGCTGTGCAGGAGTCTTCTCTCGTCAGTGATCAGTCACTCCAGGTGGCCATCGGCGGTTCGCCTAATCTTTGGGATTCTTTATTGCAGGATTACCTCAATCAACTGCTACAGAAATTTCCTGAGATTACGTTACGGGCAGTTGCCCAGGAACAGGAATTCCTGACCCGACAGCTAATGAGTTATACGTTGGATCTCGCGATTATGTTTGACCCACCCAAGGTCGATGAGTTGAAAGTGGATAAAATCCGTAGCCTTCCGCTGCTGCTGGTTTCAAGCTACCAAAATATCGGATTTGACGAGGTGTTCTCACGCTCTTACATCCAAGTGGACTGGGGCACTTCTTTTAATATCCAACATGCTCAGTACTGTAGCCATGCTGCGGCTCCAATTCTGTATACGAGTACCGGCAGGATTGCCCTCGATTTTATGTTGAAAAATGGCGGCTCCGCCTTTCTGCCAGCGCCCTTTGCCAGGCGCTATATTGATGCTGGGCAACTGTATCTTATTTCGAGCGCACCACCCATCAATCGAGATGTGTACACCGCCTTTCATCGCAACAGTGAAAAAGCAGAACAGCTCGAACAGATGATTATTCTTTTCACCCAAATTGATCCATGATTATTGAACCGCAGTCTCGCCCATATAAACGATGCGGTAAATCGTGCCAGAATAATCATCCGACAGGTACAACTCACCCTGACTGCCTTGTGCCACATCCACTGGTCGCCCAATAATATCGCCATCCTGCTCAAATCCCGTCAAGAAGTCACGCTGTGTAATTCCTTCTTTATCATCCCAATGCAAAGATACGAGCTTATAGCCATCGGGCGATGAGCGATTCCAAGAGCCGTGCAGGGCGACAAAAGCACTTTTGCGGTACATTTGGGGCAAAGCATCGCTACGATTAAAACGTATGCCTAACGGAGCGTTATGCGCCCGAAAACCAAAGACCGGCGAAACCGCATTCAGGAGCATCGCTTCTTTACCCTGACCTTCGTCAGGATCTAGATCACCAAAACCATTCACATAAGGCCAACCATAAAACTGACCATATTCGATACGGTTAAGCTCACAAGGCGGATAGTCATCACCCATCAGGTCACGACCGTTGTCGGTGGCATACAAAGCGCCATCCCAGGGTGCCCAATCGAAACCGACGCTGTTGCGCAACCCCGTACCTACTATTTCACCGGCACTGCCATCAGGACGGAAACGCATCATAGTTGCCCGCCGCACATCAGTTTCCACACAAACATTACAGCTCGAACCAATACTGAGATAAAGCCAACCATCGGGGCTAAAGCCAATGCTCTTTGACCAATGATTTCCGACCTTAGGTAAACCTTCTATGATGCGTTCATATTGCCCACCCAGGCGGCCTGAATCGACATCAAAAAGCACACGCCCGATAGCATCCGTTTCGGCAATATAAAGCCACTCTCGCCAGAGGGCCAAACCATGGGGCCGATTGAGCTTGTCCAGCAACACCCTTTTTGCATCGGCAATCCCGTCCTTATCCTTATCGCGCGCCAGCAGTATCACCTGATGTTGCCTTGGCGTACTCACCAGCAGATCACCCTTTGCGGTTACTAGCAACATTCGCGCACCGGGAATTGCTGTGGCATAGCGGTTTAAACGAAACCCCTCTGGTGTCACTAGCCGGTTCTCCACAAGTTCTCGCGACGGCGACTTGATTCCGCTTCCGGCCAGCGCACTAACGATCATCTTCAGGCTGGTTATTTCGAGGTTCGGCGTCATAGCGATATAGCCTACCGCTACCAGCACAATGGTCATTGAACTGAGGCCGAAAAAAATTAGCGTCCGTTTTAGCATGCGACATAACCCTTCATTTAGAAATACCAGTCTCGGATGAGTCTCCGAACTAGCCCTATCCCGGCGAATGCATTATTATCTGCTCTTTTCGGGCGTAACGGTACCACGTCCAATTCTGACGAAAGGGCATTGCATCAATATCCAATGGTTTGCAATGCTCTGGAAAATAATAAATGCGCCCATGCAAAAGCGCCTGCAACGGACTTTTTCTTCCATAATGTCAAACATTCTACCTATGCGATCACAGATAGTTATTAGCTTGGTTTCCTTTGCGTTCAGCTCCGCAGTATTAGCAGCCACCCCTGAAAGTTCAGCATCAGAAAATGGCCGTTACCGCTGCCAACCGAATGCCAGCGGTAGCGGCTGGCAGTGTGATGCGATTGAGGCAAACTCAGCTCAAGGTACGCTCTATGTACCTGTAACATCGCGTGCGGCTTCAGTGACAACCGTCAAAAAAGGTAAAGCGCCAAAACCCAAAGGGCCCTATGCGCGACTAGACTGGGTGGATAGAAACCAACTCTCCGAAGAGGATCAGGCCAGCACCCCAGCCTATTGTGCCGGCGCTTATGTCGAGCCCGATTATCTAGCCGAGGAATTGCGCGACCTGGACCCTGCTACACAGCCAATTCTTGGCTCCTCTATTCAATCCGAAACAACCGAAGATGGCCACAGCACCCTGACTGGTGATGTTGTGGTTCGACAGGGCTATCGGCAGGTGAAAAGTAATAAAGCGCTGATCGATAGAAATGCCGGCACGGTTGATTTGGAAGGTGAGTCCACCTACCGTGAGCCTGGGGTACTGTTAATCGGCCAGGAAACCCACATTAATTTGGAAACAAAAGCCGTCACCATTAAAGATGCGGAATTCGTCGCTCACGAAAGCCATATGCGCGGAACAGCACAGCAACTGGAAAAGGATGAAAATGCCATTATCCGCATCACCAAAGGCATGGTGACTAATTGTCCACCCGGAACCAATAGCTGGACCTTAGCAAGCAAGCATATTGAACTTGATCGCGAACAGGGTGATGGCGTCGCTAAACACGCCGTACTGAAGGTAAAAAACGTACCGGTTTTTTATACACCCTACATTCGTTTCCCCATTGATGATCGACGCAAGTCCGGCTTCCTGTTCCCCCAGCTCGGCAAGTCCGACGACGGTATCGATTTTGCTGCGCCCTATTATTTCAACCTCGCCCCCAACTATGATGCGACTTTTACACCACGTTATATCTCTGATCGTGGTGCCATGAGCGAACTGGAATTCCGTTATCTGCATAAAAATAACAAGGGTATTATCGGTGGAGCTTACCTGGACAGTGATGACGAGTTTAACGGCAACGATCGATGGCTCGGCTCGGTCGAACATAGTGGTAGCCTCTTTAATCGCATTAACACCTTTATCGACTATGCAACTGTCAGTGATGAAGACTACTTTAGCGACCTCGGAACTGACCTGAATATTTCCAGCCGAACCCACCTGCTTAGAATAGGGCAAGCCTCCTATACCAGTGATTGGTGGCGCGTGATCACCCGGCTACACGGCTATCAAACGCTGGACGACGCTATCACCGATGCTAACAAGCCTTATGATCGATTGCCGCAAATACTTTTTGAGGCCAGCTATCCGCTCAAGAATACCGGCTTGGAAATTGGCTTAAAAACGGAATACAGCTATTTTGACCGCGATAATGATAACCTGACTGGTCTGCAAAGCGCAGTCGGCAGCCGCATGCGTGCGGAACCGAGCGTTAGCTGGAATCTGGAGTGGCCATTTGCCTATATCAAGCCAACCCTGAAGTACAAATACAGTAAATACTCGTTGGATGATCTCGATAGCAGCTTCGATGACTCACCGGATATAGCGACTCCCTTATACAGCCTCGATAGTGGCATCTTCTTTGAACGCGCAATGTCACTGTTTGGCGAGAGCATGACCCAGACATTTGAACCCAGACTGTTTTATCTCAAGGTACCAGAAGAAAAGGATCAGCACCTGATCCCGAATTTCGATACGGGCGAGCTCACTTTTAGCTATAACCAGCTCTTTCGTGAAGATCGATTTACCGGCGGCGACCGTATCGGCGATGCCGATCAGTTAGCGGTTGGCCTGACCACCCGTCTTATAGAAGCATCCGGGTTTGAACGTTTTCGCGCCAGCATTGGTCAAATCTATTATTTTGAAGATCGTTTGGTTAGCCTAACAGGCATCCCCGCTATCGATGCTACCAATTCAGAGTCAGCCTATGCGGCGGAATTTAGCTACGCACTGCGCTCTGGTTGGCGTTTCTATGGTGATATTGAGTGGGACCCCGAACTTGAGCGCACTAACGAGAGCAGCATCGGATTGCGCTATCACTCAAATAACCAGCATATTTTTAATCTGGGCTATCGTGTCCGTAATGATCGTCAAAAATTGGAACAAACTGATGTCTCGCTGATCTGGCCGCTATCCGATCGCTGGCAGATTTTCACCCGCTGGAACCAGGACCTTATCCATGACAGAATTATTGAGGCACTGGCAGGTATTGAATATAGTAGCTGTTGCTGGAGTATTCGTATTGCGGCACGACGCTGGATCAATGATGACGATCTCTTTCTGGCGAACGAGGTCGAGGAAAAAGACGGTATTTACATTCAATTTCAGCTGAAGGGGCTTGCCGGTTTAGGCCAATCGCTGGAAGGCATTCTCAGCAATAGTATTCCCGGTTATCGAGAGCAACGAAACAATGACTTTTTTAATCAATAAAACTACTTCCTTTGTCAGTCTTCTGCTATTTGCGGGATTAATTTCGTCCATATCTATCAGTCAAGCGGCAATTCAACGCCTGGATCGAGTCGCCGTGGTAGTAAATGACGATATTATTATGGAAAGCGAGGTATTGAAGCGCAAACAAGATATCATCCGCACCATCAACAGGCAGCAGGCGGCAATGCCTCCAGAGGATGAACTGCTACGCCAAGTGGTTGAGTCGCTGATCATGGAAAGTATCCAGATGCAGATTGGTGAGCGCGCAGGGGTACGTATCGACGACAATACCTTGAATCAAACGATGGAGCGGATTGCTCAACAAAACAACCTCAGCCTCGAACAATTCAAGCAACAGCTTCAGGCCGACGGTGTTTCTTATCAAGAAACCCGTGAGCAAATACGGGATGAAATGATTTCCACCCGTGTCCGCGAGGGCCGAGTCGGCGCGCGCATTCAAATTACAGAACAGGAAATACAAAATTACCTCACCTCAGAGGCGGGTAAAAAACAGCTAGAAGCAGCCTATCTGTTGGGCCACATTTTGCTTCAAGTGCCTGAGGATGCGAGTGCTGCCGAAGTAGCAAAAGCGGAAGCAAAAGCCAAAGACTTGCAACGTCAGTTAAATACTGGTGCTGATTTCGCCACGTTGGCAGCGGCCAATTCCGATGACCCTAGCGCTGCTAGCGGTGGTGCGATGGAGTGGCGTAAAGAATCACAGTTACCTTCGGTGTTTTTAGAATATGTACCCAGACTGATGATCGGTGAAGTATCTGACCCCATACGCAGTCCCAACGGTTTTCACCTGATCAAGTTACTGAATAAACAGGGTGGCGACACGCTGATGGTGCCACAAACCCACGTCCGTCATATTCTCATTAAAACCTCTGAGATTCGCGATGATGAGCAGGCAAAAGCCTTTGCCGGGCAGCTCTATGAGCGGATACAGGCAGGCGAAAGCTTTGAAGAACTGGCAAAAAGCCATAGTGCCGATACCGGGTCGCTAGCATCCGGAGGTGATTTGGGCTGGATGAATAGTCGTGACCTGGTGCCTGAATTTCGCGAAGCAATGGAGCGAGCAGAAATCAACCAGTTAACCAAACCCATCCGCTCGCAGTTCGGCTGGCATATTATCGAGGTGCTTGGACGACGTATGCAAGATATGGGTAAAGATATGCAGCGTGCTCGCGCCCGCGAAATTATCTATCAGCGCAAGTTTGAGGAAGAACTACAGATCTGGCTAAGCGAAGAGCGCGAGGATGCCTTCGTCGATATTAAACTCTATTAATCTCCGTTTAAACACGACCTTACTAGAGAGAAATAACAACCTCCGTCTCTCCTACTCGATCATAGCGGGGGTTGCTGAACCTGGAGTCGGATTGCCCATAGAGATGCATCAACACCGACAGGTTCCAAGCAGAAGTCCCCATTCTAACGGTACAAGAAAAAACCTCTGAACATGAAAAGTCCAATAATAGCAATCACCGCGGGCGAACCGGCAGGGATAGGCCCGGATATCTGTATTAAAATCGCCCAGCAGCGGCAAATTGCTGCGCTGGTCGTTATCGCCGACCCCGACATGCTACGCGAACGCGCCTCACGCTTAAACCTGCCTCTCAAACTATTTCCTTTTGAAAAGGATCAAAGTGCTAGCCCGTTAGCGGCGGGCGAACTTTACTGCCAGCCGGTTATGCTCAATACCCCATGTACTCCCGGCTCCTTAGATTCCCGTAACGCTACCTATGTACTAGAAACACTCCGCCTAGCCGCCAAAGGTTGTCAAACAAAGCAATTTAATGCGATGGTTACCGCGCCTGTACATAAGGGCATCATTAATGATGCGGGCCACACTTTTAGCGGCCACACTGAGTTTCTGGCTGAGCTGACGAACACCCCACGTGTGGTGATGATGCTGGCAACCGAGGGATTACGTGTTTGCCTCGCCACCACGCACTTACCATTAGCGCAAGTGCCACAAGCGATTACCGAAGTGCTGTTGAATGAAGTGATCAGTATTATACAGCAGGATTTGCAGCATAAATTCGGCCTAGCACAACCCAGAATTCTGGTCTGTGGCCTTAATCCTCATGCCGGAGAAGGCGGTCATCTGGGCCGCGAAGAAATTGATATTATAACCCCCACGCTTAATCGCCTGCGCCAGCAAGGCATGGACCTGGTTGGGCCGCTGCCTGCTGATACACTCTTTACCCCCAAGTATTTGGAAGAGGCTGATGCGGTGCTCGCGATGTACCACGACCAAGGCCTACCGGTACTTAAATACCGGGGTTTTGGCAATGCAGTCAACATCACTTTAGGTTTACCCATTATCCGCACCTCCGTTGACCACGGCACCGCTTTGGATTTAGCCGGTGTCGGTAGTGCCAATGAGAGTAGCCTTAAAGTAGCCATCGAATATGCCGTGCAAATGGTAACCGCCCAACAGCACACCCAGCTATGAGCAGACCAGCTGGACATCAAGCACGCAAGCGCTTCGGACAAAATTTTCTCGAAGATGCCAATATCATTCGCGCCATTATTCGGATTATTAACCCTAAGCCACAACAGGCGCTGGTTGAAATCGGCCCAGGACTCGGCGCATTAACGGAACTGTTGCTGGAAACAACCGGAGGCCATTTAGCGGTGGTCGAACTTGACCGCGATCTTATTCCTGTGTTGCGCACTAAGTTTTTTAATTATCCCCACCTCAGGATTCACCAAGCGGACGCACTCAAGTTTGATTTTCCTTCCCTCGCCCAGGCTGAGCAAAAATTGCGCATCGTCGGTAACCTGCCATACAACATTTCCACACCCCTTATCTTCCACCTCATCAGCTGTGCGAGCAGTATTCAGGATATGCACTTTATGTTGCAGAAAGAAGTGGTGGAGCGGCTGGCCGCGCAACCCGGTTGTAAAGACTACGGTCGACTTGGCATCATGGTGCAATACCATTGCCGGGTAGAGTCGCTGCTCGACGTTCCCCCCACGGCCTTTAACCCACGCCCAAAAGTAGAATCCGCCGTAGTGAAGCTCACCCCTTATATGAAGCCACCGATTCCCGCACGAGACATAGAAGTATTTGAAAAAGTCGTCCGCAGCGCTTTTGCTCAACGCCGCAAAACACTGCGAAATAACCTCAAAAGTATGATTACTGATGCTCAATTGGAAGCATTAAACATTGACCCGAGCATACGCGCCGAAAATCTAACGCTACAAAACTTCGTCGCAATCAGCGATACTTTAACCCTGTAACAATTCCCACGCCGCCAATGACACTGACGGCAAGTACGAAAAGGCAACAAGGCTTTATGAATTTAACGGATGATGATCGCTATCAGATATTGATTGATGTTGCGACCCAATACATTGATGAACAGTCTCACCCCGAGGATAACCAATTCGTGTTTTCCTATACCATTAACATCAGTAATATCGGCACCTTAACTGCACAACTGCTCAGCCGACATTGGATCATTACTGATGCCAACAACGAGGTACAGGAGGTTAAAGGCGAGGGCGTTGTAGGAGAGCAACCCATTATCGAACCCGGCGCCAGCTATGTTTATACCAGCGGAGTAGTGCTCAACACCTCGGTGGGGCATATGCAGGGCTCCTATCAGATGTTGAGCGAAGATGGCCAGTTATTTGATGCACCGATCGATGCCTTCACTTTAGCCAGGCCCCATGCCTTACACTAATTGGGGACTCTAAATGGCCACTTATGCAATCGGCGACATTCAAGGTTGCTATGATTCTCTCATGTGTCTGTTGGACAGAGTTAATTTTGACCGTTCCAAGGACACACTTTGGGTAGCTGGCGACTTAGTTAACCGCGGACCTAATTCGCTTGAAACGCTACGTTTTTTAAAAAGCCTAGGCGAGCACACCAAAATTGTCCTCGGCAACCACGATCTGCATTTACTCGCCATTGCAGAAGACATCAGGCGGCCCCATCCAAAAGACTCTATCAACGATATCCTGGCCGCCCCGGATCGTAATGAGTTATTAACCTGGCTACGGCAACAACCTTTACTCTTTTACGACCCAGTGCGCCAATATGTGCTTGTGCATGCAGGGCTAGCGCCGCAATGGAGCATTGAACAGGCATTATCTCTGGCGCAGGAAGTGGAAGCGACGCTCAAAGGCCCAGACTACAAAGAATTCCTCTGCCAAATGTATGGAGATCAGCCCAATATTTGGGATGATACACTAACCGGCTGGGCACGTTTACGATTGATTACCAACTACTTTACCCGAATGCGCTTGTGCAGTGAGCGGGGCGAACTGGAGCTGACACATCATCAAGGCATCGAACATGCTCCCGCTGGCTTTGGTCCTTGGTTCGCACATAAAAATAGACAAACACGGCATCTCAATATTCTATTTGGACACTGGGCAGCCCTTGAAGGGGAAAGCAATGAAGACCGGGTTTTTGCCTTGGATACCGGCTGCGTCTGGGGGCGTAAACTCACCATGATGAGACTGGAAGACCATCGGATATTCAATTGTGACTGTCCACCCAGGCTAACAGACAAATAAGAGGTATCGCATTATGAATTTCTCCCGTATTTCTGCAGAAAAAGCGAAAACACTCTTAGCGAAAGCAGATACAAACCTTATTGATATTCGCGACGAGCAAAGCTTCCAGCTCGGTCATATTGTCGCCGCCCAGCATATCGATAACCACTGCATTGCAGAGTTCATAGCAAAAGCGGACAAGAGCAAACCCCTCATCGTTTGTTGCTATCATGGCAATTCCAGTCAAAGCGCCGCTCAATTCTTTGTCGAACAATCTTTCCAGGAAGTGTATAGCTTAGATGGTGGTTTTGAGCACTGGCGCACGCTCTATCCGCAGGATTGCACACAGGGGCAATAGGAGCACGGAAATAGGGCTATTTATTTTGACGAAGCGAGCGCGCTTACCATTTGCACCAAGGCACTGCTGCAATCGCCATCCAATTTAATGTCGAAATTTCCATCGTGGCGGGTCTTGCCCTGATTAATCGCCAAAACAGGCATCTGCTTTTGGGTTGCGTAACGACAAAACTGATAGGCTGAATAAACCATGAGTGAAGAGCCTAGCACAAGCAGAGCATCGGATTGATGCAAATGAGAGTAGGCCAGATCAATACGTTCCTTCGGTACAGAGCCACCGTAGAAAACCACCTTGGGCATATAGACGCCGCCACAAAGATCACAGCAGGGAATCATGAAATCCTTAAAATCAGATTCGTTCAAGTCAGCATCTCCATCTGGGGCAATAGCTGCCGCTAACGCTGTATAGCTTGGGTTTTCCTGCTCTAAGCGAATCTGTAATTCAGTTCGAGGTGTATCATTGCCACAGCCCAAACAACAAACTGTGTCAATCCGTCCGTGCAGGTCAATCACCCGAGTGCTACCTGCTTGCTGATGCAAACCGTCTACGTTCTGTGTCACCAGCTGCTGGACATACCCCGCCACCTCCAGTTCATAGAGTGCCATATGACTCGCGTTCGGCTTCGCTTTTTGAAAAAACCGCCAACCCAACAGGCTTCGAGCCCAATAACGCTTGCGTACTGACTCCGACTCGATAAATGCTTGATGCATGACCGGCGGGTTACGCTTCCATGCTGCATCGCGATCACGATAATCGGGTATGCCAGAGTCCGTACTAATCCCAGCGCCAGAAATTATAAACAGCTTAGGGTGCTCCAGAATGGCTCGAATAAGGCCCTTGAGGTCTGTTTTTTCTTGCTGGGAAAATATTTTTTTATTCATCAATTTTTAATTCATCAAGTAGATAGCTTTATTTAGCTTCCCTACAATAAAACAGCTTACCGATAGATATTCCGCATCGCGCAGGCCTGTCTTTTAATCCACGTGATGCTGGCTTTCCTCTCATAGCATCTTATGCCCCACTAGAGTGACCGTAAGTGCTCACTATAACCAACGAAATTACGCAGGCTCTAGCCAATTCTTTTTTCCGCAAGACATAACAAAATTGTTCTATCAATGCTGTCAGTAAATATGAACTTCATCTTATCGCCATCCTCTAATGTGTTGCTTAGCTCTCGCATATTTTTATTGAATAACGGGCAGCTCAAAATTTTTGACTTATACTTATAGCTACAGATTGACGTTAACACTTATCCATAACTGAATTCGTTTGGGTAATTTACTGCGATAGCTGTCGTCATTAGGCACAGGTAAATTCCAGGAGGATACCATGAGTATTTTCAGCCACTACCAAACCCGCTACGAAGATTCCAAGCAAGAAGAATTTAGCTTGCAAGAATACCTTGAGATATGCAAGAACGACCCTTCTGCATACTCTAGCGCCGCAGAAAGATTGTTACTTGCCATCGGCGAACCGGAATTAATTAATACCTCACAAGATCCTCGCCTAAGCCGCATCTTCTCCAATAAGGTGATTAAACGTTATCCACAATTCGGCGACTTCTTCGGCATGGAGGAGTGCATCGAACAAATCGTTTCCTTCTTTAAGCATGCTGCGCAGGGTTTGGAAGAGAAGAAGCAGATTCTCTACTTACTTGGCCCGGTTGGTGGCGGGAAATCATCCTTGGCGGAAAAACTGAAAGAACTCATGGAGAAAGTACCCTTTTATTCACTCAAGGGATCTCCTATTAACGAATCGCCCTTGGCACTCTTCAAACCAGAAGAAGACGCCAAAATACTCGAAGAAGAATATGGGATTCCGATTCGCTATGTCAGAACCATCATGTCTCCCTGGGCGGCAAAACGTCTCAAAGAATTTAACGGCGATATCAGCCAATTTAGAGTGATCAAACAGCACCCTTCCGTCTTACACCAGACTGCCATTTCAAAAACTGAACCCGGCGATGAGAACAACCAGGATATCTCATCATTAGTAGGTAAAGTCGATATCCGTAAATTGGAAGAGTTCGAGCAAAACGATCCAGATGCCTATAGTTTTTCCGGCGGGCTTTGCAAATCCAACCAAGGCATTATGGAATTTGTAGAAATGTTTAAGGCACCCATTAAGGTTCTGCATCCATTACTGACAGCCTCCCAGGAAGGTAACTATAACGGCACCGAGGCCATTGGCTCGATTCCCTTTGACGGCATTATTCTGGCACACTCCAATGAAGCAGAATGGCAGAGCTTCAAAAACAATAAAAATAATGAGGCCTTTATCGACCGCGTTTACATCGTCAAAGTCCCCTATTGCCTACAGGTCAGCGAAGAGGTCAATATCTATGAGAAACTTTTAGCCAACAGCTCTCTCAGCGAAGCCCCTTGCGCGCCGGATACATTACGCATGCTAGCCCAGTTCACCGTCTTATCGCGCTTGAAGGAGCCAGAAAATTCCAGCATCTACTCCAAGATGCGAGTCTACGATGGTGAAAACTTAAAGGATATCGACCCAAAGGCGAAATCTATTCAGGACTATAAGGACACGGCAGGAGTCGATGAAGGCATGAACGGCCTTTCTACTCGATTCGCCTTCAAAATTCTCTCCAAAGTCTTTAACTTCGACGCATCGGAAATAGCAGCCAATCCGGTACACCTGATGTACGTATTGGAAAAACAAATTGAGCAGGAACAGTTTCCAACGGAAACACGTGACCGTTACCTGAACTTCCTGAAAGAGTTTATTGCACCACGTTACATTGAATTTATCGGCAAGGAAATCCAGACCGCTTACCTGGAATCATACTCACAGTACGGTCAAAATATTTTCGACCGGTACATTACTTACGCCGATTTATGGATACAGGATCAGGAGTTCAGAAATCCTGAAACCGGTGAGATTCTCGACCATGCCTCTCTGAATGATGAACTTGAGAAAATTGAAAAACCGGCTGGTATTAGCAATCCTAAGGATTTCCGCCATGAAGTGGTTAATTTTGTACTGCGTGCACGAGCTTCCAATCATGGTAAAAATCCAGCCTGGAACAGCTATGAGAAGTTGCGCCTAGTGATCGAGAAAAATATGTTCTCCAGTACTGAAGATTTACTACCCGTCATTTCCTTCAATGCAAAATCTTCCACTGAGGATCAGAAGAAGCATCAAGATTTTGTCAACCGATTAACTGAGCGCGGCTATACCGAGAAGCAGGTGCGCTTACTCTCTGAGTGGTATTTGAGAGTACGCAAGTCACGTTAGAGACACAACCACGGCCAGCACTTGATCAAGCTGCCTAGATGAAAATCATTTAAGCGCTGGCTAGACAGATAGAATCGGGTCGCGGAAGAGCACCCCACTCTTCTAACTATGCCAGATTCTGCTTAACCGGGGCGAATGGAATAGTTGTCATGGCTTTTCTGATCATCGACCGCAGACTTAACGGCAAGCATAAAAGCGCTGTCAACCGGCAACGCTTCTTGCGCCGCTACCGCAAACATATTAAAGAAGCGGTTTCCGATGCGATAAAAAAACGCAGCATCACCGATATTGAACGTGGTGAGGAAATCAGCATACCCAAAAGAGATGTTTCAGAGCCGACCTTTCATCATGGTCGCGGCGGTCGCCAGACCCGGATTTTCCCTGGCAACAAAGAATTTGTTACCGGCGATAGAATTAAACGACCAAAGGGCGGAGGCTCAGGGGGAGGTAGTGGCGAAGCCAGTGATTCCGGTGAGGGTGAAGATGAATTCGTGTTTGAGCTCACTCAAGCAGAATTTTTGGACTTCATGTTTGAAGACCTGGAATTGCCAAATCTGATCAAAAAACAACTCAAAGACACTGACTCATACAAGCTGGTAAAGGGTGGCTACACGCGCCAGGGTATTCCGGCCCGATTGAATGTATTGCAGTCATTGCGCAGTGCACACGCGCGGCGTATTGCTCTCGGCGGCTCAACCAAAAAACAAATCCGCGACCTGGAAACTGAGTTGAAAGCACTGGAAGAAAAAAATGACGCCGATGGTCAGGAAAGAATTCGTGAAATAAAGCTGACGCTTGATCGGCTCCATCGCCGCCTGAACCAGATACCTTTTCTCGATGACTTTGACCTGAAATATAACAATGTCATCGAACAACCCACACCGACGACAAGCGCCGTAATGTTTTGTCTGATGGATGTGTCCGGTTCCATGACGCAAGACATCAAGGATATGGCAAAACGTTTTTTTATCCTGCTATACCTATTTCTCAAACGCAATTATCAGAAAATAGAAGTGGTGTTTATTCGCCACCACACCAGTGCCAGTGAAGTTGATGAAGACGAGTTTTTCTATTCCCGCGAAACCGGGGGCACTATTGTATCTAGCGCCTTAAAAATGATGAATGAGATTATCGCCGAACGCTATCCGGCAAATGACTGGAACATTTACGCAGCACAGGCTTCAGATGGTGATAATTGGGCGGATGATTCGCCACTCTGTCACGACCTACTGATAACGAAACTATTGCCCAAAGTCCAGTATTACACCTACGTAGAAATAACGCCGCGCGATCATCAGGCGCTTTGGTTCGCCTATGAAGACATTGCGGAAAAATATCCTCATCAATTCGCCATGCAGCAAATCGTAGGCCTGGATGACATTTATCCGGTATTCCACGATTTATTTGAAAGGAAAACCAAATGAGCGACCATAAAAAAGGTAAACACAGCTCACAGGGAGAAAATTCAACACCTATCTCAGATGGTTTAGAACCTGAAATAGTGTCTCAGGAGACACCAGCTTCGGAACAACCATCACCTCAAAACCCGGCTTTGTCTAAAGACAACTTGCCAGGCAGCACTCGTAGCAGCGCTAAAGAACCCAACTTGATCGCCGAAGGCTCAGAATGGACCTTCGCTCACTTAGAAGCTTATGAGGCTGAAATCGCACGGGTGGCAAAACGTTATCGTCTCGACACTTATCCAAATCAAATAGAAGTTATCAGTGCTGAGCAAATGATGGATGCCTATTCTTCTACCGGTATGCCGGTGGGCTATCATCACTGGTCGTTCGGAAAACAGTTTCTCTCAACAGAACAAGGCTACCGTCGCGGCCACATGGGACTGGCCTATGAATTGGTCATTAACTCAAACCCCTGCATCTCCTACCTGATGGAGGAAAATACCCTCACCTTACAAGCACTGGTGATCGCTCACGCATGCTTCGGTCATAACTCCTTTTTTAAGGGCAACTACCTTTTCAAAACCTGGACCGATGCCAGCGCTATCGTTAACTATCTACTCTTCGCCAAAAACTATATCGCCTCCTGCGAGGAGAGGTATGGCATTGAAGCCGTAGAGGGCCTACTCGACTCCTGCCATGCCCTTATGAATTACGGTGTCGACCGTTATCGTCGGCCAACACCCATTTCAGCGGAAAAAGAACAACAGCGCCAAACGGAGCGCGAAGAATACTTGCAGCATCAAGTGAACGACCTATGGCGCACCATTCCCAAGAAAGAGCAATCCGAGCAGGAAACAACCTTTCGCTTTCCCTCCGAACCACAGGAGAACATGCTCTATTTTATTGAAAAGAACGCGCCACTGCTGGAATCTTGGGAGCGGGAGGTGGTAAGAATTGTACGTAAGATTGCGCAGTACTTTTACCCTCAGCGACAAACCAAAGTCATGAACGAAGGCTGGGCCACCTTTTGGCATTATACTCTGCTCAACACCCTCTATGACGAAGGCAAAGTGAGCGAAGGGTTCATCTTCGAATTTTTGCAATCACATACGAATGTGATCTACCAGCCGGATTTTGATTCACCTTATTTTAGCGGCATCAACCCCTATACCCTCGGTTTCGCCATGTTTTGTGATATTCGCCGAATATGTGAAAACCCAACTCAGGAGGACAAGGAGTTTTTCCCCGATTTTGCCGGTACGGATTGGTTGGATACCGTGCACCACGCCATGCAAAACTATAAAGACGAGAGTTTTATCCTGCAGTTCTTGTCGCCCAAGGTTATTCGCGACCTAAAACTGTTTTGTCTTCTCGACGATGACCAAAATAATGAGATTGAAATTACCGCCATTCACGATGATCTTGGTTATAAAAAAATTCGTGAACAATTAGCGCACCACTATAATCTCAGCGCGCAAGAACCAAACATCCAAATTTATTCGGTTAATTTGCGTGGTGATCGCTCAATTACGCTACATCACCGTCAGCAGGACCGGATACCCTTGGACAGGGAAGACGCCGCGGAAGTACTGAAACATTTCCATCGTCTTTGGGGCTTTGATGTTCACCTCGAATCCATCAGCGATGGCAAAGTAACTGCCAAGTTCGTCTGTAACGATGAATCCTTAAAAGCAGGTTTTGAGGAAAACGAGGATGATAATTTAGATGAATAACGAGGCGCCACTAGTGCCTACGACCAATTAACCTATCCAGCTCAATCATACCAAATCGTCCACATCCACCGAGGTTCCGCAGGGTTCCCCCTTTATTCTAGTATGTTACAGAACGTAGCTGGCGAGCGGCGTAAGCCGACAATACATCTTCACTGATTTAAAATACTCCCTGGATACGGCGAAATGATCATTGCAACGCTATAACCGACCATCAGCGATTATAAAAATGGCTTAAGTAGTTTAGAATGAGCAAGCCTATTCTTACCGAAAACTATCGAAAAATTATACAGATGCGTGCAAACAGAGCCTAACATGGATATTTATTTAGTCGGTGGTGCCGTACGCGACAAATTGCTGGGATACCCTTTCCACGAGCAGGACTGGGTCGTGGTGGGCGCGACACCTGAACAAATGTTAGCACTTGGATATCGTCAGGTTGGCAAAGACTTCCCGGTCTTTTTACATCCGAAAACCCAGGAAGAATACGCCTTAGCTCGCACCGAACGCAAAACCGGCAAAGGCTACAAAGGCTTCACTTGCGATAGCAGCACAGCGGTTACCTTAGAGCAAGACCTCGCACGCCGAGATCTGAGCATTAATGCGATTGCTGAAACCCAGGATGGCCAGCTCATCGACCCTTATCATGGTCAGCAGGATTTAACGGATAGAGTCTTGCGCCATGTATCCCCAGCTTTTGCTGAGGATCCTTTGCGCGTGTTGCGCGTCGCACGTTTCGCCGCTCGCTACCATCACCTTGGCTTTAATATTGCCGAAGAAACTCTGACACTAATGCAACAGATTGTTGCCTCCGGCGAAATCGCTCACATAGCCCCCGAACGCCTGTGGCGTGAGATTGATAACGCGTTGAGCGAGCAGTCACCCGATGAGTTTATTCGCGTATTGCGACGCTGTGGCGCCTTAAAGGCCATATTACCAGAGCTTGATTGTCTCTTTGGTATTCCACAAACGAAAAAATACCATCCTGAAATCGATACCGGCGAGCATGTCCTGATGGCGTTACGGCAGTGCGTCAAACTTGCCGCCCCAACACCAGTACGCTACGCCGTATTGCTGCACGATCTTGGTAAAGGCTTAACCTCACCGAATCAATGGCCATCCCATATCGGCCACGAAAAAAAAGGCAGCGCCCTAATTGAAACAATTGGCGAGCGCATGAAGGCACCCAGGCAATACACCGATCTCGCCAAGCAGGTCGCGCTTTATCACACCCATTGCCATCGAGCTTTAGAAATACGCCCGGTTAAAATTATGGCGCTGTTAGAAGCCATCGATGCACTGCGACGCCCTGACCGATTTCAACAATTCCTCTTAGCCTGCGAGGCCGATGCCAAAGGCCGCTTAGGGTTCGAGGACAATGCCTATCCACAGGCTAAATACTTGCAGCAGATACTCGAACTGATCAGCCAAGTTGATACCAAAGCTCTGCTCGATCAAGGCTTCAAGGGAAGCGAATTAGGCGAAAAATTACGACAGCAACGCGTAAACTTGATTGACACCTACCGTAAAAATTATGGAAAAAAAGATGAGCACTAATGCTACCGCAAAAGTCGCCCTGGTGACTGGCGCCGCTAAACGTATTGGCGCGGCGCTCGCTCGCGCATTACATCAAGAAGGGTTCAGCATTTTAATTCATTACGACACCTCGGATACAGATGCCAAATCTCTACAAGCAGAGCTGGAAACACTTCGGCCCGATTCTGCTCATTGCCTCAGCGCCGATTTATCTGATTTTTTAGCCGTTGAACAGCTCGCTAAGGAAGCTATTTCTGTCTGGGGACATATCGATGTCTTGATTAACAATGCGGCACGTTTTTATCCCTCCGAAGTAGGCAGCCTCACCGCAAATAACTGGGATGACCTGATCAATATCAATTTGCGAGCACCGCTATTCTTAAGCCAGGCTCTCGCGGAGACACTTAAGCATCGCCTTGGCTGTATCCTGAACCTTGTCGATATTTACGCCGAAAGACCGCTAAAAGGCCATCCTATCTACAGCATTAGCAAAGCAGGCATGACAATGTTGACCAAAAGTTTAGCTATTGAATTAGGCCCCGAGGTAAGGGTCAATGGTATTGCTCCCGGTGCGATACTGTGGCCGGGGCAGGCGGTAGATATCAACACTACCGAGAAGGAGAGAGTCCTGAACCGTGTCGCTCTGAAAAAAATGGGGAATCCGCAAGATATCTGTCAAGCAGCGTTATTTCTGATTAACCAGGCACCCTATATCACCGGACAGATCATCAACGTCGACGGTGGCAGGACACTCAATCCATAGCCTTGCGCCCTTTTATTGCGCCTGAGAAATCAACTGGTCACGCCAAACGAAATCGACTTTCCAAAGTGCTTGACGTGCTTTGTCATAGTCACGCCATAAATCGATACAGCGTTTGCCACTACCCGGTAACACCTGATCGGCGGCTATTTCAGTGAGTGGCAACAGCACATGTGCCTGCTCCACAACCTCTTTGCGTGGCAATAAAACGCCCTCATATACACCGACGCAATCCCCATAGGTCAACACATCGATATCCAGAGTTCGAGCGCTGAATTTTGGTCCACTACGATCGCGCCCATTCTGATCTTCGACCTGTTTAATCAATTGAATTAATTGATTCAAAGGTAGTGGAGTTTCTACTCCCACCACCAAATTATAAAAATCATCGCCCTTAAAACCGACTGCTGCGCTCTCATAAACCGAGGAAATACTCAGCTTTCCCAGCGACTCGGTCAACATGTCTAACGCACAACAGATGTGTTGGTGACGCTGTACGTTGCTGCCAATGCCAAGAAATACTTTAGGCATAACAACTCACTTTTTTTGTCGCTCAATAATGATTCCAACATCGCGCGCGCCCCTGACAGCACCTGGCTTACTCAGCCGTAAGCGCAACCAAGGCACGTTAAATTCCTCCAACACGATCTTTGCCACCTGCTCGGCCATCGCCTCAACTAACAGAAACTCGCTCCCACTAATGAAGCTAATCAGCCGTTTGGAAACTGCCTTGTAGTCCAGGGTGTCTTTAATATCATCGCTTTTCGCAGCCTGCTGAATATCAGTCGCCATCTCCAAATCGAGGTTTACAACCTGTTTTACTTCCCGTTCCCAGTCATAGATTCCTATCAAAGTCTCAACTTCCAACTCACGGATGTAGACAATATCCATAGATTTCCTGCTCTTAATTAGTCAACGAATCATCTGATTTTCAATAGCTTCCAACTCTTCCAATGGCCAGCGCGGACGGCAAACAATTTCCAGACTCTCACGCTGTCCAGCTAAAAGCCGCTGGCAACCCGCAAAGGCAATCATCGCACCATTATCTGTGCAAAATTCCGGGCGCGCATAATACAGTTTTTTCCCAGGGTTTTTCTCAAGCATTTCATGCAAGCCCTCCCGTAATCGGCGGTTAGCACTGACGCCGCCAGCGATCACCAGTGTGTCATGACGGGCATGTTCTAACGCTCGCTTGCATTTGATGACTAAGGTTTCCACCACGGCCGTCTCAAAGGCTAACGCTATATCAGCCCTGAGCTGCTCATTTAAAGCTACTTCCCGGCACTGTTCGGCAATACAGTTTCTGGTGTAAGTTTTTAGCCCGCTAAAGCTAAAATCCAAACCGGGGCGATCCACCATCGGTCGCGGAAAGACAAATCTTCCGGGTGTACCTTTTTCTGCCAGGGCTGCTATCGCTGGCCCACCTGGATAATCTAAACCAAGCATTTTCGCAGCTTTATCAAAAGCTTCTCCGGCGGCATCGTCAACCGACTCACCCAATAATCGATAGCATCCGATACCCTGTACATCAATCAATTGCGTGTGCCCGCCGGAGACCAACAGTGCCACAAAGGGAAAATTAGGTGGCGTGCTTTCCAGCATCGGCGCTAGCATGTGTCCTTCCATGTGATGCACGCCCAATGCCGGCACTTGCCAAGCAAACGCCAAGGATTTCGCCACTGATGCTCCAACCATTAGTGCACCGATCAGCCCAGGGCCAGCAGTATAGGCAATGCCATCGACCTCATCAGCACTACAATTTGCTTGCTGCAATACGTCTTTAATCAGTGGAATTACTCGGCGCACATGATCGCGCGAAGCCAACTCGGGAACCACGCCACCGTATTCCAAATGCAAATCCACTTGGCTATAAAGCGCCTCTCCTAACAGACCCAGCTCACTGTCATAGAGCGCAATACCTGTCTCATCGCAGGATGTTTCGATACCCAATACTTTCATTCCAAAACAACCTTACTTAAAGCAACTCTCAGTTAAGTGCCAACAATTCAAAGAAAACCTGCACATTGACTGCTAAAATTTTGCAATTCCTTGCATTTGGGATTAGAATGCGCGCCCCTAGGTATGCAGGTATGGGAACTTATTAGGTGCGGGGTTTTACCAAATTGACCCGCTAATTGGAACACAAAAGCTTAAAAATAGGTAAGATTAATGCCTTCAGTAAAAATGAAAGAGAATGAACCCTTTGATATCGCATTACGTCGTTTTAAACGCTCTTGCGAAAAGGCTGGCGTATTGGCTGAAGTCCGTCGCCGTGAGTTTTATGAAAAACCCACCTGGATACGTAAACGCAAAGCCGCAGCAGCAGTTAAGCGTCACGCGAAAAAAGTGCAGCGCGAGAACCGTCGCATGGAACGCCTGTACTAGTTAGTATAGAAACAGTTATTAGCACCAGCTCTATCAGCATCCCCCTAAAGCCAGGTTGCACCATGTCTGAATTGAAACAACGCATTACCGAGGCAATGAAAGTCGCCATGCGTGCAAAAGATAAGGAGCGGCTTGGCGCTATTCGATTAATGCTGTCAGAATTTAAGCGCATCGAAGTTGACGAGCGTATCGAGCTGGACGAGGCTCGTATTCTTGCGGTGCTTGATAAAATGTTGAAACAACGCCGCGACTCTATTCAGCAATTTGAAAAAGCGCAACGTCAGGATCTGGCGGACATCGAAATTGCCGAAATCAAAGTGATTCAGGAATTTATGCCCGCAGCGCTGAGCCAGGCGGAAATAACCCAGCTTATCGACCAAGCGATTGCCAGCACTGGCGCAAGCTCTATTAAAGATATGGGCGCACTGATGGCAGTGCTCAAACCACAGCTACAGGGCAAAGCCGATATGGGCCAAGTCAGCCAGCTGATAAAAAATCGTTTTGGCTAAAGACCCTTTAAAATAGGTAAGCTCCAAAAGCACTTCTAACAACTTGGCTGTAACTTGTTTGGTGTGCGATACAAAGATTCCCTTATAAAATACTTACGGCGATAATAGGCTGCAATGGCTAGCCGCATTCCTCAAAATTTTATTGATGACCTGCTCGACCGTACCGACATTGTCGAACTGGTTGACGCACGTATTGGTTTGCGCAAAAGCGGTCGTAATTACACGGGCCTGTGCCCTTTTCACCAGGAAAAAACACCCTCCTTTAGCGTCAGCCCGGACAAACAGTTCTACTACTGTTTTGGCTGCGGCGCTGGCGGCAATGCGATTGGCTTTCTGATGGAATTTGACCGTCTCGAATTCCGCCCTGCTGTAGAAGAGTTAGCCAAGAAAGCCGGGCTAGAAGTACCCCAGAATGCCAGTCCGATAAACCCAGATATACAGAAAAAACAAAACTCCCTGTTTCAGCAATTGCAGAGGGCGCAGGCTTATTATCAACAACAATTACGAGAGCATCCGCAACGCAACCGCGCCATCGACTACCTTAAAAACCGAGGTGTCAGCGGCGAAATCGCTAAAACTTTTGGTATCGGCTATGCACCACCAGGTTGGAATAATCTTGGCAAAACGCTGTGCGCAACAGAGGATGACGAACAGCAGCTGATCCAAGCAGGCATGCTGATAGTTAAAGATGAGCGTTCACATACGGACAAAAAGGAAACCTATGATCGCTTTCGTGATCGTATTATCTTTCCGATTCGTGATAATCGTGGGCGCACAATTGCCTTTGGCGGCCGCGTCTTAGGTGACGATAAACCCAAATACCTGAACTCCCCTGAATCCCCAGTATTCAGCAAAGGCCGAGAACTCTACGGCCTCTATGAAGCGCGTCAGACTAACAGCCGTCTGACCCAGCTCATCATAGTCGAAGGCTATATGGACGTAGTCGCGCTGGCACAGCACGATATCCTGAATACCGTCGCCACTCTGGGCACTGCTACCAGTCGTGATCATTTAACCAAACTTTTTCGTATGGTGTCAGAAGTGGTTTTTTGCTTTGACGGCGATAAAGCAGGACGGCAAGCAGCTGAACGTGCGCTGGATAATGCACTACCAGTAATGGAAGATGGCCGACAGATACGCTTCATGTTTTTACCCGAAGGCGAAGACCCTGACTCCATCGTACGCAAAGAAGGCAAAGCCGCTTTTCTTGCACGCATCGATAACGCCCTACCACTACCCGAATTTTTCTTCGACTCTTTACGCCAACTGGCGGATATCGGCACACTGGACGGTAAAGCGCGATTCAGCAAGCTAGCGTTAAAAAAACTGCAACCGATGCCTAACGGTGTACTGCGCCAACTTATGCTGGATCAGCTCGCTAATCTTAGCAATCTATCATTAGACCGATTACTGGAATTTGCGCCGGATGAACCCTCGCCGCCGATAGACAGCTATGTCGATGACAAACAACCCCATTCCGCCAGGTCGAAAAATAATCGTCCGCAAATGCGAAGAACGCAAAATCCACCGCGACGGAATGTCAGAACGCCCATTGAGTGGGTAACTCTTTCACTTTTACACCACCCACAATTTGTTGAGCACCTGGATGATTATCCTGATTTAACGGCCACTGATACTCCTGGTATTGATTTATTACGCGAACTCATCCAGCTATTACGAGCAAACCCATCACTTAATCCCGGCGGAATTATTGGGTATTGGCAAGGCTCACAGCAGCAAGCTCACCAAGAAGAAATCGCCCGACTGGCAGCCACCGAGCTACCCGTCAAAGATAAAGATCGTTTAAAAGTGGAGTTTTTGGACGCGCTTAAACTTATCGCTAGCCAACACCAAGAAAAGGCTTTGGATTATCTATTACAGAAAGCAAAAACTGAGCCACTATCAGAACAAGAAAAAAAAGATTTAGGGCGGCTTTTGACAAAAAAAAGCCACTTATCGGAATAAATAACTTATTAAAGCCCAAGCCCTTGAATTATTAACATTAAGCCGCATAATTTACTAGCATCCTAACCTCGAAATCATTATACTTTCGGCCCTTTTGTGTCGAGTCCTCAGCAGGTCAACTATGGTAGATACTTCGGAACAAAAATCCCGATTGAAAGATCTTATCGCACGCGGTAAGGAACAGGGCTATCTGACTTACGCAGAGGTTAATGACCATCTTCCGGAGGACATTTCAGATCCTGATCAAGTAGAAGACATTATTCGCATGATCAATGATATGGGCATCACCGTGGATGAGGTGGCGCCAGATATGGAAGCCCGCCTCCTCACTGATGCCGCTGATGATGATGTTGCCGAAGAAGCCGCTGCTGCATTAGCAGCCGTCGAGAGCGATGTTGGTCGAACCACCGATCCAGTACGCATGTATATGCGCGAAATGGGTACTGTGGAACTTCTTACCCGTGAAGGTGAAATCGTTATCGCCCGGCGTATTGAAGAAGGTATTCGCGAAGTAATGACTGCACTTGCGAGCTTTCCTGAAGCCGTTCAGTCCATTCTTACTGCATACCATACTGCCATTGCAGAAGAGGGTCGCATTAGCGATATTTTAAGCGGTTACATTGATGACGATGGCGGTGAAATACTACCACCGGCAGCTAATTCACCAGATGCCGCAAAAGCGAATAATAAAGACAATGATGATGACGATGACGATGATGACGACAGCGATAGCTCAGATAGTGATGATGAGGTAGAACGCGGTCCCGACCCAGAAGAAACCGCCCGGCGTATGGGTGAGCTTGAAGTACAGCTCAAAAAAGTTAACGAAGCCGTCAAAAAGTATGGCTCCGGTTCACCAAAGGCACGCGCTCAACAGGCTATATTAGGCGAAATATTTTCACCGTTTAAATTAACACCTCGCCACTACGAACGACTTGTTAACCACATTCGCACGGCGCTTACCTTTATTCGTGAACAAGAGCGTTTCGTACTACACACCTGTACACGTACGCTCAAAATGCCGCGTAAGCTCTTTATCAAAAAATTTATGGGCAACGAAACCGATTCAGCTTGGCTTGACGAGATGATCGCTGGCGGTCACGAGTTTTCCGAAGGGCTGGAGCAGTATCGAGGCGACATTGTGCGCGCGCAGAAAAAACTCAAGCAGATGGAAAGTAGCCTAAGTATTAGTATTGCCGAAGTGAAGGAAATCAATCGCCATATGTCGATTGGTGAGGCCAAGGCGCGACGCGCGAAAAAGGAAATGGTGGAAGCCAACCTGCGACTAGTGATCTCCATCGCCAAGAAATATACCAATCGCGGCCTGCAATTTCTTGATCTAATTCAGGAAGGTAATATTGGCCTGATGAAGGCCGTAGATAAATTTGAATACCGTCGCGGCTATAAGTTCTCAACTTATGCCACCTGGTGGATTCGCCAAGCAATCACTCGTTCGATTGCAGATCAAGCAAGAACTATTCGAATTCCTGTACACATGATTGAGACGATTAATAAGCTCAACCGAATTTCCCGGCAAATGCTACAGGAGATGGGTCGTGAGCCGACACCGGAAGAACTCGGTGAGCGGATGGAGATGCCGGAAGATAAAATCCGTAAAGTACTAAAAATTTCAAAAGAACCTATTTCCATGGAAACGCCGATTGGCGATGACGAAGATTCCCATCTGGGGGATTTTATCGAAGACATCAACATCGACTCGCCAATTGACTCAGCGACAGGCTCAGGTTTGAAAGAAGCAACCAAAGACGTCTTAGCTGGACTGACCGCACGGGAAGCAAAGGTACTGCGTATGCGCTTCGGCATCAATATGAATACCGACCATACCCTGGAAGAAGTGGGCAAACAATTCGACGTCACCCGTGAGCGAATTCGACAAATTGAAGCCAAAGCACTTAGAAAACTGCGCCACCCGAGCCGTTCAGAGCACCTGCGTAGCTTCCTGGATGATTAGCCTGGTCAAAAATAATACAGCACATTATAATGCGCTGCGCCGTTATTACCCCTAAATCAGAAGAATTATCTCTGAAAAAGTAAGAATGGGCCTTTAGCTCAGTTGGTTAGAGCATCCGACTCATAATCGGCAGGTCCCCAGTTCAAGTCTGGGAAGGCCCACCATTCACTGCCTTACAACACGGCGTCCTTTGGCTTGACTTAAAACCATGATCGCTCGTCCACCTTTATTCCTAAAACTAACTCCACGCTTAACAACGACTTAATGCAGACCGCCGACCTACCCCCGCAAAGGGCAGGCTCATTAAAAGTAAGTGCCCATTTACCTTTCATCTATTAATTCCAGCCTTTACATTTTAATATCCTTGGCAATCTGTTCTCCTGTTAGCATTTCCACTCCTTTCACAATTTAGTACAGTACAGCTTTTATGATTTGTGGCTAAACCAATCCACCATCCTGTTTCGTCCACAGGAAAGGAGTTTTGAATGAAAAGGATAGTGACTCGTCTATCTATCGTCATTTTTTTTCTGACAGCCGTCGGTTGTAGCGTCAACCCCGTTACCGGCAAAAATGAACTGTCCCTTGTTTCGAACTCCCAGGAAATCGCTATCGGCGAGCAAAATTACCGCCCCTCTCAGCAAGCACAGGGCGGTATTTATTATATCGATCCCAATTTACAGAGCTACATTAAAGAAGTAGGTAATAAACTAGCAGCAGTGAGCGACCGCCCAGACTTACCTTACGAGTTTGTGGTACTGAATAACTCGGTACCTAATGCCTGGGCGCTTCCCGGTGGTAAGATCGCCATCAATCGAGGCCTGCTGTCACACCTCGACAATGAAGCAGAATTGGCGGCCGTCCTTGGACATGAAATTGTTCATGCCGCAGCCCGGCATAGTGCTGCACAAATGACTCGCGGTACTTTTATAGGTGCTGGCGCACAAATACTTGGACTTACTCTAGCCGATAGTAACTACAGTCAACTCGCTAATACTGCCATTCAGGTTGGCGCTGCCGCCTGGATGGCAAGGTATGGTCGCTCAGCAGAGTTAGAGTCTGATTACTATGGAATGGAATATATGTCGAAGGCGGGCTATGACCCGTACGGCGCCGTTCGATTACAGCAAACTTTTGTCAAACTAAGCGAGGGCCGACAAACTGATTTTATTAGCGGGCTATTCGCGAGCCACCCTCCCTCCCAGGAGCGGGTCGAGGCTAATACAGAAAAAGCAAAAAGTCTGCCCAAAGGGGAGCTGTACGTAAGCCGCTATCAAAGCAAGATAGCTCAGTTGAAAAAAGATGCACCTGCCTATAAGGCGGAGGAGGAAGCAATCAAGGCTTTACAGCAAAAAAATCCCAAGCTTGCGCTGACATACTTGGATAAAGCGATCAAAATTCAACCCAAAGACGGCTATTTTTGGGAACTACGCGGGCACGCCTGGAAAATGCAAAAAGATCCCAATAATGCTGAAAAAGCCTTTACGACCGCTATCGATAAGAACCCCAACCTGTTTAGTCATTACTTGGCACGAGGAGTGTTGCGTTACGAACAAAAAAAACAGGCTCTGGCCCGTCAGGATCTCGAACATAGTAATCAACTGCTACCGACTCAAGCCGCAAGTTTTATACTCGGCGAGCTATCCCTTAAAGATAACGACCAGGCGGCTGCACTAAAGTACTACCAAAGTGCGGCAACTTCTGGCGGCGATTTGGGACAACAGGCTATGTCAAAAATAACCATGCTGGAGTTGCCAAAATCTCCCAGCAAATATGTGTTAAGCAAAGCCTACTTGAGTGAAGATGGATATTTGATGATCGCGGTTAAAAACCAAGCGAACATTGCAGTCACAGCAGTTACCCTTAAACTGGATAAAATGGTAAACGGTTATCCCGTTGGCGCTACCGCCAACTTCACGCTGCCAGGAGCACTTGAACCGGGTCAGCAACAGGCGATAAAAACAACCTTTGGCCCCTTCAAAACAGCGGATGAAGCTGGACAATACCGCACTGAAGTCATAGCAGCACAAGCAGTTGGCTCGTTAAACCAGTGAGTCGCTAAATCGGCATAGATGCTTACCCTTAAAGCAAACTTATCAGGTTTCCAGACGCAATGTCAGACAGGTTGTCGCTCAATGCGACCCCATCGAACAGCGGCCAGATACCACTGATAGATTCAGGTGCCGGACATGATAGCGCGAGTATATGCCCGCATTCATCCGCTCCAATATTTTATGGCTATTTAGTTCTTCGCCAGTGATATGATCTTTAAATCGTTGCCGTCCTAGGCAGTTAGAATCCTGAATTACCGATAGTCTTGGTCTTCTGAATTGCATCACGGTATCTCCAGAGTGCATTTGCTTTTAATTACTGTTTATTTATACAGTAATTAATTTTTAGAGGCAACTTTTCTTTAACTCTTTGCTAATCAGGTCGCAATGATACCGTAGAACCAATTACACCAATTTTAAGTCTTCCTATTTGCAGCTAAAACGCTGGAAAGTTGGCTCGGCAGAGCTCAGGATATAGGCGCGTATCGCAATTTTTGTAAAACTAAGCTGTAATAGCGTTGAGGAAACTCTGATTAACGCCTTAATTTCTTGTTATTGAAATAACTTTAAAGGAGAGTCGACGTGCTTAACCATCGCTCCGTATTATTGATATTTATTTTGGGGTTGTTTGTAGCCCCTTATCCAAGTTTTGCTGCTGAACCATCACAAAAAAAGTGGTGGCCTTCTGAATGGGGCTCAGATGACCAACTGGGTGCGCTCAATCGCCTGAACCCTACAAAAGTATTACAAGCGGCGAGCCTAATAAAAACCGGCAAGATCTATGATATGGCCCATATTTTCGAAGAGGATATGCCGCTATTTGAGTTAACGCCTGAAGACCGCAAATATACCTTAACCGTGCCGGGGGCACCCTCCTGGGGCCCGATGGGGGATAACCAACTGGTCTGGAATGAAGACTATATTGCTGGACACCTATCCCAGGACGGCACCCAATTTGATTCTCTCAGCCACATGGCGACCGTCGTAGGCGACGTGAAAAATCTTAAAGATATTCGCTACTATAATGGTCTTTCGCATGCGGATATCGGCAGCGGCAGGGGCTTCAAGAAATTAGGTGTTGAACAGGTTAAACCGATCTTTACCCGAGGAATCCTTATTGATATTGCAGGTTATAAAAAACGCATGCTGGCCTGCTCTGAGGAAATTTCCGTTGCCGATTTAAAAGCAGCCTTAATCGCTCAAGGACAAAGCGAAGCAAGCATTCAACCCGGAGATGCGCTTTTTTATTACACTGGTTGGGGCGCACTCTGGAAAACCGACAATAAAAAATTCAATAGCTGCACGCCTGGGCTATCTGCCCAGGCTGGCGATTGGCTCGTCGCAAAAAAAGTGGTATTAGTAGGCTCAGACAATTGGGCGGTTGAGGCAATTCCTGGCCCCGATCCAACTATTTTTGCGCCTAACCATCAAAAATTCCTCGTGGAAAATGGCATCTATATTATGGAAAACGTAGACTTTCGTAGTTTGCTAGCAGATCAGGTATACGAATTCGCTTTCGTCTTCGGCGCGATACCCTTTAAGGGCGCTACCGGTTCACCAGCACGACCTTTTGCGGTGAGATAGCAACCTGGATAGAATCCAATATTTTGATACTCATTTGAAGCAAGGAAAAACTTTGGATATTAATGTCTTTCAGGCTGACTACAGCAACCGGCGACAAGCAAAGGAAATCGTCGATCTGCTAAATATCTACGCACTGGATCCAATGGGAGGAGGCGAAGCGTTACGAGACAATGTGAAAACTTCACTTGTTTCAGCACTTGCCAAAATACCTCAGGCCTTCAGTATTCTCTGCTATGTCGACGACGAAGCAGCAGGTTTGGTTAATTGTTTTCAAGCTTTTTCCACCTTTGCATGCAAACCCGTTATTAATATTCATGATGTCATGGTATGCGATGAATATCGCGGACTCGGATTATGTCGACGCATGTTAGACAAGGTAGAGGCCATTGCCCGGGAAAGAGGATGCTGCAAAGTGACGCTGGAGGTTTTAGAGGGTAACCAGACCGCACAAGCCGCATACAAAAAGCTTGGATATGCGGGTTACGAAATTGATCCTCGCTTGGGAAAAGCATTATTTTGGCAAAAACAATTACCTTCCATCAGTGCGCAAACTTAGGAGCCTGATGTCATGATAGAAACCTATCGCGGTATCGTATATCCGAATCAACTAGACCATATGGGGCACATGAATGTGCAGTGGTATACCGCAAAATTTGATGAGGGTACTTGGCATTTTCTGTCGATGATCGGCATCACCTCCGACTATATTAAAGAAACCAATAAAGGCATGGCCGCGTTGGAGCAAAAAATGAAGTACCGGGCAGAAGTCATGGCCGGCGATTTGCTCATCGTTAAAACCCAGCCACTCGAAGTGACAGAAAAGGTCATTCGTTTTATCCATTACATGTATAACGCAGAAACCGGGCAAGAAGCTGCATCCTGTGAATGTGTTGGCGTGCATTTTGACCGAAATACACGCAAGTCCTGTCCTTTGCCGGAAAATGTAAAACAAAAATGGGCAAATCTACTTGCTAGAGATGAGTTTCAAGCAACCACCTAAACAATCTCAAATCAACGCCAGCACCTCTTTCACGCATTGTTCAATACCGACAGCGGCATCGCTAATACGATTGGCAAGCATGTAGGCGGGCGTAGTGACCAACTTTCTCTCTTGATCGACCCAGGCTTTTTCCACTGGACATTCCCTATGCACAGCCCCCATTGACGCCAAAGCGGCGGCAGTTCCCGCATCATTGCCGATTGTGCATTCGACACCTGCTCCGCAGATGGCGACCGACATCGCTGGTGCTATGCAAATCAATCCGATCGGTTTGGCGGCGCAATGCATGGCTTGAGCAAAGCGAAGAAAGTCTGGGTTCAACTCACAGTCGGCTCCCTTAACCGCAAAGTCACAGAGGTTTTTAGCTGCACCAAAACCACCGGGAACAATCAGCGCATCAAAATCGACCACCTCGGCTTGTGCGATATCCTTAACCTGTCCGCGACATATCCGACCAGCCTCGATCAATACGTTACGCTTCTCACCGGGAACCACTTCCCCTGTCAGATGATTAACGACGTGCATTTGTTCAACATTCGGCGCGAAGCACTGCACCTCTGCATTTGCTTTATCCAGCGCTAGCAAAGTACAAACCGCCTCATAAACTTCTGTCCCATCATAAACACCACAACCCGCCAACACGACTGCTACTTTAGCCATTGCATATTCCCTCCGTTCATTAACTACAGCAGCCGCGACTGGGTGTTTCCATTTGGTTAAATGGGATATAGCACCCCGCCTGTTCAAAAATACCCAAGTGTCGATCCCAGCTGCCGATAAAATCAAAGTGTTGCTGAAAGCGCGACTGCTTTAGCATTCGATAGGTATTGCCACACACAGGAGTAGCTTCGCCCTTGGGGAGCCGAAAGTTTGTATCAAAAACGAAAACCTGTGGATGGTACTCAATGGTGCCACGGTATATAACAGACTGGCCGTAATTTTCAGATGAGGGCTCCAACTCCAGAACCTTAAATAAACGATAAGTTGCAGAATAGAAGCGAATGCCTTCCAATTTACGCTTGATCAGGTCATTTTCAATACTCAATTCGCGGCTTTCAACCAAACGCGGATCACCGAACCCAGCCTGTTTAGCCATACCGATAAAATCATGCCAATACAGCGCACCCCCCAAACACTCACCATAAAGCACCGGGTCGGCGACTAGCTCTGCGGGAACGCGTCGGTCGGAATAAACATCGGAAAAATACATTTCACCACCCGGCTTTAACAACCGATAGGCCTGTTTTAATACCGCTTCCTTGTCAGACGATAAATTAATAACACAGTTGGAGACGATGATATCAAAGCTCGCATCAGCAAAACCCAGCTCATCCAGTTTTTCGATATAGCCTTTGTGAAATTCGACATTGGACTTGGTATAGCCGAACTGTTGGCGATGGTAATCAAGATGGCGGTTGGCGACTTCCAATTGTGCATCGGTCATGTCCACACCCACCACATAACCACTTTCACCAACCAACGCGGATAATGCATAACAATCTCGTCCCGAACCGCTACCCAGATCAAGAATACGCATACCCTTAAGCTGCTCGGGTGCGACCAGTCCGCAACCGTAATAACGGCTCAGCACTTCATCATGCACCTTGCTCAGTACTGCTTTCAAATAACTAGGCATTGCAGCATCCGTACAACAGGCGTTGGTTTTGAGGTCCTCTGAACCTTGCAGAACTTCACCGTAGTAATTTTTCACTTCGTCTTGAACTGAGATTGTCATTTTTTGTGCTCATCTTTTTAAAATTTGACTGTTTAGTTCGGTCGGTTTAACCGCGCACAAATGCATGAAATCGCGCCACATATTCCAATAATTTTTCCGGAGCATGGGCGCGCTTCCAGTTACCGGCGACAAACTTATTAGCCTCCGAAAGTGTCGGATAAATATGAATAGTGCCCAATATCTTATTCAACCCGATGCCCTGCTTCATCGCCAGAATATACTCGGCAATTATTTCCGCCGCATGATAACCCACGATGGTAACGCCTAAAATCTTATCTTTACCCGACACGGTTAACACCTTGATAAAACCATGGTTTTCACCATCGGCAATCGCACGATCCAGCTCTTCAATTGCAAAACGGGTTACCTCATAGTCTATGCCCTGTTGCTTTGCATCCTGTTCATTTAGCCCCACGCGTGCAACTTCCGGGTCGGTAAAGGTTGCCCAAGGAATCACTGAGTAATCTACCTTAAACTTTCTGAAACGCCCAAACAGCGCATTCACTGCCGCGTACCAGGCTTGATGTGACGCGGTATGCGTGAACTGGTAGGGACCGGCGACATCACCGCAAGCGTAGATATTAGGGTAGTTTGTCTGCAAATACTCATTGACCCGAATGGCTCCCTGTGGCGTCAAATCGATATTCAGATTTTCTAACCCAAATCCTTGCGTGTTTGCCTTTCTGCCGACGGCTATCACTACCTGATCAAAATAGATACGAGTCGTTGCACCTGCAGATTCCGCATCAAGGTACTTTTTATCCTCTACCTCGGCAAACTCAATTGGCTTATGGGAAAGCTTGATTGAAATCCCCTCCGCCTGTAACCGTTGATACATAAAACCAGAAACGTCTTCATCTTCTCTCGGCATTATTTTAGGCGCCATATCCAGCAAAGTAACCTGGGATCCCAGTCGGGCAAAGCTCTGTGCCAATTCGCAACCAATAGGCCCTGCACCAACCACCAAAAGCCTTGCAGGCTGTTCTTGCAACTGCCAAATATTATCAGAAGTTAAATGGCCAATCGCCTCGACGCCCTTTATTGGCGGCACAAACGGACGCGCACCAGTGGCAATAACTATCCTGGGTGTGGTAATTTCTCGGCCATTGACTTCAACTCGATAAGGAGAAACGATTTTGGCTTCACCCTGCACACAGTCCACTCCCAGGCTGGTGTAACGTTCAACCGAATCATGGGGTTCAACCTGCTTAATTATGGACTGAATTCGCCCCATCACTGCTGGAAAATCAACGCCAGATGGTACAGCCTTTAGCCCAAACTCTTCAGCACGACTGATATAGTGGTTAATTTTCGCAGATCGAATCAATGCCTTGCTAGGAATACAGCCCGTATTTAGGCAGTCTCCACCCATCAAATCTTTCTCAATGAGAGTCACTTTAGCTTTCACAGCTGCTGCGATATAAGCAGTGACCAAACCACCAGAACCCGCGCCTATCACAACCAGATTGGTATCAAATTTTTGGGGTTTACTGTACGTTCGGAGAATTTTTTTTGCTTGTACTAGACTAACCAGTTTTTTTGCAAGTAGAGGAAAAACACCAAGCATGACAAAGGACAACAGCAAGCCGGGCGACAGTATCCCCGCCGCTGACTCAATTTGAGCTAACTGAGTACCAGCATTTACATATACGAAAGTGCCTGGCAGCATACCTAATTGACTGATAACAAAAAACTGAAGCACGTGAATCGGGGTAAGCCCCATTACTAGGTTAATCACAAAAAAGGGGAAAACCGGCACTAGACGTAGCGTGAAAAGATAAAAAGCGCCATCCTTTTCGATACCCTGATTGATCACTTTCAGCTTTGCTCCAAATCTTTCCTGCACCCAATCTTTCAGCAACAACCGGGACATTAAAAACGCAACCGTCGCACCGATGGTGCTGGCAAAAGAGACTATCAGTACCCCAAACCAAAGCCCGAAGATAGCACCACCAATCAGTGTTAATACGGCAGCACCCGGCAGCGAAAGGCCCGTCACCGCAATATAAATAAGGCTATAGAGCACTACCGTTTCCAACGGTTTTTGCTGATAAAATTCGTTAATTGCTGCCTTTTGCAGCTTAAAATACTCTATCGTTAGAAATTGAGATAAATCGAAAACAACAAACACAACCACCAACAGGACAATTATTGACAGCACCGTAATTTTTTTTGAATTCATTTCTGGTTCCTTTATGCGATCAACGCCTGCTCTTTACACTATCCTCTATTCGTGCAAACGGCTGCTTTAACATCCAAATAACAGACCCCGTATTCTGCCCATTAGTTTCATACAACCCCAGCAGCATCTTTTGCTGCCCATGCTCCGGTAGCTTTCTATAGCTGGAAAACAGCCTATCCCAACAACTCAGGTTAAATCCAAAATTGCTATCTTGCTCTCTGCGAATAACGGAATGATGAATCCTGTGCATATCAGGCGTAACCACAAAGTATCTTAGTGCTCGATCCAATCTCAACGGCAAATTAATATTTGCATGATTGAACATGGCCATGCCGTTAAGCAGTAGGGCAAATAAAATAATGGCCTCGACCGGTATCCCGAAGATCCACACCACTGTCGATTTAATACCTAGGGAAAAAATGATTTCCAGCGGATGGAACCGCAACGCAGTTGTCACATCGACGTCTACGTCAGCATGATGCACTTTATGCAAACGCCACAACACTGGAACCACATGCATTAGCCGGTGCTGCCAATAAATGGCTAAATCCAACACCAAAATGCTTAGCCCAAAAATAGCCCACTCTGAAATGGCTAGCCAATTGAAGATGCCTATTCCTTTCTGCGCCACCAAAGCCGCAATACTAGTAGGTACTATCCAGGGTAATGCAAAGCGTATAACCAACAAATTACTTAATTGTAAAAGCCCATTCCCGACCCAGCGGGTATGGCGCTTTTGTACACGACCTTTACGCGGAATCACAAACTCCGCTAGCACCAGCAAGACCAACAAACCGAACGTAACGCCTAGCCTAATAACAACCTCATTCGCTAACCACTGCTCGCTCACGGATTAATGCCTCGGATTAAATACGGGTACTTTTGCTATAGATCGCAACATGGTAGCCTAGCCCTCATATTTTGTCTTTGTTATAAAGGGAAGCTAAGGTGCCTCTTAATACATCCAATAAAGCATTTCCAAACACCCGCATGCGGCGTATGCGCGCCAATGACTTTTCCCGGCGCTTAATGCGTGAAAATGAACTAACGGTGAACGACCTTATTTTCCCTGTCTTTGTTAAAGAAGGTCAGGCTGAACGCGAGCCTATCGCCACCATGCCGGGTCAATTACGGTTTTCAGTAGACGAGTTGGTAAAAGAAGCGCGCGAACTAGTTACCTTGGGAATTCCAGCCATCGCAATTTTCCCAAATATTCCACAAGCACAAAAAAGTGCTGACGGCGCGGAGGCATACAACCCAGATGGTCTAGTACAAAGAGCGATTAGAGAGGTAAAGGACGCCTGCCCAGAACTAGGCATTAGCACCGACATTGCCCTCGACCCCTACACCCTAGATGGACACGATGGCATTACGGACGACAGCGGATACGTGCTTAATGACGCTACTATTGATGTACTGATCAAACAGGCACTTTCGCACGCCGACGCAGGCGTCGATATTGTTGCACCGTCGGATATGATGGATGGCAGAATCGGCGAAATTCGCGATGCGCTCGAAGCGGAAAATCATTCGAATACCCGAATTCTGGCATACTCCGCAAAATATGCCTCAAAATATTACGGCCCCTACAAAGACGCCATCGGCTCCTCCAGCAACTTTGGTGGCAGTCACAAAAAGGGTTATCAGATGGATCCAGCCAACAGCAACGAAGCGCTTCACGAGACGGAGCTGGATATTGCCGAAGGCGCTGATATGGTGATGATTAAACCTGGTATGCCCTACCTGGATATTATTAGACGAATTAAAGATGAATTCGGTATGCCAACCCTTGTCTACCAGGTCAGCGGTGAGTATGCCATGCATATGGCTGCCTTTGAAAAAGGCTGGCTGGAGGAAGAGGCGGTGATTCTAGAGTCGCTCACCTGCTTTAAACGCGCTGGAGCAGACGCAATTTTTACCTATTTTGCAAAACGTGCCGCGCAAATCCTTAATCGCTAAAACCAGAGTCAGATGTCATCTAGCATCGCATAAATCAAACCTTCCTTAAGCGCCTGAGGGGAGGTTTTGAGGTATTGCAAATCCAACTCTTCGAACAGTGCTAGCGTAATCGCGACGCCCGCGATAAATATATCTGCTCTATCAGCACTTATGCCCTTGATATCCAGCTCATCAATAGGCCGCCCCGAACAAATATGGGAAACCAACCGCATTAACCCAGCTTTACTGATGCCTTTGGGGCACCATTCATTAGTGACTAATACCCTTTCGATGGAAGCAATAGTTCCTGAAGTCCCAATAGCCTGCTGCCATTGTCCTACGCGAATTTCCTCGGGGAGTAACCCTAAGGTCTGGCGCATGAGCCTAACCACACGTAGAAATTGTTGCTGGTCAGTCTTCTGCTCTGAAAAAAATCGCCGCGTGTAATCTACACAACCCAACGCAATACTCGCTTGCGCGATCACATCTGAGCCCTGTCCTACAGCCAATTCGGTACTACCGCCGCCAATATCCATCACCAAGCTCACCAATTCAGGTTGATCCACTGACGCAATAGCACCCCGATAAATCAATTTTGCTTCTTCCTCACCAGAAATAATTTGTACCGGCGCGCCTAACAAGCCGGCGGCATTATCAACAAACTGTTTCCTGTTCACTGCTCGCCGCAACGCATCAGTCCCTACTATTCTAATATTAGAGCACTCAATACCGACCAAGTGTTCAGCAAATCCCCGTAAACACTGATAAGCCCGATGCAACACTGTTTCCTGCAAATTAGAATTAACATCCAGCCCGGCTGCCAGTTGAATTTTTTCACGGAACCGCGCAATTTCAACAATCCGCCCGCCCAACACTTCAACTAAAAGCATTTGAAAACTATTGGAGCCGAGATCGATAACCGCCATCTGGCCAACGCTATTAATCTGAATACTTTGAGCGTTATTTCCCTGCATAATCAACCCTTGAAAATCAAAACTAGAAACACCACATTTAAGGATAGCAGAGAACTTTTGAATTACACCAAGGGATGATCAGGAGATTTTCACTTCAATCTTGGCCAAGACTGGTGATATAGTATCCCTCCTTGAAATCAGCAGGAACATGAAAATAATGAGTGAGATTAGCCAAATAAGCGACAGCTCCTTCGAACAGGACGTGCTGCAATCAGATACCCCGGTATTAGTGGATTATTGGGCCGAATGGTGCGGGCCATGTAAAATGGTCGCGCCAGTTTTAGAAGAGATCGCGAAAGAGTACAGCGGTCGCCTAAAAGTCTGCAAACTCAATATTGATGAGAATGAAGCCACTCCACCAAAATATGGCATACGCGGCATCCCGACACTGATGCTATTTAAAAATGGTAACGTTGAAGCGACCAAAGTAGGTGCACTATCCAAATCTCAATTAGCCGCCTTCATAGACAGCAATCTATAAGATTTTAGAACCCTCCGGCATACTCGGAGGGCATTCTATTTTAATTTTAGTAATGACTAGACGCGCTGCAAAATGAGTGTTATCTTTGCTTTTCAGGGAATTCTTCTTTGATCCCTTCTTTCATATCTCAATCCCAAACATTCACAACAAACTAAAATTAATCCCGCCGCGACGTAATGTCGACAGCACGAAAATTAGCATTATAACTCCTATGAATCTAACTGAATTAAAACAAAAGCCTGTCCCAGAACTACTAAAAATCGCCCAAGAAATCGGCCTAGACAACCTTGCCCGCTCCCGTAAACAGGATGTTATTTTTAGCATTCTTAAACGCCACGCGAAAAGTGGCGAAGATATTTTTGGGGATGGCATCTTAGAAATATTGCAGGATGGCTTTGGCTTCCTGCGCTCTGCCGACAGCTCCTATTTAGCCGGGCCAGATGATATTTACGTTTCACCCAGCCAAATACGACGTTTCAACCTGCGTACCGGCGATACAATTTCTGGCAAAATTCGACCACCGAAAGATGGCGAACGTTATTTCGCATTATTAAAAGTCAATGAAATTAATTTTGACCAGCCGGAAAACGCCAAGAATAAGATACTATTTGAAAACCTAACACCGCTCTTTCCAGATGAGCGTATGACGCTGGAACGAGGCAACGGTAGCACCGAAGATTTATCAGCCCGCGTTATCGATCTCGTCGCCCCTATCGGTAAAGGCCAACGAGGCCTGATTGTCTCGCCGCCCAAGGCAGGTAAGACACTAATGCTACAAAATATTGCGCAATCCATCGTGCATAACAGCCCCGATTGCCACCTGATTGTTCTGCTAATCGACGAACGTCCGGAAGAGGTTACCGACATGCAACGCTCGGTAAGAGGTGAAGTGGTTGCCAGTACCTTTGATGAACCACCTTCACGTCACGTTCAGGTCGCCGAAATGGTTATCGAGAAGGCCAAACGTCTGGTCGAACACAAAAAAGATGTCGTCATCCTACTAGATTCCATCACTCGCTTAGCTCGTGCTTACAATACGACTGTACCTTCTTCCGGCAAGGTCTTAACTGGCGGCGTGGACGCACATGCTCTGGAGCGCCCCAAGCGTTTCTTTGGCGCTGCTCGAAATATTGAAGAGGGCGGCAGTTTAACCATTATCGCGACTGCGCTGATCGATACTGGCTCCAAAATGGATGAAGTCATCTACGAAGAATTCAAAGGCACCGGTAATATGGAAATTCACTTGGATCGAAAAATTGCAGAAAAGCGCGTTTATCCTGCCATTAACATACGCCGCTCAGGCACTCGTCGTGAAGAATTGCTCACCACGGAAGATGAATTACAGAAAATGTGGATTCTACGTAAACTGCTTAACTCGATGGAAGATTCGCCAGCCATGGAATTTCTATTAGATAAACTGAAGGACTTTAAAACTAACGACGAGTTCTTCTTATCTATGAAGCGCGGTTAGTTTAAATCGGTTTTTCGATAAAACCTTTTACCTCGTATGCAATACAAAGACCTTCGTGAGTTTATTGATGCTCTTGAAAAACAGGGTCTGCTTGTTCGTGTCAAAGCCGAGGTTGACCCTTATCTTGAAATAACCGAGATCTGTGATCGCACCTTGCGTTCGCAAGGCCCCGCATTACTCTTTGAAAACCCTAAAGGTTCAAGCATTCCAATCCTGGCGAATCTTTTCGGCACCACGGCTCGGGTGGCGCTCGGTATGGGCCAGGACAGCACCGATTCCCTGCGAGAAGTGGGCAAGCTATTGGCATTTTTGAAAGAGCCAGACCCACCCAAGGGAGTAAAAGACGCTTGGTCGAAGCTGCCTATTTTCAAACAAGTAATGAATATGGCACCCAAAGTCGTTGACCGAGCGCCCTGCCAGGAAAATATCCTCAGCCAGGAACAGGTTGACTTGAGCGTACTCCCCATTCAAACCTGCTGGCCAGAAGATGTATCGCCTCTTATTACCTGGCCGCTCGTCATCACGCAGGGGCCGAATAAGGAAAGACAAAACCTCGGCATCTACAGACAACAACTGGTCGGTAAAAACAAATTAATCATGCGCTGGCTCGCCCATCGTGGTGGCGCGCTTGATTTCAAGGAATGGCAGCAAACCAATCCCAATCAGCCATTTCCTATCGCAGTCGCTCTGGGCGCCGACCCGGCAACGACGTTGGGCGCGGTAACGCCAATTCCAGACACACTCTCAGAATATGCCTTTGCCGGGTTATTACGAGGCCATAAAACAGAGCTGGTTAAGTGCATCAGCAACGACTTATTGGTTCCCGCGCACGCTGAGATCATTCTAGAGGGCTATATTGCTGCCGGTGAAAATGCAGAGGAAGGGCCTTTTGGTGATCACACCGGCTACTATAACGAGGTTGAGCAATTCCCCGTTTTCACAGTTACCCATATCACTCATCGCAACAATCCTATTTACCACAGCACCTATACTGGCAGGCCGCCAGACGAACCCGCCATTTTAGGTGTTGCTCTGAACGAAGTTTTTGTACCCATCCTACAAAAACAATTCCCCGAAATAGTGGATTTCTATCTACCGCCTGAAGGTTGTTCCTACCGTCTGGCCGTTGTATCCATCAGAAAACAGTATGCCGGACACGCTAAGCGTATCATGATGGGAGTTTGGTCATTTTTGCGTCAGTTTATGTATACAAAATTTGTTATCGTCACCGATGAGGATATCAATGTGCGTGATTGGCAGGATGTTATCTGGGCCATGACAACCCGTATGGACCCAGCACGCGATACCTGTATTATCGAAAATACTCCGATTGACTACTTAGACTTCGCTTCGCCCGTAGCAGGTTTAGGCTCAAAAATTGGTTTTGATGCGACCAGTAAGCTCTCTGGAGAAACCAGTCGCGAATGGGGACGACCCATTAAAATGAATACTGTAGTAAAAGATAAAATTGATACTATTTGGAATGATCTAGGCATCGATTGATCAAAAGATTTGCACCACCCATTTGTGATTAAGAGAGACGAATGCGCCATAATTGCCTCGTTAAATCCTGCACTGCGGCTAACTCGAATATTTACTGTATCGAGCTTGAACCTGAAAACCCCAGTCAGGTAAGTTTTGCCGCAGGCCAATATTTGCAGATACTACTGCCTGAAGGAGAAGCCAGTGCCTTTTCCATCGCCAGCTCACCACGTGAGACTGACCGGCTTGAGCTTAATATCCTACAAGTACCTGAACAAAAGTCTTCACAACAACTATTCGCACTGTTGCGCAGAGGCCAATTTATCTCTGTCGAGCTACCTCTGGGGGATTGCTACCTACCGGACGACCTCAAGTTACACCCAACTGTCCCCATTATCTTAGTGGCTGCCGGGACTGGCTTTGCGCAAATGAAAAGTATGTTGCACGAAATATTTTCCCGCCAACTGCCTAACCCCGTACATCTGTATTGGGGCAATCGACAAGCTTCTGGGTTCTATCATCTTGATCAGTTAAAGGAGTGGCATAGCGCCCACCCCAACTTTTTTTATCATTTGGTGGTCAGCGATGCACAGGAAAGCTGTCAGTGGCTAGGCCGCGAGGGACTGCTTTATCAAACCATTCATCAGGACTTCGAAAGCCTTGAGGAATGTCGACTTTGCATCAGCGGCTCACCCACCATGGTCTATGCAACCCTGGATGAACTCGCCAAGCATGGCCTCAGAGAAGAGCATACTTATTCAGATGTGTTTAGCTATGCGCCTCGAAATACTGGCGATTAGCCGCTAGCCAACGCCCTGCGAAAGCGGTGTCTGCTTGCTGGGCATAGGCAGCTGTGGCAAGTTCTGACGGGTCAATTCAACACTCTGTTGCAAATATCTACTACTACCCTGTTCATCTCCCAGGCAGCCGAGTAATCTTCCTAACTCCGCACAAGCTTCAACGCTATTTCTCAGTTTAATACTGCTGATAAAATATTCTCTTGCTTTGCCCCAGAGTTTATTGCGCAAACTCAATCGTCCCAACGCCAGCATCAATACCGAACTATTGTTCCGCTCTTGTAACCAGCGCTCAGCAGTCAGCAATTGATGCTTAATATCTTCTCCCTGCACCAGTCCAAATTGCTCCACTAACTTTTCACTCCAGTGATGGTTAATGGACTCAATCAATGCTTGCACAGCCAATTCAGCTTTACCTAATTTTGTTAAGTGCTGGGTATAGGCCAGGGTAATTAACTCATCACGCCGAACCTTGGATGGAATTTGATTCCAGACCATGACTACTCGTGCGGCTTGGGTTTGTGTTTTTCCGCTTTCAGACTGACCCTTCGCCGCCCGTTCCAACTGAAACAATGCTGTCTTCTTCTCAATTTCATCTAACTCTGCCAGTGGCGCCACTTTGAGTTTTCGCATCACTGGCATTAGCTGACTTAAAGCCTCCCAATCTTCCAGCGCCACATAAACTTCCTGGAGACGTTTACATAGGTATTTATGCTTTGGCTGTTCTTTACGTAATCTTAATATTGTTGCCAGCGCCTGTTCGTATTGCTTACGCTGAATCTGCACATCTAACTTGGCCATCTCAATAGCCGTATTCATACCCGGTGCAACATGATTCGCTTTCCGTAAGTAAACCTCACAAGCGGGGTAATCCTCATTCTTAGCCGCAGCTTGAGTTGCTGCCAGATAAGCCAGTAAGGGCGTATCTGATTTTGCAGCGGCCTGCTCAAATTTTTTCTGTGCTTCAGCCCAATTACCTTCCAGATAGGCAGTCACACCGGCATTCGTTTTCGATAGTGATCGCTTATGGCCAAAATTATGCTTCCAGCGCCTTGCCGTATCACCGCTGGTTAGCAGTTTGCCAACGAGCCACACCAATATATAAACCAATATTACCGCAACAACGATCAGCAACAGACCAACCCAAAGACTCATTTCTATGCTGGTATCTTGATAGGCTATCAATAGATAACCTGCATCCAAGCTCATTTTCCCGGCCACCCAAACACCAGCGATTAAGACCAACAGAATCAGCACCAGTAATTTTTTCATGGCGTCTCCCTGCCGCTCTTGTTCTCATTCGAATACTCAGCTTCCATCTGCGATTCAGGGTTAGATAAATAGTCTTTGAGTAGCTCTAAAGATTTTGAAATGTTTGGCAACTGCGGCGCAATTTGTAATCGCTTTAAATCGGCGAGACTTTCCAACAGGGCACCACTTGAGGCATTTAGTTCAAAATAGTCCTGCACCCATTGTTCAGCCTTCTTTAAACTTTGCGCAAAAAGTAAGGGTTTTCGTTGCAAAAGCGCAAGCTGTGCCTGCTCAAGCATTAAGCGCAAATTTTGCTGCACATAATAATGTTGCTCCGGTGGCAACAGAGGTGCCACCGGCTGCCCCCTGTGGCGAACGGTTACCAATTTTTCCAGTCGCGTTACTGCTTTCTGAAAGCTAGTGATGGCAGCAACTTCTTCATTGTCTGCGTCAGGTCTTGAGTGCGGTGATAGCAAGGGTAATGCTACCAGCTGGTCCGATAATGCCGCCAAGGCCAAAAAAGCACCCTCCACATCGACTCCGCCGGTAGCTCTTAACGCTGCCATTTCTTTAGCAATTTCAGCGCGAACCCGATACAGATTGACATCGTCAACATCCTGTAGAATCTGATCTGCCGACCCCAAGAGGGCTAAAGCACTAGTGCTTTCGTGTTCCATAATTAATCGTTGATTCGCCAATCTCAGCAGATATTCAGCCTCTGCCAACATCCAGCTTTTGCGGCTAACATGAGTAATCTCACCTATTTGTCGGCGAGAATCAGCGATCCTAGCGCGTAATTCAGCAATGGCGTTTTCCTGATCGACTAGCTGACTACGATAATCCGCCAGACTGGATTCAAGTCTTGTCGACTGACTTTGCATCTGACTTTGTATTTTATCTTCCAGGTTTTCAAGGTAACTCTGCTCGCTTTGTTTGACCTGGGCTTGGCTTGTCAGCCGGAATTGCTCCAGTTGCCAATAGGTGTAGCCTGCAGCAGCCACAGCGAAGAGGGCAACAAACAGCGCCAACCAAACAGGGCCTCGACTTATTTTTTTTACTGGTGACCCGCTCGCAGCAGGATTACTAAGCAACGGCGGCTCCTTTGCTCGAGACTCGACGTTCTGTGTCTGAATTTTAGGTTTCGCATCTACCCCGGCAGATGCCGTCTCTAGCTTTGAGTCTTTATCTTCCGTCATAGTTAATTAGTTCAAAGATTTCCTGATTCACTAAACGCAGCTATGATTGCTTCATCTGAGGCACCAGTTGCCATTACTAGGTTGTGGTAACCTAAACGCTTCGCAGCCTGTGCGATACGATCACTTGCGACCACTAAATTTACGCTCTTTAGATTCTCGTAGCAAGGTGAGAGCAACTCATCGAGGCTTTCCAATATCGCTACACTGGTCACTAATATAATATCCGGCCGGTGTTCGCCAAGCAGCGCCAGTATTTCTGTCTGCCCATATGTCACCTTTTCACGCTGATACAGGCATAAGCTCTCCACCGTAGCTCCACGCTTTTGTAGCGTTTGCGCTAAAAATTCACGCCCGCCTATCCCTTTCAGAATCAGCACGCGCTGAGCATCCAGGTGTTGTAACGAAGGCAGCGCAAGCAATGCCTCGCTATCGACCCCAGAATCTGACACCTGCGCAGCAATGCCAAACGCCGCCAGTGCTTTTGCCGTTGCGCCGCCCACGGCGTACCAAGTTGTATGTACGGGTAATTGTGGCCAGTATCGGTCTATCCATTGCATGCCAAGGTTTGCAGCATTAGTGCTCACCACGAAGATCGCCGCATAACTATCAAGGTTGATTATCTTTTGTTTATCCGCCGGACTCAGCGCAACCTCTTTTATGGCAATAGCGGGTAGCGCCATTGCGTTCGCACCTAACCGGCCCAGTTCTTTTAATAAATGCTGCGCCTGAGGTTCTGGCCGCGTCACCAGCACCGACTTTCCTTTAATATCAGCCATTATTATGCAGGCCTATGTCGGCCCGTTTTCACCATAGACTTTCTGTAGAATTTTATCCGCACCCTGAGCCAGCAAGTCTTTCCCAACCGCCGTTCCTAACTGCTCAGCGGAGGTAAAGGACGCTCTCCCTTCGGCTCGCAGCACGGTATCGCTATAGGGATCCGCAACTATGCCACGCAGATAAAGTTGCCGGTTAGGTTGCAATATGGCGTGTCCGGCAATAGGTACCTGACAACCCCCTTGAAGCGTAGCGTTCATGGCCCGTTCTGCGCCAACGCACCAAGCGGTATTGGTATGGTGTAAGGAGCCCAACAGGTTAGCCGTGTCTCTGTCGTTCGTGCGACACTCAACTCCTACAGCCCCCTGGCCGACTGCTGGCAAACTATTTTCAAGGGATAGCGATTGTGCGATGCGTTCGACCATCCCCAGGCGCTTCAACCCAGCAGACGCCAGGATGATAGCATCGTATTGCCCCTCATCTAACTTACGTAAGCGCGTGTTGACATTGCCACGCAAAAATTGAATCTCCAAATCGGGGCGCAAGGTTTTAATATGACATTGCCGTCGCAGACTTGAAGTGCCAACCACGGCATTGTTCGGTAAATCCTCTAAGCGTTGATACTTGTTCGACACGAAAGCATCCGTCGGATCCTCTCGCTCACATATTATCGCTAAACCCAGCCCTTCGGGGAATTCCATTGGCACATCCTTCATTGAATGCACCGCGATATCTGCCTGCCCCTCTAATATCGCCGTTTCTAATTCCTTAACGAACAAACCTTTGCCGCCCACTTTGGCTAAAGGTACATCCAGAATTTTATCCCCCTGCGTTTTAAGAATGACTAGCTCTACTTCGAGCTCAGAATGACGTTGTTCAAGTTGCTGTTTAACAAAATTTGCCTGCCACAGTGCCAGGTCACTCCCTCGCGTGGCGATACGTAATATTTTTTTACTCATGATATGTGATTAATTGGACGCTCTATAAAAAAGAGTTCTATGGTCGGCTATTCACCGAGGAATGTAAAGCAGGCGGCTAAAGGCTTTTAAGCACTTTTTTAACCTGTGGCAGATGTCGGCGACTTATCGTCAGCGGCCGCTCAACAGATTTCAGTTTAATGCTGCTTTGGCCCTGCTTAGCAATGATTAAGCGTTCAACATGATGAAGGGAGACCAGGCAGTTACGATGAATACGTAGCAGTCGTTGACCGAATTCCTGTTCTAGCTGCTTTAACGGCTCATCCAGCAGGATCTGACGCCCCTGATAATGGGCGGTAACATATTTTTGATCGGCGACGAAGTGGCTAATACCGTCCAACGCCATCAATTCAACGCCAACATGCGTTTTGGCTGATAGATGGGTACGGGCTTTTAACTTTTTTGGCAGCGCTTTAAGCTGGAGATTACTAATTCCTTTTGCTCTTTCCAGCGCCTTTAACAGCTGTTCTTTTCGCACTGGTTTGAGCACATACCCCACGGCCTGAACATCAAAGGCGTTAATTGCATACTCATCATAAGCGGTGCAAAAAACAATGGCCGGAGGCCGCGTCAATTGACTCAGATGTTGAGCGGCTTCAAGTCCATCCATGCCTGGCATGCGAATGTCCATGAGCAGAATATCCGGCTGATATTGCTGCACCAAGCTAATCGCCTGGTCGCCGTTAGCAGCTTCGGCAATCACCTCGTAATCCTTTTCACCCTCTAGCATTCGTCGCAAACGATCCCGTGCTAACACTTCATCATCGACTAAAATAATATTACTCACGCCGTTAGCCCTGTCGCATTGGATAGTTTAGTTGCGTCACAAAAATACCGTCGCTCAGGTGTGTATCCAAACGTGCTTCAGCACCGTAAAAAGCCTGCATGCGTCGACGGATATTATCCAGCGCGAGCTGATTGCCCGACTCCCTTACTGGCTGATCCACCCGACAGGGATTACTCACTGTAATTTGCAACGAGCCTGCTTGGTATTGAATGAGAACACCGATAACCCCTCCTTCCGGTAAAGGCTGAATACCATGATAAATGGCATTTTCAATTAATGGTTGTAACGTCAGTAATGGGATAGTCGCTGCGTCAGGATACGAGGCCACTTGCCAATTGACCTTTAGCCGCGAGCCTAATCTTAATTGTTCAATCCCCACATAGCGCTGACACAGCTCAATCTCTCGCTGCAACCGTACCGGCTGGTCTGCACCAGCCAAACTCGCTCGAAAAAGCTCCGACAAATCCTCCACCACCCGTTCGGCAGTCACCGGATCAGTCTCGATTAAACTGGCAATAATATTCATGCTATTAAAGAGAAAGTGTGGACGAATACGCGACTGTAGCGCCTGAACCCGTGCTTGTAACTCCGCTTGCTCCTGTCGCCGAAGACTCGCCTGCATATAGAGATAACGCAGCACCATTCCCGCCATGATGGCGCTAATAATGAGATTACGCAGTAGGTTGTAACCATCGATCTTAATTTGACCCTGAGTAAAACTTGCTCCCGCCATTATCCAATCTGCAATCAGCGTGGCCAGCGTCGTTACCACTAAAATTAAGCTATAAACAAGAGCCACCGTCTGCGGTAACCGCATCCGCTCTAACCGATTTTTTAAACCACAGAGTAATAGCGCGCTCAGCAGTGCTACCCATTGCACGAATAACGAAACCAGCGCCAAATAATCCCAAGAGAAGGCTTTAATGCCAGATGACGCTAGCACCATAGTAAGGACAAACAGTTCCGTCACCAGCACCAGCAAGAAAACAGCACGGCCCTGACAAAAATTGGGAAGAAAGGTATTATCAGCGCGCGCACTGACAAAGGGTTCGTCGCTCACTGTCAATTTGATATTTTTCAACATACTGTCCAGGGCGGTGATATAATTCGCGCAAATTTGAGTTAGTTGCCTCATTCACGCGAAGGCGCATTCAAGATTCGACCACCAAAAATTATTTGTCGATAGCACTTGTCTGTGAATGGTCATACAACTAATCCAGTCCTTAGCCACTAAATATAGTCCAGTTTTATATAATCCGACATGCCTAAACATCAAGAAGATATAAAGAATCAATCCTGGGGCGGGCGCTTTAGCGAAGCCACTGACGCGTTTGTCGAAGCCTTTACAGCTTCCGTGAGTTTTGATCAGCGCCTCTATCGACATGATATCCAAGGTTCGCTGGCCCATGCACGAATGCTGGAAAAGGTTGGTGTCCTGACTAAAGATGAGTGTCAGCAGATCCAAAATGGTCTCCATCAAGTACTGCAGGAAATTGAGGCCGGTCAGTTCAATTGGTCTGTTAGCCTGGAAGATGTCCACATGAATGTGGAGTCTCGATTGACCGCACTAATAGGCGCTACGGGGAAGAAACTGCATACAGGGCGGTCACGTAACGACCAGGTCGCCACCGACATGCGGCTCTATTTACGTGACGAAATCGACCTTATTGCCCAAGAATTACGCCGCTTACAACTGGGGTTACTTGATCTCGCTGAACGCGAGGCGACAACCATCATGCCCGGTTTTACCCACCTGCAAACAGCTCAACCCGTAACCTTTGGCCATCATCTGATGGCTTGGTTTGAAATGTTGGAGCGGGACTATGGCCGATTACAGGACTGCCGCAAGCGATTGAACGTGATGCCTCTGGGCGCGGCTGCGCTGGCTGGCACAACCTATCCGATTGATCGCGAATATACTGCAAAGTTACTGGGCTTTGATAAGCCTAGCGAAAATTCCTTAGATTCGGTCAGTGATAGGGACTTCGGCATTGAATTCTGCGCAGTTGGTAGTTTGATCATGACCCACCTCTCGCGCTTCTCCGAGGAGTTGGTACTCTGGACTTCCTCACAATTTAATTTTATCAATTTGCCCGACCGTTTTTGCACGGGTTCTTCCATCATGCCGCAGAAAAAAAATCCTGATGTACCCGAATTAGTCCGCGGGAAAAGCGGCCGCGTTAACGGTCATCTCGTCGCTTTGTTAACCCTGATGAAGTCGCAACCGCTGGCTTACAATAAAGATAACCAGGAAGACAAAGAGCCACTCTTTGATACTATTGATACTCTCAGAGGATGCTTGCGCGCCTATGCGGATATGGTGCCAGCCATCACGCCTAACAAAGAACAAATGCGTGAAGCCGCGATGCGTGGCTACTCAACCGCTACCGATTTGGCGGATTACGCTGTACGCAAGGGAATTCCCTTTCGCGACGCCCATGAAATTGTTGGCAAAGCCGTTGCCTACGGTATTGCTCAGAATAAAGACCTTTCCGAACTATCACTCGAAGAGTTACAGCAGTTTTCCAGTATTATCGAGCAAGATGTTTTCGATGTGCTTACTCTGGAAGGTTCCGTCAATGCACGCAATCATCTCGGCGGAACTGCTCCTGCTCAAGTCAAGGCAGCAATTCAACGCGCACGTTGTTTGATGACCAACTAAACAGCGTCGAACAGTCGAATAATAGTGCAAGGCGCAAAGATCTTTGTTTGTTATGAACACTCATTTCTGGGCCCTCCACTTTCACTGAGACAAGACTCATCTATTTGAATTTCCGAAGTATCCTTACTTTCTCTAGGAAATTTACACTTTTTTTACGGCAACTGTGGTTTTTGTGAATAGCTTTTTTATGAGTGTTAGATTGATCATATCCTCACTGCAGAGTGAGGTTTTATTAAATGATCATAGCGCCCCATCGATTCAAGTTTACAAGCAACAGAGTGAATACTGCGCTAACCCAGCCATCACGAAAACAGATCATTTTTAGAAATTCTGCTAACTATATTACTGAACGCCTATGTTTAACTGCATTGGATAGCTGTGGCGGGAAAGTCATCCAATGAAGATCATCATTTTGGGGGCGGGACAAGTCGGTAGTTCACTGGCAGGAACCCTCTCCAGTGAGTCGAACGATATTAATATCGTGGATATAGACTCGGTAAGGCTGGCAGAACTTGTTGATCGATTTGATATACGAACTGTTGTCGGTAATGCTTCGCATCCAAGCACTCTGCTACAGGCCGGCGCACAGGATGCGGACATGATCATTGCTGTCACTAGCAGTGACGAAATTAATATGGTTGCCTGTCAATTAGCAAGCACTCTGTTCCACACACCCACAAAAATTGGACGTGTCCGAGAGCACGATTATCTGGACTTCAAAGACCGACTCTTTTGCAATAAATCTATTCCCATCGACGTCCTCATTAGTCCTGAACAATTAGTTACCGACCACTTAACTCTGTTACTCAAACACCAGGGCGCCTTACAGATTCATAATTTCGCGAACGGTGCTGTACAGATGTTTTCAATCAATATAGCTCATGATTCCAGCCTGGTTGGTCAGGCTCCCTCCTGTCTGGCCGAATTGATACCGAATACTCCTGCACAGATAATCGGAGTTTTCCGTAATGGACAGCCAGTGTTATTAGCAAAGACACCCATTCTAGCAGTAGATGACGAGATATTTATCATCTCCACGAGCGCGGAAACCCAGAATATTATTCAACAACTATCTCGTACTGACCGCCCTTATAGAAAAGTGATGATTGCGGGTGGGGGTAATATTGGGGCACGCTTAGGGCTAGCCATTCAAAGCCAGTACCAAGTTAAAATTATTGAGCGCAATATCCATCGTTGTAACACTCTGGCCAAAACCCTGGAGGATACGATTATGATTCATGGCAGCGCTTCTGATAGCGAGTTATTGCTCAACGAAAATATTGATAGCATCGACTTTTTTTGTGCACTGACCGATAACGACGAAACAAATATTATGGCATCCATGCTCGCCAAACGTCTGGGAGCAAAAAAAGTAATGACGTTAATCAACAACCCCGCGTATGTTGATTTAGTCCAAGGTGGGATTATCGATATTGCCGTTTCACCACAGCAAACCACTGTCGGCTCCATCCTAGCGCATGTTCGGCGCGGGGACATGGTAAATGTCCATCCTTTACGACAAAACCCTATGGAGGCCGTGGAAGCCATTGCCCATGGAGAGAGTCATCATTCGAAGGTAGTGGGCCGAACCGTCGGTGCGATCAAACTGCCTCAAGAAGTGGTTATTGGCGCCATTGTGCGAGAAGGAAAAACCATAATGGCTCATCAAGAAACACAAATTCTGGATGGGGACCACGTTATCATGTTGCTCAACGACAAGAGACGTTTCCGAGAGGTTGAGCGTTTGTTTCAAGTAGGATTGACCTTTTTCGGCTAACGCGACGCATCCGACTTTGTGACGGTCAGTCCCTTGATAGCAGACAACCACCTTTACCAGAGGCAGAATCTGTTGTTTTTGATCATCCAATTATTAATTGTTGCGAGCATTAAATGAAACAATATTGACGAGTGACCCCTAACCATGCGTAAACTTTTCGGCCCAGTTCTCTACATCTGCGGCATTTTAACTCTCATCATGGCTGCCATGATGCTAGCGCCAACTATCTTTGCTTTTATTTATCATGATCCTGAGGCTCATGACTTCCTATTTTCCGCAATGCTGACCATCTTGCTGGGAGCATCGCTAGTCTGGTTTTTCAGAGTGCCGCAAATTGCACTTTCGGCCCGCCAGTTGTATCTTTTGACCAGTAGTAGCTGGCTGGTTTTATCCTTAACCGGCGCATTTCCTTTCATCTTCAGTCACCATCCGATGTCCATCACTAATGCCATTTTCGAGTCGGTATCGGGGATTACTACGACCGGTTCCACCGTCATGAGTGACTTAAAGAATGTGCCTCACGCTATCCTGCTGTGGCGATCACTGTTGCAGTGGCTTGGCGGTCTAGGGGTTATTGGCATGGCCGTCTCGGTACTGCCTTTTTTAAGAATCGGAGGTATGCGACTTTTTCAGACAGAGTCTTCAGACTGGTCTGAAAAAACCATGCCACGGTTTCAACAGTTTGCTAAGGCTGTTCTGACCATTTACATAGCGATTACTTTTCTTTGTTCTCTTTGCTACTGGCTTGCGGGGATGACGGTATTCGACGCCATTAATCATGCGATGACCACTGTTTCGACCGGCGGCTATGCCACCGATGATCTATCGATGGCGCGTTTCGATTCAAAAATACTCTTGATTTCAGTTATTTTTATGCTGCTTAGCGCGATGCCTTTTATGTTGTACGTTCGTATTTTAATCCAACGCTCAATGAAAAAATTTTTGGATCAACAGGTAGAGACGTTTCTAGCTATTATTATATTGGCTACGTTGATCCTTGCCGGACATTTGATCGCAAGCAAACATTTACCGGTTATGGATGCCATCACCCACTCAGCATTTAATATCGTGTCAATGATCACAACTACTGGCTATGCTTCTGCGGACTACACGCTTTGGGGCCATTTTAGTATTGCGCTATTTTTTTTAGCCACATTTGTCGGGGGGTGCTCCGGGTCAACGACGGGAGGAATGAAAATATTTCGTTTTCAACTTTCGTATCTGTACCTGAGGGATCAACTTCGAAAGCTCGTTCACCCCCGTGGCGTTTTTGCAATCCGCTACAACGGCAAAGTAGTGGAGAATGACATTATTGCGTCAGCAGCCGCCTTTTCCTTTATGTTCTTCGTCTCTCTAGGCGCCGTCACCCTACTATTAACGGCTCTTGGTCTTGATTTCCTGACGAGTATTACCGCAGCAGTTACTGCGCTTGCAAATGTCGGCCCTGGGCTTGGCGAGATTATTGGCCCTTCAGGTAATTTTGAACCGCTGCCTGATATCGCTAAATGGATACTTGCTGTTGCGATGATTTTGGGACGCCTGGAACTATTTACTGTTATCATACTTTTCTCACCAGTATTCTGGCGAGGGTAGCCAATACTATGAAATTGCATCGATCTCAGGATCAGCTACTAACATGGCTATTGCCCTGGCTGGTGCCCTTCCTTGCCACACTGGCAACATGGGCGCTTTCACCAATATTACCCAAAGCCAACTTCGCCATGATCTACCTGGCGGGAGTATTATTTACGGCAGTATCGACCCATGTTAAGCCTGCTCTAGTCTGTGCTTTGTTGAGCTTTCTGGCCTACAACTTTTTCTATACCGAACCACACTTCACTTTATTGATGATACACCGCGACGATGTATTGACTGGCGGCTTGCTGATTCTAGTGGCTATCGTCACTGGTCATCTCGCGGCAAGCTTGCGGGAAAAAGTGGTGGCGATGGAGGCGAATAAGCAGTGGCATCATAATCAGGTTGCGCTAGCGCGAGAGCTGTCAGTTGGTATTAGTAATCAGGATGTTGTTCAAACGCTAGCCGCTCAAATTGAAAGTAGTTTCCAATTCTTAACACAGTGTTTCTTGCAAGATGCAAATACTAAAGAATTTATTTTACTGAACAGTAAAGATTACTCTCGGCCATCAGCACCCTGTTTACCAAGCATAAATAATAGCAATAACAGCACCTTCCAACATCAGGGCAATCACGCCACAATTTTTTTTTACACCAACGGCAACTGCCATGCTTTTATTGAAGTCACTGCCAAAAAGGTATTCTCTTTGCTAGAACTCAGTCATTTAGAAAGCTTTGTTGGAATGGCACACTTAGCTTGGGATCGGGTTCAGCTTAGCGACTCGTTACGACAAGAGATCGTAAAAAAGGAACGAGAGCAATTACGTTCCGCCTTATTATCCTCCGTGTCCCACGACCTGAAAACACCGCTGGCCATCATGATAGGGTCCGTGTCTAGTTTAATCGACCTGCATGATGACCTTGACAAAGAACAACGAGACGAACTGGCGAGAAACACCTTAAGCGAGGCACAGCGGTTGGATCGCCACATCCAGAAACTACTGGATATGGCCCGACTTGGCCATGGCGAGCTAACTTTGGATCGGGATTGGATCGGCCTGGAAGATATTGTCAGTGTGGTTATTAAACGCAGCAAATCTATGCTCGACAACGTTCACATAGATATCCATTTAGAGCCGAATTTACCCTTGGTTTATGTCCATCCGGCGCTGATTGAACAAGCGCTATTTAACGTTCTGGAAAACGCCATTCGCTTTGCGCCAAGCGAATCTGTGATCAAAATTAATGGCTATAAAAGCGCGCATCAATTGCATATTGACATACATGACCAGGGGCCAGGTATTCCTCCAGAATCCTGGAACAATATTTTTGATATGTTTTATACCCTTTCGTATGGTGATCGATACCCGTCAGGAACGGGAGTCGGACTGGCAATTTCTCAAGGTATTTTAAAAGCACACAGAGGCACTGCACAGGTAATACAGAGCACTCCTGAAGCAGGCACAACCATTAGGGTGGTTATTCCTCTACCTGAAGATCACCAGACTATCCAGGCTTGAAAAATGATACGTATACTCATTGTTGATGATGAACCACAGATAAGGAGATTCCTTACTATTAGCCTCAGCACTCAAGGCTATCAAATTCTTGAAGCGAAAAATGGCGAGGAGGGTTTGAATATAGCCGCCCTCGAAGATCCGGATCTCATTATTCTTGATTTGGGTTTACCGGACATGGACGGCCAGGACGTACTCAAATCTCTTCGGGATTTCTTTAAAGGCCCTATTATCGTTTTATCGGTGAGAGATAGTGAGCGTGAAAAAGTGGCGGCTCTTGACGCTGGTTGTAATGATTATGTCGAAAAACCCTTCGGCGTGAAGGAGCTTCTCGCCAGAATCCGTTCGGTATTAAGAACCTTTTCTGGCATAGAGCCCCCTCCCACTTTCTACGATGATGGCTGCCTAGTTGTTGATCTTTACAGCCGCAAAGTCAACTTACACCAACAAGATATTCACCTTTCCAAAAAGGAATTTGAGTTACTGCATCTATTTATTACTCATCCCGGGAGAATGATGACGCAACAATATCTGCTACGGGAAATCTGGGGGCCTCACCATACCAAAGACACCCATTATTTGAGAGTTTTTATCGGTAAATTGAGAAGTAAACTCCAGGATGATCCCACCTTTCCTCGCTACATTGAGACTGAGGCGGGAGTCGGCTATCGTTTTCTCGGCATCAACCATTTTGAAAGAAATGCCGGAACTGAGTGAGAATTATCACCCTAACAGTCTGCGACCAATGACTTTTCAAGGCAAAATCACTGTATATTATCGATTATTACCGGAACGTCACCTCTTTGTCGACCGATCTTGAGCATCATAAAGCATCCCGCCGTAAGCTATGGAGAATTAGACCAGCAGAGATTACAAAGTAATCGTCTCGTGAACCACCTGGACGTTTGTGCCGGACAATAGACCGACGTACAATTTCCTATCGATCACTATACAATTAATGAGGTTGTCATGGATCTAGGTATATCCGGGAGAAAAGCCATTGTTTCCGCCGCTAGCAAAGGGCTCGGCAAGGGCTGCGCGATGGCCTTAGCAAAGGAGGGCGTAGCGGTAACTATCTGCGCCCGCAACGCAGCACAGTTATCAGCCGCCGCACAAGAAATTGAAGACGCATCTGGTACCAAGGTTGTCTACGTGGCGGCTGATATTACTACTGAAATCGGCAGAGACAAGGTACTTCAAGCTTGCCCTGATCCAGACATTTTGGTGAACAATGCGGGCGGACCACCCCCCGGAGACTTTCGCAACTGGAATCAAAAAGACTGGTTCGATGCACTAAATGCCAATATGTTTTCCGCCATCGATATGATGCGCCGGACCATCGATGCCATGGCAGATCGGGGTTTTGGGCGGATTCTGAATATCACCAGCAGTGCGGTAAAAGCGCCTATCGCTGAGTTGGGACTTTCTAACGGAGCCCGTTGCGGCCTCACGGGTTTTGTCGCCGGGCTTGCCAGACAACATGTAAAACAAAATGTGACCGTGAATAATTTGCTACCGGGATTTTTTGATACTGATCGTGGACGAGCGATTGTGGCCAAACAAGCACAGGAGCGGAACATCAAAATCGAGCAGTATCAAAAGCAATTTCTCGATAACCTCTGCGCGGGGAGGATGGGAACTATTGAGGAATTTGGCGCCACCTGTGCCTTTCTTTGTAGCGCTTATGCGGGCTATATCAGCGGCCAGAATGTGTTAATTGATGGCGGACTTTATCCAGGAACATTCTAATTGAGCAGTCGGCGAGCCTAACCCCGCAATTAACGTCGCGCTCGCTGTGCCGCCTGATAGCTTCTGAGCGCCCAATCAACCAGTTCGTCGGGCTCATCCAAAGCAGACTCAGGAGCTCTGCGATAGGACATTTGTAACCGCTTGCCCTGTTTTTCGTATTCAAAATGGGGCAAGGCTAACTCATCAAAATAGGTTTCGTTTTGCGCATCTGTTTTTAAAAATAGCTCATCGTCCGCTACCAACCCAAACATCAGATCATTGAGGTAAATACCAAAACCGCCGAACATCGCTCGCGCTCGAACTACTCCCAAGCTTTGGAGGTTTTCAACCAAATAATCTACAAACTCACTTCGTTTCGGCATCAGGACATATTACTCCGCTAATTAGCGGCGCCGTCCAATATGCCGCTCCCAGGTTTCCTGCTTTTTCTTTTCACTTTTTTTGAGCAGGACATACGTCGCGCCAACGCCACCATGATGTTTTTGCGCGCTATGAAAAGCAAGGACATCCTCCATTTGCGGTAACCAGGCGGCAACACAGCTTTTTAGCTTGGCCGGCTCGGGGCGTCCATCACCCTTACCATGAGTGATTAGCGCACAACGAATATCGTAAGCGATACTATCCTTAATAAAGACTAAAATAGCCTGCAATGCCTGTTCGACTGTTAAGCGGTGCAGGTCCAATCTTGCTTCAATTTGATATTGTCCCAAACGCAATTTACGAAATACGCCATTTTGAATACCCGGACGCTGAAAGCTGAGGATCGCCTGGGGCACCAATGCTTCAATATTTTCAGTGGAGAAGGGTGCTTTAATGCCCTCATGGGATGCCTGAGCCGCAAGACGACGCGCCTGAATACCGGGTGTATTTTCGCGTTTATTTTTAAGCGCAACTTTGCTCACCTTTTTTAACGGCTGCACGTCACCCATTTCTGTTTTGAATATTTCGCTGTCTTTATCGTTCACCGAATGATCCTGATTTATTAAGCGATTACTGGATTAATCTAGACAGAGTACTGGCACTTCGCGTTATACTTCTGAGCTTTGGATCTAATTATAGAACAAACCAATGAATAAAATATTTGCACTCACTCTATTGGCTTTATTGACTCTTTCGGCCTGCGGTCAAAAAGGCCCCCTGTATTTACCACAGCCCAGCGAATCAGCTGGGTATAGCCATCACCAATAACCCTTTAGTTTCCTATGGATCACTTCAATTATCGCGATGGCGAACTTTATGTCGAGAACTTAACCGTTGCAAAAATCGCGGAGCAGGTGGGCACCCCCTGTTTTATCTATTCTTGCGCAACGCTCGAACGTCACTATCAAGCTTATGTAAACGCCTGCTCAACACAGCCCCACCTAATTTGCTACGCCGTTAAAGCCAACTCCAATATAGGCGTACTTAACCTATTGGCTCGGCTCGGTTCTGGTTTTGATATTGTCTCAGTCGGCGAGTTAGAGAGAGTATTAACGGCAGGCGGAGATCCAGGTAAAGTATTGTTTTCCGGTGTTGGCAAGCAAGCGCATGAGATTCGTCGCGCGCTTGAGGTTGGCGTTTATTGCTTTAACGTAGAGTCTGAAGCAGAACTCACGCTAATCAATCAAATCGCCGCGCAATTAAATCAGAAAGCCGCTATTTCGTTGCGAGTTAATCCTGATGTTGATGCCAAAACTCACCCCTATATTTCAACCGGTTTGAAAGAAAACAAGTTTGGTATCGATATTTCAAAGGCACTTGAGGTTTATCGGCTCGCGGCGACTTTACCGAACCTGGAAATTAAAGGGGTGGATTGCCACATCGGCAGCCAGCTCACCAAACTGCAGCCATTTTTGGATGCGCTCGATCGTGTCTTATTGCTAGTGGATCAATTGGCCGCTGAGGGAATTCAACTAAAACATTTGGATTTAGGTGGCGGTTTAGGTGTTTCTTATCGAGATGAAACGCCACCGCATCCCAGCGAATACGCAACAGCAATCGTGAAAAAGCTTGCCAACCGTGAACTGACCCTTATTTTCGAGCCCGGTCGATCCATCGTTGCCAATGCGGGTATACTGGTCACCAGCGTGATCTTACTGAAAAGTAATCAAGAAAAAAACTTTGCTGTTGTCGACGCGGCCATGAATGATCTGCTGCGACCTTCTCTGTATGGTGCCTGGCAGCAGATTATTCCAGTAAAAATTCATGATGGTGTAACCCATAGCTACGACATCGTAGGACCTATTTGCGAGACCGGAGATTTTTTAGGAAAGGATCGTGAGTTATGCATAGCGCCCGCTGATTTATTGGCTGTCCGCTCGGCGGGAGCCTATGGTTTTAGTATGAGCTCGAACTATAACTCTCGTAATCGTGCTGCGGAAGTAATGGTGAATGATGACAAATTCCATGTGGTGAGAAAACGCGAAACAATCGCCGATCAAATCGCACTGGAATCTATTTTGCCCAACTGAGAAGGCTCTATGCTCGTAAAATTTACCAAAATGCATGGTTGCGGTAATGATTTCATGGTCGTTGATATGGTCAGTCAGTACCTGAAATTTCGCCCTCAGTTGATTCGCAAATGGGCTGACCGACACACCGGTGTTGGCTTTGATCAGTTTTTAGTGGTCGAACCGCCACGCACCCCCGAAGCCGATTTTCGCTACCGCATTTTTAATGCCGATGGCGATGAGGTTGAGCAATGCGGTAACGGCGCACGCTGTTTTGCCCGCTTTGTGCGCGATAACAAATTAACTCAAAAAAATCATCTCATTGTTGAAACAAAGGGTGGGCTTATCGAATTGAATATTATCGATAAGCACCAAGTGATGGTGGATATGGGCGAGCCAAAACTAGCCCCAGCCGCAATCCCATTTCTTGCTGACCAAGAGGCTATTAGTTATCCATTGTTAGTCAATGGACAGGAATTAGACATTAGTGCGGTCTCCATGGGCAACCCTCACGCCGTTCAGTTGGTGGATAATGTCGATCTTGCGCCCGTGGCAACGGTAGGGCCGTTAATCGAAAAGCACGAGCGCTTTCCCAACAAAACAAATGCCGGTTTTATGCAGATACTGGCCCGCAACGAAATTCGCTTGCGTGTATATGAACGCGGGGCAGGGGAAACCATGGCCTGCGGAACTGGCGCCTGCGCGGCCGTCGTCGCCGGTATCATGCGCGGACTTTTAGACAATGAGGTCCAGGCACATTTGCTTGGCGGCACGCTGACTATTCAATGGCAAGGGCAGGGCAATAGCGTCAAAATGACAGGACCCTGCAAAAAAGTATTCGAAGGACGTATTTTCACATGACCGAAGCCACCAAAAATCAACCATCAGCCAACTCAGACACTGAGCCTACAACAGCACAAGTAAGTGCTTACCTATTGCGCAACCCCAGCTTTTTTGAACAAAATCGCACGCTCTTAACGGCGCTATCAATTCCCCATACTGGAACGGGGAAAACTATTTCTCTGATCGAACACCAGGTCAAAGCACTTAGGGCCGAAAACAAACAGCTGACACAGCAGCTCAATGTACTGATCAATAATGCCCGCACCAACGATCAATTGTTTGATAAAGCCAAAACACTGATTTTGGCACTTATATCCGCTCAACAGCTTTGCCAAGTGAGCGAGCTGGTTGAGCACTCGATGCTAACGGATTTTGGTAGCGCCTGTTGCCGTCTTTGGCTCGTTTCCGATCAAGTCGTCCATCCTGCGAGACAACTTATCTTGGCGCAAGACGCCGTTAACCAGCTTGCTCGTTTGGTGAAAGTAAGTAAACCCTATTGTGGCGTGCTGAAAGCTGAGGAGTCCGCCTTATTATTCCCTGACCAATCCGACCAGGTGGGTTCAGCCGCCGTACTCCCGCTCTACGCGGAGTACCACTTAATTGGTATCCTTGCCATAGCGAATGAAGATAAAAACTATTACCGGGATAATATGAGCACTTTGCTACTCACCTATATTGGCGAAGTGGTTGCCCGAATTATTCATCGGTTATCTGGAGAAATAACCTGACATACCGGCTAAGCGATGTCCATTAAAGCCATTACATTTGATCTGGATAATACGCTTTGGCACGTTGACGATGCCATTCGAGTTGCCGAGCAAAACACCTTCGGTTACCTCCTTAAGCATTGCCCTAAGATAAAACAGCACCATAGTATAACTAGCATACGACAATTAATGTTTGGGCTTGTCGAACTCCGCCCTGAATTAAGACATCAAATTAGTCAGTTACGCAAAATGGCGTTAGCGACGGCCATCGAACAGAGTGGTTACTCAAACGCTGAGGCACTTCAGCATGCCGAGACCGCCTTTCAAGTTTTTCTCCACGGCCGACATCAGGTCACCCTATTCGATGATACCCTTGAAATACTAGATCGGCTCCATCAGGACTACCAATTGGGCGCCCTCACCAATGGCAACGCCGATATCAACCTATTGCCTGTACGCCCATATTTTGACTTTTCTTTTTCCGCCGAGGAATGCAAGAGTAGCAAGCCAGATGCCAAGCTCTTTCAAGCGGCGCTCAACTATACTGGATTTAGTCCTTCAGAATGCGTGCATGTTGGAGATCATCCCGAGCAAGATATTTTTGGTGCACAGCAGCTGGGGTTTTATACGGTTTGGATCAATATTAACAATCAAGAATGGCCTGGTGGTGTAAAAGCGAGCGCAGAAATTAATCGCTTGAGTGATTTACCGAGAACAATTAGTGCGATAGCGAAAAACGCCGATCGATCAGGCTAATCGTTTAAAGAGTAAATCCCAAACGGCATGCCCTAAACGCTCCCCACGGGCCTCAAATTTAGTCGAAGGGCGGTAGTCTGGTTTTGGAGAGAATTGGCCGCCCCCTGCCAGATTTTCCCAACCCGGCGTCTCGGATAGAACCTGCATCATATGCTCGGCATAGTTTGCCCAATCGGTTGCGGCATGGAAAACACCGCCGGCCTTAACCTTAGCCGTGACTAAACGCATAAATTCCGGTTGTACGATGCGTCTTTTATGGTGTTTTTTCTTATGCCAGGGGTCAGGAAAAAATAGCTGTAAACGATCAAGACTGGCGTCGGGAATGCCGCACTTAAGCACCTCAATCGCATCCTCCGCGTAGACACGGATATTGCTTAACTTTTGCTCTGAGGCTAACCGCAACAACCTTCCGACACCAGGCCGGTGCACTTCAACGCCAATAAAATTAGTCTCTGGAGCCTTATACGCCATTTCTACTAATGAATCGCCCATGCCGAATCCAATTTCCAACACGGTCTGTGCCGAGCGCTCAAACAAAGCCGCTATATCTTGCCTGCCTTGCTTGATTGAAATACCAAACTGAGGCCAAAGTGTCTCGTAGGCGTCCTTTTGACTGGGAGTCATGCGCCCTGCTCGTAACACAAAACTACGAATAGCGCGTCGGTTGGTCACTGGCATTGATGGTTCAGACATTAGGCGGATTTAAACAACGCATAGGCAAGTAGCAGCCATCCAGCAATGAATGCCACGCCGCCAAGAGGGGTAACGGGGCCAAATAATTTTATCTGCGTCAGCACCAGGCCATAGAGGCTACCGCTAAAGAGCAGGGAGCCAAGAATAAAAAGCGCACCACTCCATTTGAGTAGATTGCTGGTCGGATAGATTTGCACTAATACGCCAACGATCATTAATGCTAATGCATGGTACATTTGATACTGTACACCCGTTTCAAATGCACTGAGTAGATTTACTGGCAGTTTGCCACGCAGGCCATGTGCGCCAAACGCGCCTAAGATAACGGCAAGTCCCGCGCTTAGCGAGCCGAACAAAAGGAATAGTTTACTCATTTGAATCTTCTGGGTATCTCGCTGCAATAAAAAAGCCGCTGGATTTAAGCATCCAGCGGCTTTCTACTCAATCTGCCTATTAGGCTTCCATCGCCACTTTAATTTTTTTCATAGCATTTTTTTCCAGCTGACGAATACGCTCAGCCGAAACCTCATATTTCTCTGCCAAGTCATGCAAGGTTAACTTATTATCCGATAGCCAGCGCTGATTCAAAATATCGACACTCCGTTCGTCCAGCTGCTCCATTGCTGCGCTTAAACGCCTGTGCGAATCCTCTGCCCAATCTTCCGCTTCCAACTGCATTACCGGGTCAAAGGATCTGTCTTCCAGAAAATTAACCGGCGCTTGATAGGCGGTGTCATCGTCATCATCTGTAGACATATCGAAGGATGCATCATGTGCGCTTAAGCGACTTTCCATTTCACGCACTACCTTGGGTTCAACACCAAGATCTTTAGCCACAGCATCAACTTCATCGTTAGTCAGCCAAGCCAGCGTTTTCTTCGCGCCACGTAAATTGAAGAATAATTTGCGCTGCGCTTTAGTGGTAGCAACCTTGACGATACGCCAGTTACGCAGAATAAACTCATGCATTTCCGCTTTAATCCAATGCACGGCGAAAGACACCAGACGCACACCCTTCTCAGGATTGAAACGCTTGACGGCTTTCATCAAACCAACATTGCCTTCTTGGATGAGGTCGGCTTGAGATAGCCCATAACCTGAGTAGCTTTTGGCAATATGCACAACAAAACGCAGGTGCGACATAATCAGTTGGCGCGCCGCGTCCAGGTCATCCTGATAGTACAGGCGTTCACCCAATTCACGCTCTTGCTCTACTGTTAGCACAGAAATACTGGATACCGCCGTAATATAGGCTCCAAGATTGCGCCCCGGCGTGACATTACCCAAAGTTTGCAAGTAGTTCATCAAGTTGCTCCGAATATAAGGAGGAAAATACTAACACCGATTGCTAAGAGTGCCAAGCGCCTTAAAAAGTTCCTCTTATTACTTACAGGATTATAAATACTATTTTTGAGACTTTTTTATAACAATGCTGAATTATCTTGGCTCAAGATCGCTCAAATGACGGCCTACCGCTATCCAAGCTCCCAGCCAACCCAATAAGCTGCTGAGACAGAGCAATATCAATATCTGCAGGATATCCAGACCCTCTAGTCGAAAACGACTGCCATAAGCGATCACAATTTCAGATACAGGTTTATGCAACCAGAACAACACCATATTTATCAGCAGCCAAGCTAAAATCCCACCACCCATACCATACCAAATTCCCGTATAAAGAAAGGGCCGCCGCACAAAGGCGTCGGTTCCACCCACCAATTTTATTACCACAATCTCAGCGCGACGCGCTTCAATGGCCAGTCGAATGGTATTACCGATCACCAGGAGTACCGCTAACGCAAGCAATCCGCCAATGGCCAAAACCGCCCGTTGACCAAACTGCATGATGCTATAAAGACGCTCCACCCACTCCAAATCCAGTTGCGCTTGATCCACCTCAGGCAATATCTGCAACTCTTTCAGTAAGTTTTTAGTCACGTCCAAAGAGCTAGCTTCTGTCTCCGGGAAAACCGCGATAACTGCGGGCAGGGGGTTTTCATTTAAGTAGAGTAAGGCCTCTCCAAAACCAGAAAGTTTGCGAAACTCATCCAAGGCCTGTTCAGCAGAAATATATCTAACCTCTTTAACGTCTTGTCGCTGTTTCAATTTCTCAGCCAGCTGACGCCCCTGGGTATCGTTAACATTTTGTTTTAAATAAACCGAAATCTGCACCGCCCGATCCCAACCCGCGCTGAGTTGTTCTACGTTTTGTAAGAATAGAAACAATCCTGCGGGTAAGGCTAAGGCGATGGCAATCACAGCCCAGGTCATGGCGCTGGGTATTGGCGCAGCCAATAATCGTTTTAGGCTGAGCAGGGCCACTTCCCTATGGTTGACCAGATAGCTCTTAAAACGGTCGCCGAGGCTTATTTCCTTTTGGGTCGCACCCCCTTCATTAAACCGCCGTTCCAGATGCGCGGGGAGTTTTTGCTGTGGGATCTGGCGTCGATCCTGGTTTCTTTTAAAAAGCATATCAACGGCCGTCGTTGATTAATCGACCCTTTTGCAGAGTCAATATGCGGTGATTCAAGCGCGCAATGAGCGCCAGATCGTGGGTTGCAACCAGCACGGTAACGCCTACCTGATTAAACAGCTCAAATAACCGCATGATTTCCGCCGAAAGCTTAGGATCAAGATTACCCGTCGGCTCATCCGCTAAGATCAAATCCGGCTTATTCACCACCGCGCGCGCTATACCCACCCGTTGCTGTTCACCACCGGACAAGGCCATAGGGTTCAATTTTTCTTTGCTCAACAAGCCCACCTTATCCAGAGCAGCGCGCACGCGTCGCCCGACATCGCGCTTTTGCGCACCAGCAATTACCATTGGCAACGCAACGTTATCGAAAACCGAACGATCAAATAATAATTGATGGTCTTGAAACACTAACCCAATTTTGCGGCGATAGTAGGGAATTTGACGGCGACGAATTCTATTCAGATTTTGTCCGCCTACTGAAACCTGACCACGGGTGCAGCGATCCATTAATAGCAGCAGCTTCAATAGTGTACTTTTACCGGCCCCGGAGTGCCCGGTGAGAAACGCCATTTCTCCCGCCGCCAGGTTAAAGTTAACTTGGCTAAGTGCGTCGTACCCATTTTCGTATCGCTTACTGACGTTTTCAAAGACAATCATAGAGTCGTCACAACATCCCAGAGACCAATAGATTCTTTACTTTACCTAAACCTGGCAAAAGCATTGCACAGTGCGCAAATCTAATCAAATAACGCCGCCACAAATTGATCCGCATCAAAAGGTCTGAGGTCATCAATTTTCTCCCCCACACCGATGAAGCGAATTGGCAAGCTCATTTGCTTTGCCACCGCAAAAATGACGCCGCCCTTCGCAGTTCCATCCAGTTTAGTCAAAGTAATGCCAGTCACACCTACCGCCTCATTGAAAAGTTTCGCCTGACTCAAGGCATTTTGCCCGGTACCCGCATCCAACACGAGCATCACTTCATGCGGCGCTTGCTCATCCAACTTAGCCATTACCCTTTTAATTTTGCTCAGCTCAGCCATCAGGTTGTCTTTATTTTGCAGACGTCCTGCCGTATCCGCAATCAACACATCAATACCACGCGCACGCGCTGATTCTAACGCATCATAGATCACGGAGGCGCTATCTGCGCCGGTGTGCTGTGCAACGACAGGAACGTCATTACGACGACCCCATTCCTCCAATTGTTCGACTGCTGCCGCTCTAAACGTATCACCTGCCGCGAGCATAACTTTCAAGCCATCATTTTGAAATCGCTTGGCTAATTTACCAATTGTAGTGGTTTTTCCAGCACCATTAACACCAACCATCAGAACCACGAAGGGGCCTGTCCTTGCGCCCAGATCAAGTGGGGCGGTGCAGGGTGCCAGCAATTCTCGTAATTCGTTTTTTAATGCCTGATAAAGCGCATCTGAGTCAGCCAAATCAGATCGCTTAAGCGAGGCCGTTAAAACCTGCACAATATGATTTGTCGCCTCTACACCGACATCCGCAAGCAATAGCTGCGCCTCAATTTCTTCGAGCAGATCTTCATTGATCGTTTTCTGGCCCAGCACCAGACTTGCCAATCCGTCCACAAGATTGCCATGAGTACGCTTTAATCCCCGCTTCATCCGCGCTAAAACAGATTCATCTGACTCAGCGGAAGGAGCAGATGCAGACGTTTCTGCCAATTTTAATGGCGCTTCCGCAATGACTGTGCTTACGGGATCTGACTCTTTTTCGCCGCTTGCAACGGCCTTTCCCTCAACATCTGGTATAGCAGGGGCGGATATCGACCGTTTCTGCCCGGTGCCAGGAACTCGCTTGCGCTGACGTCTAGCAGCAACATCAATTACCCATAATAGTACTAACAGCGCCAACAATATCAGCCCTGTAGCTTCAATATTCTCGATCAATTAAAATCTCCAACCTGTCGTCAACAATGATTCAGGCGCTACGTTAATGTTCTGTAGCGCCCATTAAAAATGGGCTATCCTACCACCTGCAGGGAATGAACTAAACAATCTCTGTGGGGAGAGGCATTATGACAAACAAACAACCTCGCTTTAATCGCCGCTTTTTAACCATTTTGATGTTAGTTACTGCTGCTGCCATTCTTATCCTATCCCGCATCCAGCCGCCCTTGGAGACATCAGAGCAACAGGAACATTTACCTCAACCCGCTGGGACACATCGCCCTTAATGTCACGTAAATCCAGATCTCTACCCGTTTCTTCTAAAAAGCCTAATAGCTTACGTATCATTGGCGGGCAATGGCGGGGGCGCAAACTCCTGTTCCCTGATTTACCCGGTCTGCGGCCTACCCCCGACCGGGTGCGCGAAACTCTTTTTAACTGGCTAACGCCAATTATTCATGATGCCCGCTGTCTTGACCTTTTTACTGGCAGCGGCGCACTCAGTCTAGAGGCTCTTTCCAGAGGCGCTAGCCATGCCACTCTTATTGATCAGGCCAGCAAAGCGATATCTCAATTACAACTTCACTTAGCGACTCTCAATTGCCAATCCGCGCAGCTCGTCCAAGCCAACACTCTCGAGTGGCTGACGCGAATATCCACCAACCAGGTTGAGCCTTACGACATTATTTTTATCGATCCCCCCTTCCACCAGAATTTGGTTGAGCTGAGCTGCGCCGCCATCGCAGAGAAAAACCTATTGCGACCAAAAGCTATGGTTTATATTGAAATTGAGGCTACTACGCCGCTAGCTATTCCAAGCAGTTGGAGTGTTTTTCGCCAGATAAAAGCAGGGCAGGTCACTGGCTATTTATGCACGAATACCTAAATTGGGTCACAGCATGACCTTTATCCACACTATATTTGAGCATTACCAACGAATTAGGTAACATCGCTCAATTCGCTTGAAAAAAGCCAAAATTAGAACCTAATTATGACAAAAACCGCTATTTATCCAGGCACATTCGACCCTATCACTAACGGTCACACCGATTTAGTAGAGCGTGCAGCGAAACTTTTTGATCACATTATTGTAGCGATCGCCGCCAGTACCAAAAAGGGGCCATTACTCTCCCTTGAAACGCGCGTCGAATTAGCGCAAAAGGTTTTATCGCATTTGGATAATGTTGAAGTCTGTAGTTTCAATATTCTTTTTACACGTTTCGCCAAGCAGCGAAATTCTACTATCGTAATCCGCGGCCTCCGTGCCGTTTCTGATTTTGAATTCGAATTCCAATTGGCGAATATGAATCGCGCACAATACCCGGAACTGGAGAGCGTCTTCATGACCCCTTCAGAAAAATACTCATATATTTCCTCAACCCTTATCAGGGAAATCGCTTCTCTCGATGGCGATGTCTCTCAATTTGTACACCCTCTGGTAGAGCAAGCCCTCAAAGAACATTATAAATAGGCGATAATATGGCGCTAATGATTACAGCAGAATGCATTAACTGCGACGTCTGCGAGCCAGAGTGTCCGAATAATGCCATTTATCCTGGCACAGAAATCTATGAAATTGACCCGGAGCGCTGTACAGAATGCATCGGCCACTATGATGAACCCCAATGCGTAGAAGTCTGCCCGGTAGATTGTATCCCCCTCAATCCTGCCTACCCGGAGTCAAAGGCCGCGCTAAAGGCCAAGTACCAGAAACTCTCTACTAATGCTTAGCGCTGGCATTGCGTGCAATAAACCGTAGTGCGCTGCCCAAGTCGAATTTCCCGTAATGGTGAATGACAGGTTATGCAGTCCATACCACCTCGGCCATACACATTTAATGACTGCTTAAAATACCCTGGTTTACCATCACCGCCCACAAAATCTCGTAATGTGGTACCACCTTCTGCGATAGCCTGCGCCAACACAGTTTTTATTACCTCGGCAAGGTGTCGATAACGCGACAAACTGATCTTTCCTGCTGCCCGCTTGGGATAAATACCCGCCAGGAAAAGTGCTTCATTGGCGTAGATATTGCCCACGCCAACCACCACGTGACTATCCATAATGAAGGACTTTATTGGTAAGCCACGCCCTCTCGATAGTCGATGCAGGTAATCACCATCAAACTCCGCTTCCAGCGGCTCTGGCCCGAGCGGATGCAACAGGCTATGCTGTAGAGGGTCCTGTTCAGTCCACAGGATCGCGCCAAAACGCCTTGGATCCGTATAACGCAGCACACGACCAGAATCAAACCTGATATCCAGATGATCATGTGCACCAACCAAAACATCCTCAGTAACCAGTCTTAAACTACCGGACATACCTAAATGGGCAATCAGTGTTCCTGTACTCAAGCCAAACAACAGATATTTCCCACGACGATCTAAAGTGCGAATACAATGTCCCTGCAGCAACGATGCCAGTCTATCCGGCATTGGCCAGCGTAGTTTTGGTTGCCTAACAACCACCGCTGTTATCGACCTACCCAGCACATAAGGCTCGATACCACGGCGTGTCGTTTCCACTTCAGGTAATTCTGGCATTGGACGCTATCTACCTCATTTGTTCGTATGCTATGGGGCTACTTAAGCTATCTTGAAACAATTGCCAGATCAAGAAAATACCGCTCAGGGAGGCTCTTGGTAGGACGCTGCATTAACCTGATTAAACTACGGGTAAAAAAAAAGCCCACCAGGGGGACGGTGGGCTTGAAATTCCCTAACTACCCAGGGGCGGGCTTGAAAAGGGAGAGGAAAATTCTAACTTTACGGCATTTTGCCGACTAACCAGTTGGGGCGCCTAGCCCATCAGTGCTTATTCGTTAAGCAATCTAGGCTGTTAATATAGTGGTTATCATGAAATAATAAAAATGTATTGTTTTTATAATAAACATTCTTTCAGGTTATATTTAAAATCTGGTGGTTCCGATGGAAAATCGATTATCCCGAATTGACCTCAATTTACTCATTGCGCTACAGATACTACTGGAGGAGCGCAATGTCACACGTTCAGCAGAACGGCTCTTTATTACTCAGCCAGCGATGAGCAAGACGCTACAGCGCTTGCGTATTCTATTTGATGATCCTTTATTTACTCGAACAGCTCACGGCTTAATTCCAACCCCCAAGGCAGAGCAATTACAGCAGCCACTTACAAAGGTGCTGGATATGATGGAAGCAGCCATTTTTACACCTGAATTTGACCCTTCTCTTGCGGAAGGCTTCATCCATATTTCCGTACCAGAAACGGTGGCGATAGGTGCAATTCCAATGCTGCTGAAACGCATCCATGATAATGCCCCGAACGTAAAACTACAGACCCGTAATATTCTCGATAGCCATATGGATTTGCTAGCCTCCGGCGCATTAGATTTTTCAATCTACATAAAACAAGATCAGAAGAACGATTTTGAATTCTACCCTCTAGGCACGAACACAGCAGTGTGTTGGATCCGCGACAAACACCCTTTAGCCAAGAAAAAGGTGTTAGATCGTGAAGATATAATCAGTTATCCACATGTCGCTCTCTATCTACCGAATATCACCGACCGCGATCTGTTACAAGTCGAAAAAACTTTCGCAAATGCCGGCATTCATCGACAGACTATTCTGGAAACCACTCAGCTCTTGACGGCAATGGAAGTTTTGAGCCTGAGCGACTCGCTAATGCTCGGACCAAAATACTTAGCGGAGTTTCGTCTTACCAAAGGACACTTTGTCTCGAAGCCATTCAATATTCCAGAGCTTAACGAATTGCGTTTAGACCTATGCCTTATTCAGCATCGACGCACACTCAATTCACCCTTACACAAATGGATTCGACAACAACTCATAGAAATTTTTGAGGCCGCAGCCTCAAGGCTTTAGTAGCAGAGGGCCTCTCAACGCTTCAACTAGCTCGCTTGAGAAATTTTCTTATGTAAAAATTGACGCTCAAACTCATCTGGCGGTACCGGCCTGCCAAACAAATAACCCTGCATAGAATCGCAACCTTCACGCGCAAGTAACGCCTTTTGCTCCTCCGTTTCAACGCCTTCGGCTATCACCTTAACATTCAAACTATGCGATAAGGCAATGATCGTAGTGACGATGTCCGCATCAACCTTATTAGTAGTAATGTCGGAAACAAAAGCACGGTCTATTTTCAGCAAATCAATGGGGAATCGTTTGAGATAACTCAGCGACGAGTAGCCCGTCCCAAAGTCATCAACCGCGAGCTTAACGCCCATCGTCTTAAGCCGATCTAAAGTAACAATCACTTTCTCAGCATTTTCCATAATAGTGCTTTCCGTGATTTCCAGTTCTAGCAATTCTGGCGGAAGGCCGGTTTCCATAATAGTTGCGGCAACTCGCTCGACAATATCTCCGTTATCAAGCTGTCTCGCTGCCAAGTTGACAGCAACACGCATGGGCGGAACCCCTTGGTCTAACCAGGTTTTTAATTGTACGCAGGCTGTTTTCATTACCCACTCACCCAGCTCTAATATCTGCCCCGTTTCTTCTGCCAGACTAATAAACTCAAGTGGATTCATCATTCCCTGTTTGGGATGCTGCCAGCGGACTAAGGCTTCCATACCAATCAGTTCATTCGTTACCAAATCCTGTTGCGGTTGGTAATAAACCAGCATTTCATTGCGCTCAATCGCACCACGCAAGTCACTTTCAATCCCTAATCGACGCGCTACATCCTGTTCCATATTCTGCTCATAAAACTCATAGCAATTACCCTTACCCTTGGCGCGATACATGGCGATATCGGCATTCTTAAGCAGTGTACCTATGTTATCTCCATCATTCGGGTACATGGAAATACCGATACTGGAACTGACGTGCATTTCTTTACCTAAAAACACAAAAGGACGCGATAATGTTTGGTGAATTTTTGAGACAATTGTTTTGACCACCGCAAAGGACTTCACACGATCGAGGATGATCGTAAACTCATCACCGCCGAATCGTGACACCACGTCGCCTTGCCGCACACAACCTTGCAGTCGCTCCGCCACCACTTTCACCAGGAGGTCGCCTGCGTCATGACCAAAGGTATCGTTAATTAATTTAAATCGGTCAAGATCAAGGAATAGCACAGCAACCATCCTATCAGGTGTACTCTGCGCGATCACCTGACTCAATTTTTCGGTGAACAATGTGCGGTTGGGCAGCCCGGTTAAGGTATCGTTATAGGCCAATTTACGGATGTGTTTTTCCGCATGACTGGCCTGCAACAGGCGCGAAATTCGTTTGCGCAGCACGGCGAAATTTACCGGTTTGGAAATATAGTCGGTGGCTCCTGCGGCGAACGCTCGGCCAATGGATATTTCATCATTTAACGCGGTAAGAATCAGCACTGGCAAATCTTTCCCGCCAGGCAACGCCTGCATTTCGGAACAGGCTTTGAAGCCATCCATTTCCGGCATAATGGCGTCCATTAAAACTAAATCCGGCATAAAACGTTCGCAGTACATCAACGCTTGCTCGCCGTTCTGTACTTCATCAACCCGATAGCCGTCATTTTCCAGCACTTTACGTATGGCAAACCGCATACCGCGATCATCATCAACTATCAGCACACGTGCTTGTACTTTTCGTTGATAGGCCTTTTCCACTTCATCCAGGATCAGTTCCGGCTCACTAGTTGTTTGAACTTCCGACTTACTGACCTCATACTCTGATTCCAACGCCTGCCGCAACAACCCACATTCACTTATGACATCTGCCATTAATGATTTACCAGTCGTCAGTTTCCCAGTACGACCCAGCGCCTCCAGTTCGGAGCACACAGCAATTAGCCTTTTCGCCCCAAAATTACTCGCGCTGCCCTTAATGCTATGGGCAATATCAGCCACAGAGCTTGCATCCTGTACCGACATCGCATCCTTGAGAGATCGAATATAGGATGGCAAATCGTCAATAAAGACGCTGATTAGGGTCGGTAACGCATCGCCAATCTGCTCCGCCAGCTGTGCAAAAACCTGGTGATCAATGATACCCTCTAAGGCAGCTCGATTTTGCTCTTGCTGGCTGTTCGGCTCATCAGAAGCAGCATATTCGGTAACTGTTAACCATTTTTCCAACATAGCCCTCAGAAGATTTATCTTTAAGGGTTTTGCCAGATAGTCGTTCATACCAACGGCAATGCACTTCTCACTTTCGCCCTGCTGCACGTTCGCCGTCATCGCCACAATAGTTATTTGTGATAAGCCCGCTTCCAATTGTCTAATTTGTGCCGTTGTCTCATAACCATCCATTTCCGGCATATGACAATCCATCAGTACGAGATCAAAAGATTCTCGCGCGATCATTTCCAACGCTTCTTTGCCATGATTTGCCATCTTGACCGAACAACCAAGGCGTTCCAGCATCCCCATAGCAACCTGCTGATTTGCTCGATTATCTTCCACTACCAGGATACGGCGACCACCAAACGAGGCAACACTATTCTCTGACAGCTTGGTTTCATGCACTTTGATATGCTGTTGTTCACCGGAAATCGACAACAGGCTTCTCAAACTGGAAATCAACTCGCGCCGTTGTACAGGTTTCGTCAGAAACCCTGAAATATTTAATCGGTGTGTATCCGCATAAGTCGGATTAGCGCGACTCACCATCATGATAACTTTAGCTTTAATGATTCTCGGATCATTAACGATCATTCGTGCTAAATCAGTCCCCTTCATGCCGGGCATCACTTCATCCACTAACACGACCTGATAGGGTTTTTCTTCAGCCGCTGCAGCACGTAGTTTTTCTAACGCCAGTGCGCCGTTCTTTTCACAGTCAAAAGTTATATCCAGCGCTTGCAGGGTCTGACTGATGTAGCGTCTATTGAGCTCACTATCATCGACTAAGAGCACCCTAAAGCTACTATTTCCAATTTGTAACTGCGGAACAGCCTCTGCTTGCGCTCCGTAGCCTATGCTCAATTCAAACCAGAAGGTACTGCCTTTACTCTGCTCACTGGTAACACCAATTTCGCCGCCCATCAAATGGACTAGCTGTCTTGAAATTGCCAGTCCCAACCCTGTCCCACCATATTTTCTGGTGGTAGAGCCATCGGCCTGGGAAAAGGCTTCAAATATTTTTTGTTGAACCTCCTGCGACATACCAATGCCAGTATCAACCACCTCGAAGCGCAGGCTCACTTCATTTTCATCTTGTCGAATTAATTTAACCTCTATACCCACCTCTCCGCGCTCGGTAAACTTGAGGGCGTTACCCACCAAGTTAATCAGTACTTGTCTGATACGGCCACTATCACCTTTGAGGCACGCAGGCACCTCTGGAGCAATGATAAATGCAAGATCGATATCATTCTGCTGCGCCTGAATGCTGAGCAGCAACACAATTTCTTCCAGTAAATCCGCCAAAATAAATTCAGTGCTATCCAACTCCAATTTGCCGGAATCAATTTTAGAGAAATCAAGAATATTATCGATGAGAGACAGTAAGGCTTCGGCTGAACCACTGGCAATTTCCACATACTCGGATTGTTTATCGCTCAAGCCCATATCATTCAACAACTCCAGCATTCCGAGCACACCATTTAACGGTGTCCGCAGTTCATGGCTTACATTGGCAGCGAACTCTCCTTTTATACGCGCTGCATCAAGGGCAAGATCGCGCGCCGCACGCAGGTCATTTTCGCGGGCATCCAGCACATCCATCATAGTATTGAAGGCAGTTTGCATTTCTATCATTTCACTCGTGCCTTTAATACCCGTCCGAATATCCTTCTTGCCACCCTTAGCTTGCTTCATTATCCGCGCTAAGTTGCTAATAGGCTTGGTTACTCGATTGGTAATGGCCAAGAGAATGAACAACAACACCGCCGCTAGCGCAAAAGATACCGCTAAATTCGATTTAAAAATCTCGGTTTGGGTTTTATTGAGGCCCTCTTTTCCCATAAACAGCCGGACATAACCGATAAGTTCCGGCTCAATTTCTTCCGTCAAAAAGGGTGAACCTTCTTCCTCTTGAGTACCGGCATAAACGGGTGCCGCAAAATGCCACGCCTTATCCATCTTCGAGTCAAGCCCAACAGTTTCAGGCCAGAACCAGCCGTTAGTCACTTCTATAATTTCGCTGCCTGTCGTATAAAGTGCGCGCTTCCTATCATCATAGATGCCAACCGCCAGAACCTCCGGGAATGCCAGCATCGCATCGGCAGCATACTTCGCATCAATATCGCTGTGATAAAGCAACGCAACCCGGCTTCTATCTGCCAGGGTTTCTACCAAATTCAAGCCCTCGCCGGTCACCCGCGACTCCGCTGAACGCCCTAAGAGATACGTCATAACAAAGGTAGAAGCGAGCGCCAGTAAAAGTATACCAATGGTAAAGGTTGCAACCAGGAGCTGCCTAAAACCCATTTTACTGATTGAAATTTTCGGGAAAATTTTCATCGCTAGCGGCTCGGAAATACTAGATCAAATTCTTGCTCATTTGACCTGCTGATCTTGAGATTGAGGTGTTCTGCCGTTCTCACATTGACCGCCATTAATAAATCCTGAAGCGGCTCAGCACCTACTTTCTGACCTGTCGCCATTTGCTCAGCTTTAAGTGCTAAGCTTTTACCCATATTGAAGTTGTCAGGGTACAGGGAAAAAAGAGCTCCGCGCTTCACATGAGAAGGGTTACTGGAAAATACAACCGAATTTTTACTCCAAGCTTGATTGAGAATAGTTGGCAGCAGGCTTCTTTCGTCCAAAGTCGGATCACCCTGCAATAACCAAATCGCATCACTGCCATTATCCTGGCCTTCCAACACTTCCCGATAGAGCGCCGCCGCATCACGAACATCCTGTGCGGGCAGCGCCACCAAATTTAAATTATTGTTCTCTGCAGCCACTTTTGCTAGTTCAATCAGCCAGCCATTCGTATCCGCATGGTAGATAACTGACACACGTCTGACCTTTGGGGCCATTTCTTTTAGCTTGGCAAATAATCGATTCGGGGCTGGCGCCAAAGATATACCAGCCAACCCACGAGTTATATTTTCATTCGATAGAATAACAGCACCGGCTACCGTCGCATATTGACTGCCTAAATGTTCGGCAAGATATTTGCCTCGATTGCCTAACAGGATCACTGCCTTCGGATTATTGGCGTTGAGCCAGTCACGAACCGTATCCAGACTATCGCCTTTTTTTAAAGAAAAAGTCGTTACCTTCGCCTCCGCTTGACGTTCAACCCCTCCAACTATATCGCGAAATATGCCACTGTATGGCTCTCGAACATCAGGGTATAACACTGCGATGGGTGAGCCTTCCGCCAACGCACCCAACACGCTAAAACAAAACGCCAGTAATAGCGCTTTCAAGTAAATTGGGTTTTTATTTTTGCTTTCTAACACAGCAGCGTCTTCCTTGATGTGAAATCAATGACCCGTATTCTCTTGTCGCCCTAGGCGTTACCAAGATTTTCTTATTTCAGCAAATATGCTACGCCCCGCAAGGGGTAAGTCATTAGGAATAAGTCCTGGAGCAAGAGACGGCTCAAAGACATCCTCATCGGTTAGATTTCTCACAGAAAACGCCACCTCCAGGCCTGGCAAAAGGTCTTTACCCCGCACCGTGAGGTCAACTGTGGTGTAGTCATCCACATCTGGGCGTAAATCCCCAAACGCACGGGCGCGATCTTTCACATGATTCAACTGAGAGTTTAAGCTCCAGGCGGAGGTTAATCGGTAATCCGCTCGCAGATAGAATTGCTGCTGCGGGGCATTGGGTGCATCACTATTCGTGTCCTCATCTTCCGAGTCCTGATAGGCATAATTACCACGAACACTTAGGTCATCACTGGCCTTCCATTCAAACTCAAACTCCAGGCCTTGCCCGGTTTGGTCTCCCGTGTTTTCAGCCGTCGGCGTAAACTTAATGATATCCTGCATTTCATAGTAGAAAACATTGAGGCCCATTCTTAAATGCGGGGAGTAAACATAATCAAAGGCAAGCTCATAAGTATCAATAATTTCAGGGTCAAGGCTGTCATTACCAATCGCAACGGGATTATTGATATTAAACTGCTCGGCAAAAGAGGGCGCACGGAATGCCTTGCCATAAAGAAGTTTGGTCGTGAAGTTGTAAGCGGTATCCCAAACTAATGCAAAGCGGGGATTAACAGTATCGCCAAAATCGGAATAGTGGTCATAGCGCACACCGGCGGTAAGGGACCAGTCTCGAATAAGCTTCCATTCGTCCTGAACAAACAAATAGGATACTTCGCGAACTTCTTCACGGTTGTAAGGCATCGTATTTGTAACATCAACTAAGGCACCTAGAGGCACCGGTAAGGGGCCAGAGGGTGTTGCTAAGATAAAAAAGTTTTTCGATTCTTCTATACGGTATTGATCTAAATAATGAAAACCCGCGCCCATACGAATATCGTGCCCATCAATCCCCGTATAAAACGCAGAGGTATCTATACGATAATGACGCTCGTACACATCAGGTCTACCAATTACCCCGTCTGGAAATCCGCCTGGGAAAACTGTTTCAAACGCTCCTGCAGGAAATAGTATAAGATCGGTTTGCGTAGACACGTCAAAATAACTAACTCTCGCTTCAATATCCCAATCTTGAATTGCCTCTATATTTTTGTATGTAATATCGAAGTTAATTTTATCGCTTTGACCTTCACCTACAGGATCTAACGCCTGACTTGCTCCCGCTCCCGTACCTATTTCTCGACGGCCCTGATATCCAAGCCTAAACCTCCAATATCCTTTTGAAATATCAGCTCTAACATCTATCGACTCCCCTCCTGTAGCAACTCCTCCGGGAGCCAATGAAGAAAAGGTTGAAAGATTAGCATCCAAAAACGATTGTGCGTCAGCAACTACTTTCTGGTGCTGACCACTAGAATCTGATGCCTCAATAGAGAACGCAACCTCCCAAGAATTAATTTCACCACCGTAGAGCAGCCATCCTCGGTGTGTATCAAAAGATCCCGACGAGAAGCCCGACTCCAAGCCATTAATCTCATTTGCGGTCTTTGTAATGATATTAATTGTTCCAGAAAACGCATCTGCACCAAAAACTGCTGAACCCGGACCTCGTATTACTTCAATTCTAGAAATATTCTCTACCGGCATTCCACCCCATACCTGCCCCCGACTTCCGGTAAAAATATTAGTGAGGGGAACCCCATTTACAAGGAGAAGAACTTGCGGGTTAACTTCTGAATGAACACCCCGAATTGTATAAACCGGGCTATAACCAGCGGCCTGTATGGAGACATGTAGACCTGGTACTGTTTCTAATGCTTCAGAAATATCTTTGGCCCCAATATCACGTAACTGTTCAGCAGTTATTACACTAGAAACGGACGGAGCTTTAGCTATAGGCTGCTTTCTCCCAGTAGCGATACTGATGAAATCCTCATCACCGTATGACAAAGCCAACTCATCTTCTTCCGCAAATTCCGCATAGCTTAAATTAGTTGACCCAATTAGAATCGAAACAGCTAATAAGCTTATTTGCTTAATCATTTTTGTACCTCAAGAAACACGGGTTAAGACCGTCCATGCTCGACACACTTTGCAGTTATGTCTTTAGTCTAGACGGTTTTTCTAAATTTCCCATTTTCTATGAGGTTTTCCTTGATAAGAAACTCTTTCACAGCGCAGAGGAAAGAACGTTCCTTCCATTTTGTAATCTTGAGCTTCAATAAAACAAGGAAAGTGTCCTGCAGTAAACGCTAAAAGGACATAGTAATAATACTCTAAAGCGCTAAGGTTTTGATCCGAAGCAATTGCGGCAACCAACCCACCAACATTCATCCTCATCCGAAATCTTTCACTTATTAAAATTTGTTCGATCTCAAATGCAATCTTTAAACACTCGCCCTGATGATATTCCAAGTCTTTTACCAGCCTCATCACTGGAGCTATTCTTTCATCCTTCATAATGATAGGGCGACCAAAGCCACCAATAGCACGCTTAGTATGTAGCTCTGCTTTGACTAACTCAGTTAAATCTCCCCCCTGATCTTTGTGCCTTTTTGCTCTCTTTATGAACTCAATCGCTGCCAAGTCGGCCTGTTTCCCATATACTTTCGCCTCTGAAACAGCAGTAGCGGCTGAAATGCCTAGGCTACCGGTGGCTTTTGCGCTTCCAGTTAATGCCGCTACCCTATTGTTCCAAATCCGAGCATCTGGATAGCTTACAGAAAGAACCCATAACCCTTCAAATAACCTGATTTGCTTATCATTAAACTCTCTACCAGTTATCCCGTATAACAATAAACCCATCCACCTCATTGAATGAAGCTCTTTAAACAAATCTTTACCTCTGAATACAACTCGCTCACCGGCAATCCAGGCACCCATTTCGGTTACCCACTTATCTTCACAATCCAATAACTGTTTTGGGCCACGCATAACACCACCCCAGAGTTTATTTATAAAGTTTGAGTTATTCTAAACTTGGGCCTGGATCATTTGTCAGTACCACGCCCTTTGAAAAGAAGGGATATTTACGCCAACCTTGGTGCTTTTGCTCCAAGGCATGGGCTGCCGCTCCAGGTAACCGTAGTAATAAGAAAAGTATCTCCGCCTGTTCAGCGTCAAACTTTAAATCAACCAACGCCGCTGCAACAACACCTGTCATCGCGAGCGGACAATCCGCAGCCTGTTCTACCTCAGTTTGGTAGGCTAATAGCCACTTCAAGGCAGCACCGCTACTTATACCGGACAAATATTTAAGCGTTTGTTTTACTGGCGTAGCACAACTGACGCCGTGCGGATCAAATCCTGGTGGATGCTCCATCTCAGGCCAAACTTCAAGCTTTTCATCCTTTTCATAATTCTTGACGGATTCTTGCCAGCAATTTAAATCAAAACCACATTTGTTCCATAACTTAACCGCTAAATATACTTCTCTTGCCCCGCCATATTGACCGGCTCCCGGCGCTAAAGCAGCCATCAAGCAAGCAGCAGCTGTAGAACCACCCACGCCACCATTCATCGCTCCTCGCACACTCAAATCCCGTGGCCCAGGATTGGCAATAGCAACCGCCAAGCCTTCTAATAGTTTCGCTTGATCTTTTGTTGGAGGTTCTAATTTGAACAAAAGATATAAATATTCAATCCAGCTTATTTTGCCCAGCAAATCGCCATAAACATCGTAGCCAGAACAATAGCAAGCAGCAGCCGCAAAGGGGTTATCCGGTTCGGGTATTTCTTCCCAGATTTTGGAATGTATAAACTCTTTCTTTTTCTCTTTTTCTTCGGCCATGGCAGTCGCTTAATTCATACCCTTAATACGTGTCGCGATAGGCGGCACTTCGTCGGGATCTATAATTACTTCAATAAGTGTTGGGCCTGCTCGATGGCAGATCACATCAATATTGAGAGCTTTAAGCTCTTTGGGCGTTGTCACTTTGTATCCGGGAATGCCCATCGCTTCTGCAAGCGCAGAAAAGTTAACCTTTGGCAAATAATGACCGATGCTTTCAGATTCGTTGAGTATCTGCCCATGTTTTACCATGCCGAGCGAAGTGTCGTTGAGCACTAAGAAAATGACCGACAACTTCTCTTGCAGCGCTACGGTAATTTCATTTCCTGACATAAGAAAACTGCCATCACCAACAATACAGACAACAGGCTCACCTGGGTTTGCCAACGCTGTGCCAATGGCACTACCGGGCGACCAGCCCATCGAGCAAAATTCCGCACAAACCTGAAATAACGCATTACTGCGCTGCCGTCGACCATAATCATAGCGGTGCTGCTCGCTATTCCAACGTGATAGCTGTCGACGTTGCCCGACGCGTCGGTCAAAGGGGTTCAGGTAATGAATTGCCCAAGCGAGATTGTTGCCGGTATCAGCCAGAAAACGCGTGTTGACCGGAAAAATTTGTGTCAGTTGATGCATTAGCCATTGTGGCTTAATAGGAATGCTGTCATCAAAAATTTTTCGTGGATCATCCAGCTCAAAGTGCATATTTTCAGAGCTATCTTTGCGATTATTTTCGATTGAAGTGGGCCGACTGCGCTGGTGGTCTTCAATTAGCGCAATAACTTTCTGTTTCTGTTCACGCTCCGCCAAGCTGGCAATAACATGCTCGAATATTGTTGCAATTCTTCCCCGTACGTGTAATTTCGCCATCGGTGATCGCGTAAAATTCGCTTCTAATTCATCGACATGAATCAACCTGTTATTAAGCATCGCTCCTGTATCCCAGGCGTTTGAAGTGAATTCACCCAATGACGCGCCAACTACCACCACTGTGTCAACAGCAGGATCTGAGAGCGCTTTATTAGCGCTACGATGGCCAGCAAAACCTATTACGCCCCGAAACTGTGGGTGGTAAGGGCTGATAAAACTTTTACCATCCGGTGTCGTTAAAATAGTGGCTTTTAGGGCCAGCGCAACATCAATAACTTGGCTGGCAGCTTCTCTTGCGCCAACGCCCAACACAAATACAGTCTTCTTGGATGCGGTCAAAAGTTTGATGAGTTCGTTAACCGAAAAGTCGTCCTGCATCATAGGACGCTGCAGTAATTTATGAATATTATAGGAAGGTCCGGCAGCCACTTTGGCATGGAGTATATCTGACGGAATACTAATATGCGTTGGCCCACTAGGAGAGCTAAAAGCGGTCATAATGGCAGACACCAGCTTATGCTCAAACTGTTCCACATGGCTGACCAGCGTACTATAGCGTGTGCAAAACTGGTACATCCCCACCAAATCAATGCCAGTATCGCCCGATTCCTGCATCGCTTTGCGGCCAAATTTATTTAGCGAAGTTTGCGGTGTAATCACTAACAGCGGTGTGCTATTTTCGAAAGAAGAGGCAACCCCGGTAAGCATATTGGTAGCACCCGGTCCTGTAGTTGAGCAGCAAACCCCCAGCCGACCAGTATTTCTCGCGTAGGCATCCGCCATAAAGGCCGCACCGGTTTCATGTCTCGCAATAATGGCCTTCGGTCCACCGCGTCTGGCGCTGCGCGCTAGCGCATTATACAAGGGCTCAATAGCACCGCCCGGAATACCAAAAACATATTCGACTTTGAGCTGTTCGAGGTAAGCAACCAACAAATCCCCAACATTGATGTCAACAGCCGAAGGTTCACTTTCACATTGCCGCTCTATACTAATGAGATCAATGCTCATAACTCGCCCTTTTCATTATCGCTTTCTTTCCTTAGCTCAGTTTGCCTGGCCGTTCGATTCTCCGAGGGTGTTCGGTTTTACCATGCCCTTATATAATAAATAACTTTAACTATGCAACCTTACCCCACAAAACTGTTCAATAAAATTGATCTGGATAGGATAGATATTAAGGACCCGTTGATTAATTCCTTAGCTAGCACAGACGAACCCTGGAACATCCGGCAATTCAATTTCCATCGCTATCGGCAGGTGATCAGATAAGGTACGATCTAACACTTCTACATGTTTGATTGTCAAACTGGAACTGACAAGAATCTGATCATAATTATGAATCGGCTTCCAGCTCGGATACGTATTGAAGACACCCGATGGCGATGTAAGCCCCCTTTCACTCAGGGGTGAGAGTTGTTTAAGTATGGCACTGGCATTGCTATTCAAATCACCCATCACCACCACATGCCGATAATCTTTAATCAGCTCTTTAATGTAGGAAAGCTGATTGTTGCGCGCGCGCTGACCCAACGAAAGGTGCAATATGACTAGCACTAAAGGCACCTGCAAACTGCCATAGCGCAACACGATGGCGCCACGTCCAGGCAATAAGCCAGGCAACTTATGATCTTCAATAACCTGGGGTTTCAGCTGACTGAGCACGCCATTACTATGCTGCGCCAACTTACCCAAATTTCGATTGAGCTGCTGATACCAATAGGGAAACCCAGCAGCCTCCGCCAAGTATCGTACTTGATTAATGTGCCCAGTACGTATACTGCCACCATCCGCTTCCTGCAACGCAACAATATCAAAGTGCGACAAGGTTGATGCAATGCGGTCTAGATTCTCGGAACGCTGGGAGTGTGGAAGAACATGCTGCCAGCCGCGCGTCACATAATGACGGTACGCCTGACTCTGTATGCCGATTTGGATATTATAACTGAGTAGCTTTAAGCTCGTTCTGTGGGTCTTCGGCGGCCCATTCTTTTGCGTGTCATCAAAAGACACTAGCGTTGCAGGCGAACGGTTGGCCGAACGTTTTAAATTAGTCGAAAAATGTCGAAGCATACTAACTACCGCTCTATCAAAACGTACGATCGCCTAGCTGACCTCGTTACTCTTAAAGTGGGCAAGACGAGGAAACCCACTTCGCACTAGAAGCAGAGTGCTGACTAGTCCTGCTTCATCGCCTTACGCTCTTTTCTAATGAGGTAATTGACAACCTCAAATAGTCCATCTTCGCCCGCCTTCATACCAGCTCCGACGCGATATTTTCCATTAACGATAATGGCGGGTACACCAGTTGCTCGGTAGTCTTTTTGGCGGTTTTTCGATTGCATGATTTTGCTATTAACACTGAAGGAATTAAAGGCCTGATTAAAGTCGGCCTCCTTAACATCATATTTTGCATAAAATCCGGCTAGCGATTTTTGGTCAAAAAGGTTTTCACGTTTTTTGTGTATCGCGTCAAATAAGGCCGCATGGGTTTTACCCTCAACCCCGAGTAAGGCAGCGGCATAATAGGCGCGAGCATGTAGTTCCCAACCACGCCCCATCACTGCAGGCATACGTACAAATTTTACATCATTGGGTAGTTCTGTTGCCCACTTTTCTAAACGTGGTTCTAATTGGTAACAATGCGGGCAACCATACCAGAACAGCTCCACAACCTCGATTTTCCCTTCAGGAGCACTGGTGCTGGCGGCCCTTGGTAACTCAACGTAGTGTTCACCCGCGCGAAACTCCTGTTCAGCCTCAGCACAGGCTAACAATGGCATCATGAGTAAAATAAGAAAACTTTTTTTAATTAATTTCCGCATTCGCTAACTCCATATAAAGATCAATTAATTCATTTGCCTGACTAAGACCATCAAATCTGAAAATTGATCGATGAATTAATATTCTCTTACCAATAACGACACCCAGTTGTTTAGGCTCTATAAAAAAGGGCGGCTGAGCCACCCTCTTATTTATTCGCTCGCACCAGCTTAATCAGCTTAATGCAGCCCTTGAATATAACTTGCCAGAGCTTCAATCTCAGCATTATTAAGACGGTAAGTGACCGTGCTCATGATTTTAGCATCGCCATCATTAGTACGCTGACCATCTCGAAATGCTTTCAGTTGCGCAGCAGTATAATCTGCATACTGCCCACGCAGCGCAGGGTACCCTGCTGCCGAGTTACCAGAGCCCGTAGGTGAATGGCAGGCGGTACAAGCAGCAACCCCAATATCTTTGTCGCCGGCTCGATAAAGTCTTTCACCCAAGGCAACTAACTCTTTTTTCGCTTCACCCGCAGACACTTTCTGGCTAGCGAAATATGCGGCGATATCTGCTAAATCCTGGTCAGACTTACCATCCAGCTGTCCGGCCATAGTCGGCACTGAACGTGCTCCCGACATAATATCCTTCATCTGTTTAACCAGATAGTTCGTATTTTGACCCGCTAACTTAGGGAACGCAGCCACAAAACTATTCCCGTCAGCACCATGACAAGCGCCGCATGCGGCAGCTTTCGTTTGACCGGCCTGGGCATCGCCATCAGCGACCGCGTAACCCGCCAAACTCATCCCCAAAACTAAGCTCAAAAACTGTATTCTCATTTTATATCCTAAACTTAATACCAATATTCGCCCGACTTACTGAGCCGCCATATAATTAATCAACGCTCGATAATCTTCTGTCCCGCAGTTAGCACATAAACCTTTCGGAGGCATTGCGCCTTTACCACTCACAACACTCTCAACTAAGACTTTCATGCCTTTTTTCAAGCGCGGTTCCCAAGCGGCTCTGTCGCCGATTTTAGGTGCTCCAGCGACCCCCGATTGGTGACAAAAACCACAGGTTTTTTGGAAGGTTTTTCCCAACTCCTGCGCCGATGCTGTGAGTGTAAAGCTAACAGCTAATATCCAAGCACATAATATTTTCATTTGCCACAAGACTCCGTTACTAAAATACCTATTTTATTATAGTTGGTATTATCAGAAGTGCGGCATTCCACCCTGCTTAAAACAGGGCGAAGTATATACTATTATTTTCATAAACGGGAGACCTGTGGCCGGGCCAAGTAGACTATGTGCGCTAATTGCTGCGTTACGCGCTATAATCCGTTCCCGCTTCCAATATCAGAAAGGCAGACAAGTCGCAGCCCATGAATAATACCCTCAAAAATCCATTTCAACAGACTGGTTTTCTAACCAGCGCAGCAAGGCTCAACCAGTGTCCGTCGGAAGAGGGCCGGGAGGTTGCGTTTGCAGGACGCTCCAACGCCGGCAAATCAAGCGCAATCAATGCCATAACTCAGCAAAAAAAATTGGCCAAAACCAGTAAAACACCTGGCCGCACCCAATTACTCAATTTTTTTAGTGTGACAACAGCTGAACACAGGCTGGTTGACCTACCGGGCTATGGCTATGCGAAAGTACCGTTAGCGCAAAAAAAGAAATGGGAAATTTTTATCGACGACTATTTGCGTAATCGTACCAGCCTGTGCGGGTTATTTTTAATTATGGACATCCGCCACCCACTGACTGAATTTGATCAATCCATTCTGAAATGGACCCGCGAATGCCAGCTGCCCACTCATATTCTATTAACCAAGGCGGATAAATTGAAATTCGGCCCAGCAAAGTCCACTAGATTGAAAGTTGAGCAAGCTCTGAAAAGCTCACCGCTTGCCACCGTACAGCTATTTTCTGGAACCGCCCTGACCGGTGTCGAGGAAGCTAGAAATAAATTAGCCGCATGGTTGCAGTTGGGATAACGACCGGCATAATCATCAACACATAAAAAAGCCCCACACACCCTTGGGGGAGATGCATGGGGCGAAATTCTCCGGTATCTGCGGGGATGCATTCCGGAGATGCTTTGACTAGGAGAAGATCAAGTCAGTTTGCTTACTGTATAAGCACAAACAATGAGACTGCCTTCTTTTAATATAGTTCCCGAACCAAACAATTTGCCCTTTTTGGTTCTTGCTAAAACATCAATGTGCCTCGTCCCAATTATCGCCAATACCAATGTCGACAATCAATGGCACATCCAATTTGACCGTCGAACTCATGTGTTCACGCAGTTTTTGCGTTACCAAATCCAGTGCTGGCTCCGCCACTTCTAATACCAACTCATCGTGCACCTGCATAATCACCTGCGCGTCCGGCTTATCTTTCGCTAACCACCGATCGACCTCAATCATTGCTTTTTTGATAATATCCGCTGCTGTGCCTTGCATGGGTGCGTTGATCGCTGTTCGCTCCGCCGCTTGTCTTTGCATAGCGTTACGCGCATTAATTTCCGGCAGATAAAGGCGGCGACCGAACAAAGTCTCCACATAACCCTTTTCGGCGGCCTGACTGCGGATGTTATCCATATAGGTTAGCACCCCCGGATAACGTTCAAAATAACGGTCGATGTAGGCCTGTGCTTCTTTGCGGGCAATTCCCAGCTGGCGCCCAAGACCAAACGCAGACATGCCGTAAATCAGACCAAAATTAATGGCTTTGGCACTTCTACGTTGCTCGTTAGAAACATCATCAAAACGGGTATTAAACACCTCTGAGGCGGTCGCGCGGTGCACGTCCATTCCTTTGGCGAAGGCTTCCAGTAAACCTTTGTCCTGCGATAGGTGGGCCATAATCCGCAGCTCGATTTGGGAGTAATCCGCCGCAACCAATTTATATCCCTCGGGGGCGATAAAAGCTTTACGAATTTTTCGTCCCTCTGCCGTTCTAATTGGAATATTCTGTAAATTGGGGTCTGAAGAAGATAAACGCCCGGTAGCCGCCACAGCTTGATGATAGGAGGTATGAATTCGTCCAGTTTTTGGATTGATCTGAAGTGGCAGTTTGTCGGTGTAGGTAGATTTGAGTTTACTTAAACTGCGGTGCTCCAATATCACTTTCGGCAATGGGTAATCCAGCGCTAATTCCTGTAACACTGGTTCTGCTGTGGAGGGTTGTCCTTTCGGGGTTTTCTTCAATATTGGTAAGCCCAGCTTTTCGTAAAAAATCACTTGTAGTTGTTTTGGCGAGCCCAGATTAAATTCTTCCCCCGCCATGTCAAAGGCTTGCCTTTCTATTTCCAGCAAGCGTTCTGCTAATTCTTGGCTTTGCTGCCCCAACATCTTTGCATCCACCAACGCTCCCTTACATTCGATACGAGAAAGCACCGGCACTAAAGCTAATTCAATCTCCTGATACACCCTTTGCAAAGAGGGCACCGCCTCAAGCATCGGGCGCATTTGCCGGTATAGCCGCAAAGTGATATCCGCATCTTCGGCGGCGTACTTACCCGCCGACTCCATTTCAACCTGATTAAAGGTTAGTTGTTTCGCGCCTTTCCCTGCAACATCTTCAAAATGGATGGTTTCGTGGCCTAAATATTTTAATGCCAGGCTATCCATGTCGTGGCGCTCGGTCGAGTTCAACACATAGGACTGCAGCATAGTGTCCTGCGCAATACCGGCCAGCATGACCTCATGATTGGCCAAAATATTCATATCATATTTTAAGTTTTGTCCGACCTTGCGGTGATCTGAGCTTTCCAGAAAAGGCTTCAGTTCCGCCAGTACATAACTCAGCTCCAGCTGAGCTGGCGCGCCCAAATAGTCATGTCCAACCGGTATATAAGCCGCCTCATAGGGGGTTACCGCTAAGGAAACACCCACCAATTTTGCTTCCATATAATTCAGGCTGGTGGTTTCCGTATCAAAAGCGACTAAGTCTGCCCGATTGATCTTATCCAACCATTTTTCGAAGTTAGCTTTGTCGAGCACAACCTCATAATCTGTCGCCTGATTTGAACCGATTTCGCCTTCGCTCTTAGCTTCTGCACTAACCACTTCAGTTGGCGGACAGTCAGATTCAAGTTCCGCCACCCAGGTTTTAAACTCCAACTCTTTAAACCAACGCAACAAGGTTTCTCGATCTGGTTCTTGGTGGGTTAAGGATTCCGGCGTCACGTCCAGAGCAACATCCGTTTTAATCGTGGCCAGTTGATAGGAGAGGGGTAAAATGTCTAGTACGCTGCGTAAATTTTCACCGACTTTACCACCAATTTCATCGGCATGCTGCATGACCACTTGCAGAGATCCGTATTGATTCAGCCACTTAACCGCAGTCTTCGGGCCGCATTTAGGGACGCCGGGAATATTATCCGAGCTATCCCCCACCAACGCCAGATAATCAATGATGCGCTCGGCTGGCACTCCGAATTTATCGACAACCCCTTGCCTATCCGTTTTAGTGCCATCCATCGTATTGACCAGGCTGACATGTTCGCTTACCAGCTGCGCCATATCCTTATCGCCAGTAGAGATCACCGTTTCAAATTGATGCTCCGTGGCCTGTGTTGCCAGAGTACCGATAACATCGTCTGCCTCAACATCGTCGATCACTAACAAAGGAATCCCCATCGCCTCAATAATGCGGTGGATAGGTTCAATCTGTACTCTGAGATCATCCGGCATCGGCGGACGATTAGCTTTATATTCCGCATAGAGGTCATGTCGAAAGGTTTTTCCTTTGGCATCAAAGATGACGGCAATATGCGAGTTAGGGTAGTCTTTCATCAAACGACGTATCATACTGATGACGCCGCGAACCGCACCTGTGGGCTGCTTGTTAGTAGTGCGCAGGTCGGGCAGTGCGTGAAATGCACGAAACAGGTAAGACGAACCGTCTACCAGAACTAAGGGGGCATTATTTGTATTTGACATGATATTTTTTGATACGAACTAAATTCTGAGGGTAGAATGCTGTCTATAATAACCGCGCAACCAGAGAATGAAACACTTAAATGTGGTGATTCTTGGTTAACGACATAACCCCTTCAATTAACTTTTAGGTGAGCCCATGTATTACCGACTTAGAAACCTACTCTGCATTACTTTAATCGCCGCACTTCCTCATTGGGTGGTAGCTGCACCTGAAGAAGAGTCCGGCGAGCCCGACATTATTATTAAACAACTGGAAGACAAGGTTGTGCACGAATACCGTATTAACGGCTTTCTCTATGCCATCAAGGTGATCCCCAAAAAGGGTAAGCCCTACTATCTGGTGGCCGAAGATGGTAGCGACAACTTTATGCGCGTGGATGAGCCGCGCTTTATGGTACCCAAATGGGAAATTATCACTTGGTAACTGGTTTCGTTAGCGTTGATTCAATCAATGCATCCTTCTCCAGCCAAAGGGATGCCACCCACTGCTGAAAACCTTCACGATACTCATCTGACGCCTGATAATCTCCTTCGTGTAACTGCGGGGGGATTGCTCGTTTATTGACTCTTACCACCACTTTCTTTAATTTTCCGGACAAAAACTGCCAGAAATTTTGAGGGCCACCTGGATAAATAATGCTCATATCAATAACAGCAGCCAAGTTATCGCCGAGCATGCTTACTACATAAGCAACCCCACCGGACTTAGGTTTGAGCAAATGCTGATAGGGCGAAACCTGCCGTATTCTTTTTTGTGGCGTAAAGCGTGTGCCTTCAATAAAATTCACAATAGAGACAGGTTCACCATCCAGTTTTTTGCATAGCTCACGCGTAGTTGCCAAATCCTTGCCACGCCATTGCGGATTATTAGCCAGCTCTTCCTTGCTATGCCGCCGCATAAAGGGAAAGTCGAGCGCCCAACAGGCTACACCTATAAATGGCAACCAAATCAGTTCTTTTTTAAGGAAAAACTTGAAGAAAGGCACCCTGCCAACAAGCAAAAAAACCAGGACGGGGATATCTGACCAAGCCTGGTGGTTAGCGATAATCAAGTAGGAGTTTTGCGACGATAATCCATCCAACCCAGCAACATCCCATTTCGGGCGGTGAATTATTTCAAAAGTTGTTTTGTACGCATATACCAGATATTCAGCAATTTTCACCACCGCATACGTACAGTGCCGCTTTAAGCCTTGATTCGGTGCCAGCCATTTAACTAATGCAATCAGCATAACTGGTGACAACCCCAGCAGGGTATAGATAACCAATAAAATAAGGCTTAAAACACCTTTAAGCGTTGAAATGATCTGCTGTAGCAATTCCACTGAATAGTTTTAACTCCTTTCTTTATTGACAGCGCATAAAAGTATCAGCAACCTTTCGTAAAAAGATTAAGTAGGCTTCCGGCACCGATGCAATAGTGCCGCCCAACGGATCAAGTACCAATAATTCCATTTCCTTTATTGCCATTAAAGTGGCTAATACCGATGGATTGCTTTCAGGTTCCGCAATAATACATTGGATATTCTCTGTTTCTATAGTCCTTTGCAATTGCAAAAAATGCTTTGCACCGGGGTTTACCTCCGGGTGGAGGCTAATAATTCCTCGGTGCGATAAGCCATATTCCTGTTCAAAATAGCGATAAGCGTCATGGTAAACCAGATAACGAAAGCCCTGTGTTTCGAAATCCTGCCTTATCTGAATTTCTAACTGCGCTAAATCGGCGCTAAACGCATCCAGGTTGCGGCGATAGTCCGCTTCGCGTTCACCATCGAGCTTGATTAAATGTGCCGCAATTACTTTGGCGACTGTCAATGCCCGTTTACCGCTGAGCCAAAAATGCGGATCAAGATAACCATCGGTACCGCGGTTAAGAAATTGTTCGAGGTTCAACACAGACTTTTCTGTTGCCAGTTTTTTTAAAGGCTTCGCTAGATAATTTTCCGACTCTTCGCCTAACCAAATAATAACCTCAGCCCCATGTAATTTGACCATGTCCGAGGGCCGCATACTGTAGTGGTGCGGCGTCGCACCAGGTGGCAAAAGCACTTGCGCTTGTTGGCCTTCACCAAGGATTGCTTGCGCGATCATTTGTAGCGGTTTAATGCTGGCCAATATGCGAGGTTGGGCGCTAGCGCTTAGGTTGATTGGGATTAGCAATATTAGGATAAAAGCAAAATTTTTAATCTGCATGGAGAAATTCTATCTATAATAATAATGTTATAATATAACACTTATTGTTAAACTAAGTCACATGCCAAACTCTGTAAAAAAACATATCGCTTGCCAGCCGCATAATCATAACGACTGTGTGGATACCGCCATGGCATTAGCTCGAACAACCTGTCTGGAGGCTGGCTTGAGGCTAACGCCAACTCGTGAGCAGGTGCTATTTTTGATTTGGCAGAGCCACAAACCCCTAGGTGCCTACGACATTATTGCCCAACTGACGGCGCACAAACACGAAGGCGAGCGTAAGGTCATTGCACCACCTACCGTCTATCGGGCTTTAGAATTTCTTTTGACACAGGGCTTTATTCATCGTATCGCTTCCTTAAATGCTTTCGTCGGTTGTAGCCTGCATAAGGCTGAACACATTAGTCAGTTTTTGCTTTGCTCACAGTGCGGTATTGCCATCGAAATGGACTCACAGAACATCAATCGGGCCATTCAGCAGAAAGCTGATTCCTTTGGTTTCGCTATCCAAAGTGAAACTATCGAAGTAATCGGGCTGTGTAGTCGTTGCCAACCAGGGCTAAGCGAAGCATGAATGTACCCAACTCTCTGATCTCCCTCGACGAGGTGAGCATCAAAATCGGTGGTGATTTGATCATCGACAAAGTGAGCTTAGCGATTACCGCGGGAGAAATAATTACCCTGATTGGCCCCAACGGTGCTGGTAAAAGCACCTTAATTCGGGCCATTCTTGGTTTAATAAAAATCACGTCGGGGCGAATCAGCAAAGCGCCGGATTTACGCATCGGTTATATGCCGCAGCGCTTGCAAATGGATCGTACCATTCCGTTAAATGTACAAGGTTTCCTCAATGTGTGGCGATCAGCACACTCTATTGATACGCTGACCGCGTTGCAGCAAGTATCCGCACAGCATTTAATTGCGCGCCCAATGCAAAGTATTTCCGGCGGCGAATTGCAGCGCGTCCTACTGGCCCGTGCCTTATTGCGCAATCCCCAGCTATTGGTGCTCGACGAGCCAGTGCAGGGCGTCGATCTTCAGGGCCAAACAGAGCTGTATCAGCTGATAAAGAAAATACGTACTCAATACCGCTGCGCCGTACTGATGGTTTCGCACGATCTCCATCTGGTGATGTCCTCAACCGATCAAGTCATTTGCATGAATCATCATATCTGCTGCTCCGGCCACCCAGAGCGAGTAAGCAACGACCCGGCTTACCGTGAACTTTTTGGTATCGAGGCGGTGAAGTCGATTGCGCTCTACGCGCACCATCATGACCATAGCCATGATGATTCGGGCAATATTGTCGACCGCTCGGAACACCCCCATGGCTGATTTTATTTGGTACGCGCTATTGGCCGGAATCGGTGTCGCACTCATCGCGGGGCCGCTAGGCTCCTTTGTAGTCTGGCGCCGCATGTCTTATTTTGGTGATACCCTCGCGCACTCCGCCTTACTTGGCATCGCCCTCGGTATTGCTTTTGATTTGAATCTCAATATTGCCGTCATCATTTGCTGCGTATTGATAGCTGTGATATTGGTGGTGCTGCAACAACACCGTTTTATCTCCACCGACACATTGTTGGGTATATTGGCCCATAGTACCCTTTCTCTCGGTTTGATCAGTATCGGTTTATTAGGCGTTCGCCTAGATCTGCTATCTTATCTATTTGGCGATTTACTCACCGTTACCAGCACTGAATTAATTTGGATTTATGTCGGAACAGTGGTGGTTTCTTCGTTATTGTTGATCTTCTGGCGACCATTGCTCGCCATTACCATTGATGAGGAAATGGCTCAAGCTGAAGGTTATCCCGTTTTGCTAATTCGATTATTACTGATGTTGCTGATGGCAATAGTGATCGCTGTGGCAATGAAAATTGTTGGCGTCCTGCTGATTACTTCTCTGATGATTATTCCTGCAGCTGCCGCACGCCGCATCAGCCACAGCCCTGAAAGCATGGCCTTGATGGCCAGCTTGCTAGGTTGCATTGCCGTCGCGTTGGGGGTGTTTGCGTCATTGAAATGGGATACGGCGACCGGGCCATCCATTGTCCTGGCAGCAGCCTTGGTTTTCCTTTCTTGTTATCTTATTCCACTTCGATTACTGACTAGAAAGGCTAGCTAATCGTTTTTATTGCCAATGGCAGCCATGCATTCGAGCTCAACTTTAGCACCGAGTGCTAACCCATTCGTCGCAAAAGCGCTACGCGCCGGGTAGGGTGGGCTAAAAAAAGTAACATACACTTGATTAAAGTCTGCCCACTCTGCAATATCAGCAAGCATTACCGTGCATTTAACAATATCAGACATGGCGTACCCATGGGCTTCAAGAGTTGTTTTTATATTCTCCAAGGTTTGCTTGGCTTCACCCTGAATGCCTCCTGGCGCTAACGCCATTTTCCCGGGAACCGTACCAATATTACCGGAAAGAAACAGCAGATCTCCGACTCGGACAGCATCTGAGAAAGGTAAATTTGTTTTCCGCACGTTGAGGAATTCCACAGACCTATCCGCCGCTACAGCTCCAGGTAAATGAATTATTGTTGCTCCCACAAAGATAACTGCTAACAGCGTATGTTTCATAGACTAAGCACCTTTGTTGAGAAATCAATGTAGTGGAAAAGGGTTGAAAAAGGTTAGCGGTAATTTCCCATAATCGCACGTAATGCTTGATTCATGTTTGCGACGTTATGTGGGCCGCGCAAAAACCCATGATGTTCTCCCGCTGGATTAATAATCGCGATGCTCATGCTGTGATCTACCAAGTAACTGCCTGAGTCATCGATCGGCGCCTTGGCAAACATGCTATTTAGGTTGCGCGCAAACTCAAACATGGACGCCACCTCTCCGGTAACACCAATAAAATCGGTATTAAAGTGAGTGACATATTCCGCTAATTTTTCCGGGGTATCACGCTCAGGGTCGACGGACGCGAGTATGTATTGTGTATTGTCCTCAGCAATCGAGCCTTGCAGTTCTTGTTCCAGTTGGCTCAACAAGGCCATCGTCGTGGGACAAACATCAGGACAATAGGTATAGCCGAAAAAGACCAGACTCCACTTTCCCTGCAAGCGCCGATTGTCAAAAGTCCTACCTTGATGATCAATCAGGGAAAAATCAGCAAGCTTAGTGCTTTGCTGTTTAACAATCGCTCCTAATTGTTGTAACTGCTCGGTGGAAATTTCGGGTGAGCGCACCACCCGCGCCACCATCATCCCGACAATGAGGGCGATAACACAGAGCAGTACAATAACCGTTTGCTTAATACTCGACATAGTTGGAATCGCTTACAGATAATGGTCTATTAGCATTGCAGCAAATAGCGCCATGAGGTAGTAAATGGAGTATTTGAAGGTTTTGATTGGCGCATGTGGATTGCTACCAATCATAATCATAATCGCCCAATACAAAAAGCCCAAACCCAAGACGATCGCGCTGACGAGATAAAAAATTCCACTCATGCCACTGACAAAGGGGAGCAGGGTGACGGCAATCATAATAAGTGTGTAAAGCAAAATATGTAAACTGGTATAACGCTCACCATGGGTCACGGGCAACATGGGTATTTCGACTTTGGCGTATTCATCCTTACGGTGTATCGCCAACGCCCAAAAATGCGGTGGCGTCCAGGCGAAAATGATTAACACCAGCAGCAAAGCGTCTGCATCCAGGCTATTGGTTACGGCAGTCCAACCCAACAAGGGCGGTACTGCACCGGAAAGACCGCCTATCACAATATTTTGCGGTGTAGCGCGTTTAAGCCAGCCGGTATAGATAAAGGCATAACCAATCAAAGAGGCCATCGTTAACCAAGCAGTGAGCGGATTCACTAACAACACCAACATGCCCATTCCTAAAACACCGATTAGCAGTGCGAAAGTAATTGCCTGCCGCAGGCTGACGCGGCCTTGCGCGATGGGGCGGTTGTGGGTACGGGCCATCACCGAATCAACGCGCCAATCAACAATATGATTAACTGTCGCTGCCGACCCAGCACCTAAAGCAATGCCTAAATTACCGAATATCAGAATATCGAGAGGCACCATACCCGGCGTCGCCAAAAACATGCCGATGACAGAGGTTAATAGCATCAGCGCAACGACGCGCGGCTTACACATCTCCAGATAGTCACGCCAGCTGGGGGAAAGTGATTTCGAGGAATCCATTACTTCCGACATGAGTACACTATTCGTTAATTTTTTATATATCGCGATACATCTGCTCAAATGCGGACAAACCAGCGCGATCCTATTGCTACAAAGTCTGGTTTCACCAGAGGCTTAGTACCGTATTATCACCAGAGCACCTAGTAATAGCAAGCTAGGCGCGATATCTGAGTTCAACCGATTCTGGAAACCTTAAGCAACCGCTTTAAATCCTCGAGCAAGTCCTTACCACTATTTTGCTCAGTAAAATACATCATGATATTACCAATCGGATCAACCACGAGAATATAACTCTGAGTTAAGGCGGTATTAGCGTCGACCTTATGATCTAAGTAGCGTTTAAGATGAAACCTATCCGCACTGGAGTAATGAAGCTGAGGATACTCGGTTTTATGTTTTTCAGTAACATTTTCCAAACCATCACCGCTAACGTCCACCAAGTAGCGGATTACGCGGTCAGACTCTTTGTGCAGAGCGACATTAACCTGTCTCGCTTTATACAGCGCGTCGCTACAGGCACGCTCACAAACACCATCCGAAAGCACCAGCAGCATCCACTTAGCCTCCATTGCATCAACTTTGAGCGGCTGACCAGCAACATCCATAAGCTCAAGCTCGTCAAACACCAATGGCGGCAATATTAAAGTTCCGTGATTAGTCCGGCCCGATGGCACCAGCACATTATTGAAATACATATAGGTGGCCAACACCATCGGCACAAAAGCAATAGCAAAAATACTGATTAAGGTTAGCCTGCCTTTGGGTTTGCCCGCCGAGGATTCGATATACTCTTGGTTATTTTTTGTCATCTTTTTTTATTCGCTTAAGGGTAACATAGAGATACAGGAGGGTTAGCGCAAAGGCCATGGTAAACCATTGCAAGGCATAACCCAGGTGCTTCGCCGGTGTCATATTGATCGGCTGCCAGATTATTTGTAATTGTCCTGGACTACCTTCGGCAAGGCGCACCATAAAAGGCGCACCCTGCAACGGAGAGGATTGCCCATAACGCTGGTTCATGCGCTCGACATCAACCTTCTGTAATACCTCCGGCCATTGCCCCTTGTAGGGCTCATCAGCTAACATGAAGGGCTCTCCCACTGGAAGATCAATACCAACCACTATACGTTGTTGATGTTTGATCTGCGGCACCTGTGGCAGTTGCGCCCGACTCTCGCCCAGAGCAAGCCAGCCCCGGTTCACCCACAAATAATCGATGCCTTGACCTTGTTTCGTGTCGGTTTCAACTGACAGGGGTGAAGTAAGGATAAAGGGCGCGATGACCTCGTACCCAACTCGCCCCTGAAATATTTTGTTGTCCAGTAACATTAGCCGCTCGTTATCAAACTGACCCTCGAGCGTGACTCGCACATAAGCGCGATCCGATAACGCCATTGCCTGCTGCAATGAGATCGGCGGCGCCTGCATACGTTGATTATAATCCTGCTCTAACTGGGTTTTTTCTTCGGCTCTTTCTATTTGCCAAAAACCGAAACGCAACAAGATCGGCATAAAAAATATATAAAACAGCGCAATTTTCCAATTCGGAATAATTTCAAAACGCCCACCGGGAATCCTAATAGCCACGCGCAACCCGATCACTCATCCAATAGCAAATAATGAAGCTAAGCGGCTTTTCCGATATACTCCAGCAAACGCTTTCAACACACAGGCAACAGGTTGCTATTATGTGGCTCAAACCAACTATTGTCATTTTATTCATCGCCATTCTGATTAGCTTGGGCTACAGCGTTTTTTGTCTGCTCAAAGATAAAGGCAAGTCTGACCGTACCCGAAAAGCGCTGGGCATTCGTGTAATACTGGCTGTTTTGCTCATTGCCTGTGTTAGTTATGGCCTCTGGTCAGGAGATCTGACCCTTGGCGCACCTTGGCATAGATAGTGGTCAAAATTGGACGGATTTGAGTCGGTGCGTTTGGCTTTAGGCAGAACACACAGCTAAAGCCAAACAGAACACCGATCTAAAGTGCCTACAGAATATAAACAAACAAGAACAGGCCAACCCACACGACATCAACAAAGTGCCAGTACCAGGAAGCAGCCTCAAAGCCGAAATGGTCATCTGGCTTGAAATGCCCCTTGAATACGCGAAGCAGCATAATGCTTAGCATAATACCACCGATGGTCACGTGCGCGCCGTGAAACCCTGTCAGCATAAAGAAGGTAGAACCGTAAATACCCGAGTTGAGCGTTAACCCCAGATGGTTATAGGCTTCCGCATATTCATAGATCTGGAAGCCAAGGAAGGTAAAGCCTAACGCTACGGTAATCAGCAGCCACAACTTCAACTGAGCTCTATTCTCTTTTTTCAAAGCAGTATGCGCAAAGTGCACAGTGACACTAGAACTCAGCAATAAGATGGTATTCAACAACGGTATATGCCAGGGATCAACCAGCTCCTTAGGCGTTGCAAACTTAGACGCATCAGGCATATTAACTAACGGCCAAGTCGCTTGAAATTCCGGCCAGAGCATATTGGAAATTCCTTTTTCACCCTCACCACCCAACCAAGGCACGGCAAAGTTACGCACGTAATAAAGTGCACCGAAAAAGGCCGCGAAAAACATGACTTCGGAAAAGATAAACCAGCCCATTCCCCAAACAAAGGAGCGGTTGAGTTGATCGCTGTACATGCCCGCATGGTTTTCTTTGATAACCTTAGAAAACCAAGTAAACATGGTTGCCGCAATAATTAGTGCGCCCAAATAAAAAATCCAATGCGTCATTGAGTCGGCCTTACCCGCGCTCATGTCATTGATCATTGAGCCAGCACCGAACACAGTAACAGCCAACCCAATCGCCATGGCAATAGGCAGTTTGCTCTGCTCTGGCACGTAGTAGGACTGATAGGAGCTATCTGATGACATTATTATTCTCCGTCTCGTAAATTTTGCTGAGCCTAAACGCTAGTTCGCAGCCAATTCTGGCAGGTTGAACAGCGTATAGGACAAAGTAAGTTTGCTCATTCGTTCCGGTATATCTTTTGCCACAAAAAACCGCAATGGCATATCAATCGACTCGCCCGCTTCAAGCGTTTGTTGATTGAAACAAAAACATTCCGTCTTATTAAAAAATTCTGCTGCTGCAAAGGGTGATAAGCTGGGCACCGCCTGAGCGCTCATACGATGATTCGTAGTGTTGGTCGCCACAAAATACACCTGATTGATTTCGCCTGGCCGCACCTTAACCATTGCCTCCTTAGGTTTAAACTCCCAAGGCATTTCGGCATTATTGCTGGTGGTAAATTGCACCGTAATCCAGCGTGCCTGGTCTACTTCCAGCGCTTTGGTTATCTCGTAGCGACCACCAGTTTTACCGTTCAAACCAGTAATATCGCAAATCACGTCATACAGCGGCACTAGCGCAAAGCCAAAGCCAAACATACCAAACACAACAGCCACCAGTTTTAAAATAACCTTGTTATTAGTCTGGTTTGGCATCTTCTTCACCCGTTCAACCCCACTACTGTTTCACGTCAGGTGGTGTACTAAAGGTATGGTAAGGCGCTGGTGAAGGAATAGTCCACTCCAACCCTTTCGCACTCTCCCAAACCTGCGCCGTCGCCGGTTTTCCACTTCGAATCGTATTAATCACAATATAGAGGAAGAGTAACTGCGTTGCGCCGAACATGAATGCACCAATAGACGATATCTGATTGAAATCAGCAAATTGCAGTGCGTAATCAGGAATCCGTCGTGGCATACCCGCTAGCCCAACAAAGTGCATCGGGAAAAACGCGAGGTTCATACCAACAAAGGATAGCCAGAAGTGAAGCTTACCCAAGGATTCGTTGTACATATTGCCACACCATTTCGGCAGCCAATAATAGACAGCCGCCATAATGCCGAAGATAGCACCCGGCACCAATACATAGTGGAAATGCGCCACCACAAAGTAGGTGTCATGATATTGGAAGTCAGCGGGGGCAATCGCCAGCATTAATCCTGAGAAACCACCTATGGTGAACAGCACCACAAATGAAACCGCAAATAGCATCGGCGTTTCAAAGGTGAGTGATCCTCTAAACATGGTGGTCACCCAGTTAAAAACCTTCACCCCCGTCGGCACCGCAATCAGCATAGTAGCGTACATAAAGAACAGCTCACCCGCTAATGGCATGCCCACAGTAAACATGTGGTGCGCCCAAACGATGAAAGATAAGAAGGCGATGGACGCTGTCGCATAGACCATTGAGGTGTAACCAAATAGTGGTTTGCGACTAAAGGTTGGAATGATTTGTGAAACCACGCCAAAGGCTGGCAATATCATAATATACACTTCAGGATGGCCAAAGAACCAGAACACGTGCTGGAACAAAACTGGGTCGCCACCGCCAGCGGCACTAAAGAAGCTGGTGCCGAAGTGGATATCCATCAACATCATGGTGACTACGCCGGCTAATACTGGCATTACTGCAATCAGCAAATACGCGGTGATCAGCCAAGTCCACACGAATAACGGCATCTTCATCAACGTCATGCCAGGAGCGCGCATATTCAGAATGGTGGCGATAATATTTATCGCGCCCATAATGGAAGATGCACCCATGATATGTACACCAAAAATAAAGAAAGTTACAGAGTCTGGCGCATAGGTCGTGGAAAGCGGTGCATAGAATGTCCAACCAAAATTGGGCGCTCCACCCTCCATTAGCAATGTTGATAACAACAGCATAAAGGCGAAAGGTAGAATCCAAAAACTTAGGTTATTCATGCGCGGCAGCGCCATATCCGGCGCGCCAATCATCATTGGCACCAACCAGTTGGCCAACCCGACAAAGGCAGGCATCACTGCACCAAACACCATAATTAACCCGTGCATGGTGGTCATTTGGTTAAAAAATTCCGGAGCGACAATCTGCATGCCCGGCTGGAACAGCTCAGCACGAATAACCATCGCCATGCAGCCACCCACCAAAAACATGAGGAAGCTAAACCATAGATAAAGTGTGCCAATATCTTTATGGTTAGTGGTATAGACCCATCGCATTAAGCCCTTGGCAGGGCCGTGATGATCGTGATCATGTGTATCTAAAACTGCGCTCATCTTTCAGACCCCCCTTATTGTGCGGCTTTAAAGTTGGTGATATCCACAGGCTGAATAACGTCACCTGTGTCGTTGCCCCAAGCGTTACGCTCGTAGGTAATTACCGCTGCTAAATCCACTTCACTTAGCTGTGAACCAAAAGCCGCCATCGCGGTGCCGGCCTTACCATTGATGACTAAATTTAAATGCGCGCTCTTATCGCCTAAGGCAATCTGGCTGCCTTTTAACGCAGGGAACACTGGCGGAACTCCATTCCCTTCAGCACCGTGGCAAGCGGCGCAAAAAGTAGCGTAGGTTTTTTCACCGCGTGCCATTAACTCTTCTGCAGTCCAGGCTTTATCTTTAAGCCCTGCTTCAGCTGACGCAGCAGCCTTCCTCTCTGCTACCCAGACATCATATTCCGCCTGCTCTTTAGCAACGACTACAATCGGCATGAAGCCATGATCCTTGCCACACAGTTCCGCGCACTGACCACGGTACACACCGGGCTCTTCGATAATCGTCCATGACTCATTCACAAAGCCCGGGATCGCATCTTTTTTGACGGCAATTGCTGGCACCCACCAGGAGTGGATCACATCATTGGCCGTTATTAGGAAGCGTACTTTGGTGTTAACCGGAACAACTAAGGGTTCATCCACTTCTAACAGATAGTGTTCACCTTTTGGCGTTTTGTTGTAAATTTCATCTTGCGCAGTGCTCAGGTTACTAAAAAACCCAAAGCCGTCATTAAGATAGTCGTAGCGCCATTTCCATTGGTAACCAGTGATCTTTACATCAATCACTGACTCCTTCGAATCATAGATCTTAACCAGAGTTTTGGTGGCGGGAATCGCCATCGCAATCAGAATCACGAAAGGTATGGTGGTCCAGATCAGCTCGACCGTGGTACTTTCGTGAAATTGTGCTGACTTCGCGCCTTTAGACTTTCTATGCGCAAAAACAGACCAGAACATCACTCCAAAAACTACTACGCCAATCACCACACAGACCCAAAAAATGATCATGTGCAGACTATAGATTTCTCGGCTAATGGCAGTCACACCGGGTGTCATATTGACCGCCCATTCCGCCCAGGCGCTGGAGCTTGACAGCAACAGTGTACCTAACACGAGCCTGAACCAGGGCATCGTTCTTAACGGCATCCCCACGTCTCCTATTTTTTATCTTTATAAAAAAAGGATACACTGGTATACCCAAACAGCAGAATCCACCGTATCCAACCAATCCCCATCTACTTGATAGTGCGAAAAAATAGTACAACTATTTTATGCTTGAAGCAACGAACTACCCCCTGTTATTAAAGCAACTACTGCCGCATAATCTATTTCTTTCTTAATTTTGTCGAGCTAGGCCCCTTTTTCCTGGCTCGACGTAAGTGAATATTTTCGGTTGAATCTTGCACCCTTCGAGACTGCATAGACAAATCGCCCAGCTCGCTTGGCCGATGATTCTTTCCAATCTGACAGTCCCTTTGTTAGGCCTGGTCGATACGGCAATACTAGGCCATTTACCCCAGGCTTATTATTTGGGCGCAGTCGCACTGGCCGCAATTATTTTCGACATGTTGTTCTGGGCTTTTGGCTTCTTACGCATGGGCACGACCTCGCTCAGCGCCCAGGCCTACGGCGCCAACGACCTTAACGAAACGCTGTCCATCCTTAGTAAATCACTCTTTCTGGCCGTGTTGATCGGCTTGATACTGATAACCCTGCAGGTGCCGCTTTTTAAACTGGCGTTTTGGTATATGGCTCCTGCACCGGAGGTTGAGCTTTATGCACGCATCTATTGCGATATCCGTATTTATTCTGCACCCGCTATTCTATGCGATTATGTTATCGTCGGCTGGTTACTCAGCATTGGTAAACCACGCCAGGTTTTACTAATCGCGCTGACCACGAACCTCATAAATCTCGGGCTGGATTACTGGCTGGTTGTCCATATGAAGATGCTCACGGATGGCGTTGCCTGGGGATCTTTAATTTCAAGTTTCGCCGGTTTAGCGCTTGGCTTAATGCTGGTCTACCGTGTTAATAAACGCCACTCCTCGACATTCCCTCTTGATCAACTTTTTGTTTTCGCTGGCTATTTCAAACTGCTCAAAATTAATCGCTATCTTTTTGTGCGTACCCTTTGCCTGCTTTTTTCCTTTTCGTTTTTTTATGCCCAAAGCGCACAGCAGGATACGATAACTTTAAGCGCTAACTCGGTGTTAATGACTATGCTCATGCTTTTCGCCTACGGCTCAGACGGTTTTGCTAATGCGGCTGAAGTCCTTTCGGGACGCGCAATTGGTGCTAAACAGTTGCCTCTTTTTTTTCAGGTTAGCAAGGCCTCAAGCTTGTGGGCATTCCTGACCAGCGTATTTTTTGCCATAGCCATCTGGCGGTTTGATCAAGTGATTATCGGCCTGTTAACTGATATAGCACCAGTTGTCTCCGCAGCGTTAATTTACTGGCCTTGGCTAGTATTGCTACCCTTTGTTGCCAGCTGGAACTTTATGCTCGACGGCATCTTTCTCGGCGCAGGCAAAGCCTATGCGATGCAAAACTGTATGCTTATATCTTCCTTTTTTATTTTTTTCCCCGCATGGTATTTGTTTCAACCGCTGGGCAATCATGGCTTATGGCTAGCTTTTTGTTTTTTTCATGCCGCGCGCAGCATCTCGATGGCGTTCGTGTATTATTACTACAGCAAAGGGCAGGGATGGCTACTGTCATCCACCTGATCAAAAAGAAGCCGCTTTATGTATAAATACCAGCACACCATACTAAAGTTTTTGACTTACAGCATACTGCTGTTTTTGCTGAACAGCGCCTATGCTCAGGAAAACAGCGGTTTTATCTGGGAAGTAAAATCATCTCATAACACCCTGTACCTGATGGGTTCTATTCATTTTGCCAACCCCGACTTTTACCCCCTGCGCCACGAAATTGAAACGGCCTTTTCAAAATCCGATCACTTGGCAGTTGAGGTGGATATCGCCAACATTGACCCGATTCAAACACAAAGCTATTTGTTTCGGGTAGGCACCTATACCGGCAATGAAACCATTCGCGACCACATTGACGCTAGCACCTATAAACTGCTGATCCAGCACCTCACAACACGTAATCTGCCCTCGGAATTGTTCATAAAGTACAAGCCCGGCATGATTATCATGTCCCTAACCTCACTGGAGATTATGAACCTGGGCTTATCTCCCAACCAGGGTATTGATGTTCATTTTCTCAATCGCGCACGTGGCAAGAAAAAAATTGTTGAATTAGAAACGCTCGAGCAACAACTGGATTTGCTGTTAAACCTGGACGAAAGTGGCCAAATGTTGCGCCAAACTCTGGCGGAATTTGATGACTATCCTGAGCTAATGAAGTCTCTTACCGATATCTGGCAGCGCGGCGACGCAGCACAACTGGATGAGCTGCTTATTAAAAAACCGTTAAGGGAATTCCCGGATTCACGCCCAGCATTTGAAAAAATGTTCCTTCAGCGCAACCTAAAAATGGCCAAGAAAATCGAAGGCTTCCTGCACTCAAATAATAATTATTTTGTGGTAGTTGGCGCTGGCCATTTGGTTGGTGAAAGAAGTATTGTCGACCTCTTACAAAAAGCAGGGTTCCAGATCAAACAACTCTAATTGACAATCTTGATATATTCTATAGTGGATGGCTGACACCCGCTAAGCGATTCAACCTTTTTAATTCTTCAATAAGGCAACTGATTTAATGCGGCACCGTAATTATTCCTACGACCCCAACACCAAGGTTAACTGGCGGGTATTCAAACTGATCTGGCCTTATCTGCTTGAATATAAACGCCGCATTATCATTGCCCTGCTATTCCTGGTCGCCGCTAAAGTCGCCAATGTGGTCGGGCCCTTTATTCTTAAACACATCATCGATGCTCTGGATGCTGCGACGGCTGAACCTTTAGCCATGGTTATCGCGCCCATCGGACTGGTGTTGGCCTATGGCCTGGCACGCTTCGGTAACGTTCTATTTGGTGAATTACGCGATACCATCTTTGGCCGAGTAACTGAGCGCGCCATGCGGCGAGTCGGCCTCAGAGTGTTTCGCCACTTGCATAGCATGGATCTCGATTTTCATTTAAACCGACGTACCGGTGGCTTGGCGCGCGACATAGAGCGTGGCACTACCGGCATTAGCTTTTTAATGCGGTTTTTTGTCTTTAATATCGCACCGACCTTTATTGAAATCGCGATGGTAGTCGGTATCCTTTTCTACAATTACGGCCTTGGCTTCGCCGCTATTACACTATTTTCAGTATTGATTTATGTGCTCTATTCGATCAAGGCGACAGAGTGGCGCACCCAATATGTTCGCGAAGCCAATCTCGCCGATTCATCGAGTAACACGCGCGCCGTCGACAGTTTATTGAATTTCGAAACCGTAAAATATTTTACCAACGAAGAGTTTGAAGCAAATCGTTACGATGCAGAACTAGCCAAGTGGGAGCAGGCAAGGCGAAAAAACCGATTATCACTATTTACCCTCAATGGTGGCCAAGCACTGATTATTGCCGCTTCGATGACCGCCATGATGATATTAGCCGCTTACCGCGTTGCCGATAACAGCATGACCATCGGCGACTTCGTTCTCATTAACGCCTTTATGATGCAGCTATTTTTGCCGCTCAATTTTCTTGGTTTTGTTTATCGGGAAATCAAAGGCTCCATGGCTAATATTGAGGAAATGTTTGTACTGCTGGCGAAAGCCCCCAAAGTGCTCGATGCCGAGGGGGCCAAAACTCTCGTTATCAGCAATGGTGAAATCCAGTTTGAGCATGTCTATTTCCAGTATCGCGATGATCGCCCAATTTTGAAAGGTGTGAGCTTTTGCGTTGAGCCTGGACAAAAAGTCGCCGTGGTCGGCGCCAGTGGCGCCGGTAAATCCACTCTGATGAAATTACTGTTTCGCTTTTACGATGTTAGTGCCGGCACTATACGTATCGATGGACAGGATATTAGAACTGTCAGCCAAGACTCATTACGCAAGGTTATTGGTGTGGTACCCCAGGATACTGTTTTGTTTAACGACAGTATTTTTGAAAATATTCGCTATGGCGATCCAGACGCCAGCGACGAGCAGGTCAACCAAGCCATTCGCTTGGCACACCTGGAAGCATTTATCAGTGAGCTCCCAGAAGGCAGCGCCACCTTGGTTGGCGAGCGCGGGTTGAAACTTTCCGGCGGCGAAAAACAGCGGGTAGCTATCGCCCGTACCATACTGAAACGCCCTCCGATTTTAGTGTTTGATGAAGCCACGTCCTCGTTGGATAGTAAATCTGAACAGGCGATTCTTGCCGCTATCCAGGAAATTTCGCAGGGCCATACTAGCTTGGTGATCGCGCACCGACTCTCCACCGTTGTCGATGCCGATAAGATTGTAGTGCTCAATCAAGGTATGGTCGCAGAGCAGGGCACGCATCAGGCCTTGCTGGCCAAACAGGGATTATACGCCGATCTTTGGCGAGTTCAGCAAAAGCAACGCATCATTCCCGCAGAGAACCACACAACGCTGCAAGACCATTTCAGCACCTGAACACTCTGGATGATTTCCTTTTTGAGCGTTAGCGTTGCGCACCCACCAGCGCTGGAAATATTGATGACGAGATTGATTTGAACTCTTTACGGCAGTCCAGTAGCGCCATTATTGCCAACCATTCACTGTTGCTTTCACGAAATTGCCTTTATTGCTGTTATTCAAGATAATCGCCTGATGATTTAATAAGAGAACCTGACAATGCAACTATCACCTCAAACAATCGACAAGGTCTGCCCTGAATACGAAATCTACGAAAGTCTGTTGGCGCTGGATAATAAAAACATTCTTGAATTAGGTTGTGGTAAGGCAGAGTTGACTCGACAAATTGCAACGCATGGACTCAATCGCCACATCACCGCCACCGAGGTGGACGAATTTCAGCACCGTCAAAATTTACTGATAGACGACCTGCCAAATGTCAGCTTTATCGCGGCGGGCAGCCAGAATATTCCTATCTCCGATAACAGTTTTGACTACGTCTTTATGTTCAAATCTCTACACCACGTCCCACCAGAGATGATGGCTTCAGCAATGCAAGAAGTTGCGCGAGTCTTAAAACCAGGGGGCATGGCCTATATTTCAGAGCCTATTTTTGCTGGCGACTTTAATGATGTGCTACGCCTATTCCATGATGAAGAGCAGGTTCGGCAATACGCATTCGGCGCCATCGTTGATTCCGTTGAGAAAGGGCTGTTTAACCTGTCTGAGCAAGTATTTTTCAATACGCCTATAGTGTTTCAGGATTTTTCGGAGTTTGAACGCAATGTCATCAACGTATCTCACAGCGATATTCAACTCACGTCAGAGTTATTAGAGCAGGTAAAAAATCAGTTTATGCTGAGTCGAGCCAAGGATGGATATAATTTCTTGGTACCGATTCGCGTTGATTTGCTGCAAAAGCCGAGCTGATAAACAACGGTAGGTAGCTCTATTTAAGCGCTCATTATTAAAATGGGTCAGCTTTTCCCGTTCTTATTTAACCCGTTTTTTCAGCAGTCCATTTTTTAGAGGTGAGTAACTGCCCACTCTCAAATACTTTTCCCTCGAATAGATCGCCCGGATTAACACGACCGACACCTTGTGGCGTGCCTGTCATGACAATATCGCCATCGGCAAGAGTCATAAAGGTGGATATTTCGGCTAGGATTTCATCCGGTTTATACATCATTAGACTCTGGTCTGCACGTTGCTGTTGTGTGCCATTAATTTCCAGGATAAAGGACAAATCTACTGACTTTTCAAATCGAACAAATGGGCTGAACACTACCGAACCATCAAAGGCTTTAGCGCGCTCCCAGGGCAAGCCTTTTGCTTTTAATCTGGTTTGCAAGAAGCGTTTAGTAAGGTCAAGACCAAAACCTACAGCATTAAAGGTGCCCGCTTCAAACATAAAGCAAAGTTCTCCCTCATAGTGCAGTTGCTCGCCATGAGTCGATAACAAATTATCTGAAATAGCGGAATTGGGTTTTACGAAAACTACCATCTCTTCCGGTATTTCATTACACAGCTCTTGAATATGTTCAACATAGTTTCGCCCTACACAAACCACTTTGGAAGGCATTACTTGACGCTCATTGACTAGCACTGCTTTCACTTTTGCTTCCTCTTAACCTGTCTAACATATTCAGAATCACCGCATTGGCGGACTCACGGTTTTCCCCAGGGAATAAAATGCTCTGCCGGATGATTGACGGGGTATTTAGTAATGCCGGATTGGTTCACCAATATTTAGATCGTTCCCGCCGCAAATGTCAGGCTATTTGGGAGGTCGAAAAAATTTTAGCGGCTGCACGTCCACCTGATTTATTTTTGGCTTTGCTGTTACGCGGGTAGGAATTTCCTGTGTGAAGCCATCTTCCAGACTATCCTGATACCCACAGTTTACACATTCCCGCCGGGTTTGGTTTTCGTCCCGAAACATAACAAGTTTATCCATTTCCCCACATTTCGGGCAAACCGCTCCAGCGATAAAGCGCTTGGGTGTTTTAGACATCACGATTAGCACGCATTGAGCCAGTCCAAATAACTCTGCACGCCCTCTTCGACAGTCTTGAAGGGTTCCGCGTAACCGACTTGGCGTAACGCGTTAATGTCGGCCTGAGTAAAACTTTGATAACGACCCTTCAGATGATCCGGGAAGGGAATGTATTCCAATTCACCTTTTTTGTGCCAGGCAAGCACCGCATTAGCCACATCGTTAAATGGCTGCGCACGCCCTGTGCCAAGATTAAATATCCCTGATTTATCGGGATTGGCGAGAAACCAGAGCTTGGCTTTGACCGTATCGCCGACATAGATAAAATCCCGGCGCTGTTCACCGTCACCATAGCCGTCTGAACCGGCAAAAAGTTTTACTCTGCCGGACTCATGCATTTGATTATTCAAATGAAACGCCACGCTGGCCATGCTGCCTTTGTGCGCTTCCCGCGGGCCATAGACATTGAAATACCGCAAGCCAACAACCTGACTTTGAATATCTGCCTGATGTCTCCTGAGATACTGATCAAACAAAAACTTGGAATAGCCATAAACATTCAGCGGGCGCTCGTTTTCCAGGCTTTCTTTGAAGACTTCACTGCCACCGTAGACTGCCGCACTGGAGGCATAAATCATGGGAATACGTTTTTCAATACAGTAGTGGAAAACTTGCTTAGTATATTCATAGTTATTTTCCATCATGTAACGACCATCCCACTCGGTGGTGGCCGAGCAGGCGCCGAGATGAAAAACCGCTTCGATATCGGCTGGCAGCTGCCGAGCTTTTAGCTGTGCCAGAAAATCGGTTTTATCCTGATAATCGGCTATTTCACAATCCGCAAGATTGGTAAATTTGGTGCCATCGGAAAGATTATCTACCACCAATATATCTTTGCGGCCCTGCTCGTTTAATCCCTTTACCAGGTTACTGCCGATAAATCCCGCACCACCTGTCACAATAATCATTAACCCGTTCCTCAAATAAACGATCGTATTGGCAGCATTAGCTTAGCACAACCACTAGCCCTAACCGCCATCTAGTTTAACCAGCGCCTAAACAGTTTAACCATCAGCGGCAAAGACAAATAGCCCATAATAAGACTAATAATCGCGGTAGAGGCAATGGAGGCTAACACAGGATGGCTTGGCATATAAGGCGCCAACGCTGGACGTACAAAATGGACGATAGGCCAGATCGCACAAAACGCAATTAGCACCATACGATAATCTGGTGGCCACGACCTTGCCTTCTTACCATGCGATAACAGCCAATAATTCAGCCCTTCAATATGCTCTCTGGAGGGCGTACCTTCCGTCAGCGGTCTTACCTGCTCCAACCATTGACAGCGCTCTTCAGATTCTTCCCACTGCCGGTAATTTTCGTACTTATCAAAACTAATGATGGTGACATGTTCACCGCGCGGATTAGTCGGCTTGATAAGCTGGGTGCCCAAGTGCCCTTGAAATTGGCTACAGGCGCGCGCAATCCCTTTCGACCACTGGTCAAACTCTTGCTCGGACCCAACCAATATTCGACGGCGTATAATCGACGTTACTGGCGTATGAGGAGCAGTTTCTCGCTGCACTATCTCAATCACATCTCAGTCCTCAGCTTTGTTGGGTTTGAATATCCAAACTGGCTAAAGATAGGTTTTGGTCGCAGCATCCACGGCGACACCCTGATTGATTTTAGCACCCATATCAGCTAGCACCGCCTCTAGGGCACCCAAGCAAAACAGTACATTTTTCTGATTGCTGGCAAATCCCATGAGCCCAATACGCCAAACTTTACCCGCTAGCGCCCCCAAACCGGCACCGATTTCTAAACTATACTCGTTAAGCAAACGCGAACGCACAATTGCATCATCAGCACCATCCGGAATAGTTACCGCATTTAGTTGCGGCAACCGATCACCTTCTTTGACGACGAAAGATATCCCCATTGCCTCAAACCCTGCTTTGAGTGCGTGATGATTCTGCCAGTGCCGCGCCCAAGCGTTTTCAATCCCTTCCTCTTGCAGAACCACCAAAGCCTCATGCAACCCATAGAGTGCATTGATTGGCGCAGTATGATGATAGGCGCGCTTACCGTCGCCCTCCCAATAACCCAGCACCAGATTTAAATCAAGGAACCAGCTTTGCACTTTGGTCTTACGATTTTTAATCACGGACAATGCCTGTTCACTGAAAGTTACCGGCGACAAACCCGGCGTGCAGGAGAGGCACTTTTGCGAACCGGAATAAACCGCATCCAACCCCCATTCACTGACCTTTAACTCCGAACCGCCCAGCGAGGTAACCGTATCGACGATGGTTAAACAGTTATTGGCCTGGGCCAGTTGCGCTAAGGTTTTGGCATCTGACATCGCTCCCGTTGAAGTTTCCGCATGAACGAAGGCCAGCACCTTGGCATCAGGGTTAGCTTTCAGCGCCGCTTCCACTTTATTCGGATCTACCGCTGTGCCCCATTGGTCTTCCACCATAACGGCGGTTGCACCACAACGCTCTACATTCTCTTTCATGCGTCCACCAAATACGCCATTTTGGCAAACAATGGCTTTGTCACCACGTTCCAGCAGGTTCACAAAGCACATTTCCATGCCAGCTGACCCCGGCGCGGAAACCGGCATCGTCAAGCTATAATCTGTTTGGAAGGCGTAGCGTAACAGCTCTTTCGTCTCATCCATCATCATTACAAAGTCAGGATCCAGATGACCTATGGTCGGACGCGCCATAGCACCAAGAATTCGTGGATTAACATCGGAAGGGCCTGGCCCCATCAAAGTACGAACAGGCGGATGGAATGATTTAATACTCATAGAAATTCCCGTTGATCATTAACTGTTATAGGCTAAACCAAGAAAGTCGCTAAAAAAGGAGCGCATTTTAGCAGTTTCTGTCTCGCAAAAAAATGCCGCATTGTCCGACAAACCCGGGCTAACTATCAATAGTCACTTATCTTCGGGAAATTTTCCGAATAAAACCTCCTGCAACATTCACTACTCGGTTATCTAACTCTAATTGCATTAAAATTTGACTCAGTTTAACGACCGGCAACCCTGAGCGCTCCACCAACAGATCCATTGAGGTTACTTCATGGCTCACCAGGTCAAGCACTTGCCGAGACATTCCGCAAAGCTCTTCAGCTTCTGACTCCTTTACCTCAGAACCTTGCCCTGACGATTGAACATCCGCTAACAATTGCGGGCTCAATTCCTCCAAAATATCATCCAGGGTTTCAACCAGCTTAGCGCCCTGGCGAATCATTTCATGACAGCCTTTGGTGGTGGGATTATGGATAGATCCAGGCATGGCAAAGACTTCTCGACCCTGCTCAACTGCATAACGCGCGGTAATAAGCGAGCCACTTCGTAACGCCGCTTCAACGACCAACACGCCCAAACTTAACCCGCTGATAACACGATTTCGCTGTGGAAAATATGCAGGTTTTGGTGTTGTTCCAAGTGGAAACTCTGTAATTAGCGCACCTTGTTGGCAAATCTCTTGTGCAAGGTCAAAATGCCGACGCGGGTAAACTTGATCGGCCCCAGTTGCCATCACGGCGATAGTCGGTCGTCCAGTCATCAGGGCTCCCTGATGGCTTGCACCGTCCACCCCTAAGGCTAAGCCGCTAGTGATTGTCAGGCCACGCTCGGCCAACTGGCGAGCAAAAAGATTAGCTGTCTCGATGCCGCTAGGGCTTGCATGCCGACTTCCCACCACTGCCATTTGGGGGGTTGCAAGCAGTGCTGGGGAACCCTGTACAAATAGTAGTAACGGCGGCGCAGTAATTTCTTTCAAACGCGGGGGATAACGATGGTCATCTAATGTGATCAGGTGTCGATTAGGCTCATGCGCCCATAATAAGGATGCATTGATTAGATCGTATAGTTTGCCACTTTGCGGATGTTCTTGGTAACGTCGAATGGCCGCCCTAATTTTTTCACTAACCCCTAAGCTTTCCAACTCAGTATCACTGGCGCTCAAGAGCGCAGACGGACTACCGAAATATTGGATTAATCCGAGACTGACTTTTAACGGGAAGGACATATGAAAAAGGGCCAACCATGGCCCTAATTGTTTGCTATCTGTTACGTTCATCGATCATCCTTGATCCAACGTTTAAGTGATTTTCGTTAGGGGTTTTTTAACTCATCTAACACCGCCAATGGGCGCTGTGCTTTTAGTACCAAACCATAGCTCATTTTTTCAAAGACTCGGAACACCATGAGTATGCCCGCTCGTTCAGAAGGTAATTGCACTACTTCTTTGCGAATTCGGTCCTTTACTTTGCCACCACGATGGTAGATCGCCAAGACATTACCAACTTTGATGTCTTCCCGCTCGCCTTTATTTATGGCGACCACATCAAACTGCCCAACCTGACTGACACCACCCAAGACAGAAATAATTTTAGCCTCTACTTCCTGCGCTGGAGAGCTTGGGAAAAAGGTGGGTATCACCTTGGCTTCTTCAGTGGGCAATAAGCGATCATTGAGACGTACTTCTTCGTTGCTGGTGTTAACCCGCATCGTAGCGATATCACCTTCTTTTTGTACTATCTTACCAAGACCCACTTCAAAGGCTTCCATACCGAGGTCTTCGCCTGTATCAGGATCGACATATCTTTTACCCGGTCGATACACACCATAGGATGAGTATAGCTTAACGCCACCATCCTGATTGTCACGTGAATATAGTTTATCACCACCGCCCGAAACAATTCGCCCCTCATGTCCAGCAATCACATAGGAAGCGTCATCTAAAGTCTTCGCATCAACCACACGGCTGCGATTGAGGAAAGCGTCGATAGCATCGAGGGGAATCGCTGGAATCACTGTATCCAAAGGCTCAATGCGCGCTTGGGGCGTCAATTTAACAGTTCTGCTGCCGTCGCCACGCTGTAATACCAGCCGTGGTTTACCGCCAACATAGATCAAACTAATGACATCCCCTGGGTAGATCAGATGCGGGTTTTCAATCTGTGGGTTTACTTGCCAAATTTCTGGCCATAACCAAGGGGTTTTTAAGAACGTCTCTGAAATATCCCAAAGCGTATCTCCCTTTTTAACCACGTAGCTATCAGGGTGATCCAATCGCAGCGGGTTGTCCCCCTCGTGATGCTCTGCGTAGGCCGCCACCGACAACAGCAGAGCAGTCAGGAACCCAAAAAGCACTTTCCTCATGGCATGAATCCTTAAATTTCGGGTAGTAAAATACCAAATAGTATTCTGTATAATAGAACAAATTTACAACTATGCCTGTTTAATATAGCTTTTACCGCAATTTATCGCCAAAAAAATTATACGCATAGAAGCCTTGGTATAGTATCTTGGCGCATTGCTTACCGCAATTGGAGTTTTTTGTCCCTATGGCGTTACTGAACATCCTTAAATTCCCTGATCCCAGACTGCGAAAAATAGCTCAGCCCATTGAAGAAATCGACGACAGCATCCGCCAGCTGGCGGAAGATATGCTGGAAACCATGTACGCCGCTCCCGGCATTGGTTTGGCGGCAACTCAGGTAAATGTACAAAAGCGCTTAGTGGTGATGGATATTTCTGAAGAAAAGAACCAACCGCTCGTTTTTATAAACCCCGAAATCGAGCCTATAGGAGACGAATTTGAAGAAATGGAAGAGGGCTGTCTTTCGGTACCTGGTTTTTATGAGCTGGTTAAACGGCCCGCCCATGTCATTATTCGCGCCCAGGATAAGGAGGGACAGCCGTTTGAAATAGAAGACCAAGAATTGTTAGCCGTCTGTATTCAGCACGAAATAGATCACCTTAACGGCAAGCTTTTCGTTGATTACCTTTCTCCGTTAAAGCGCCAACGCATTCGCAAAAAGCTAGTGAAGTTAGAACGGCTGCAGCTTTGATTTCTTTTAGTTCATCCCAAATCCACAATTGATAATGAATCAACCAACCTCCATCACACATCCTCTACGTATCGTTTTTGCCGGTACCCCTGATTTTGCCGCCGTCAGCCTACAGGCGCTGCTCGATAGCTCGCATCAGGTAGTCGCCGTCTACACCCAGCCTGATCGCCCAGCGGGTAGAGGTCGCCAATTAACCGCCAGTCCGGTTAAACAACTAGCTCAGCTGCAACATATACCAGTCTTTCAACCCACTAGTTTAAAGAACGCTGAGGTACTGGCGCAATTAACATCATTGGATGTCGATCTGATGGTGGTTGCCGCCTATGGCATCATCCTGCCGCCATTAGCACTAGCAATACCCAAGTATGGCTGTATCAATATCCATGCTTCACTATTACCGCGCTGGCGCGGTGCGGCACCGATACAGCATGCCATTCTGGCTGGCGATACCCACTCTGGTATTACTATCATGCAGATGGATGCAGGGTTGGACACTGGCGACATGTTGCTAAAAGCCGCTTGCGATATAGCACCGACGGATACCGCCAGCACCCTGCATGATCGTTTAGCCAACTTAGGAGCCAAGACCTTACTCGCCGTGTTAGAGGATTTACCAAGTATTCAGGCACAAGCGCAAAAACAAGATAACGCCCAAGCCAGCTATGCCTCAAAATTGGAAAAACAGCAGGCTCGTATTGACTGGTCTGCCGATGCGAAACAACTGGAACGGCAAGTACGCGCCTTCAATGCCTGGCCTGTGGCTTTTAGCGAATTGGGTGATCATCGCGTGCGTATCTGGCTTGCAATCGCATTGGACGAAACCAGCATCGAAAATCCCGGTACTATTATTCGAGCTACCGCACAAGGAATTGATGTGGCCTGCGGAAAGGGCGTGCTCCGCTTACTACAAATCCAGCTGCCTGGAGGGAAAACCCTGCCGGTGGCTGAAGTATTGAAAGCAAAAACCACTATTTTTTGTAAAAACGACCAATTCTCTTCTGCTTAATGAAATATTTGTCACTAAATAATGCCCTCTTCTCTGTATTGTGAGCGTCCTTAATATGGACACCCGAGCTATTGCCGCTGAAATATTGTCAAAAGTCCTCTTACGCCAACAATCCTTAAACGAACTGCTACCTCTTCGAAAAACTCCGTTAAGCCCTCAGGATGAAGCCCTGACACAGGCGCTGTGCTATGGTGTTTGCCGCTGGCAGCTCAAATTGGATTGCCTTGTCCAAAGGCTTTTGGATAAACCCTTAAAACAAAAAGATACCGATATTCAAGCCCTGCTACTACTTGGCCTTTATCAACTGTTGTATATGCGTATACCCGCCCACGCAGCAGTCAGCGAAACGGTTCAAGCCTGCACCACTTTAGGTAAGCCCTGGGCGATGGGACTTGTCAATGCCGTACTTAGACGCTTCCAACGTGACAAAGATGACCTCTTCAAAGAGCTTTCCGCATGGCAAGAATACAAATATTCACACCCGAAATGGTTATTAGCTCGATTGAAACAAACATGGCCTAATGATTGGGAAAATATCTGTGCTGCAAATAATACGCAAGCACCCATGACGCTGAGAGTAAACCAGCAACAGCTCCATCGAAACGATTATCTTCACCTGTTATTAGAAAACGGTATTACCGCCCACCCCTGCCAATGGGCCAAGTCAGGTATCCAGCTTAGTCATGCCTGCGCTGTCAATAAATTACCACATTTTGAGCGAGGCGCCGTGAGTATTCAGGATGAAGCGGCACAGTTGGCTGCCAGCCTGATGGAAACGGCACCCGGAATGCGGATTCTGGATGCCTGCGCCGCACCCGGTGGAAAAACCTGCCACCTGCTCGAACAACAGCCCGAACTTGGAGAACTCGTCGCGGTGGAATATGACGGTAATCGTCTTCTAAAAATTGCTGAAAACCTAAAGCGGTTGGGTTTAACGGCCACTATAGTCAAAGGTGATGCGACCAGACCTGAGCAATGGTGGGACAACAGACCCTTTGACCGAATTCTACTTGATGCACCTTGCTCCGCAATTGGCGTTATTCGTCGCCATCCCGATATAAAATTACTGCGTCGAAACGCGGATATTGATAAGCTTGCAATCCAACAATTAGCGATGCTCACCGCACTCTGGCCGCTGCTCAAGCCTGGTGGATTATTACTGTACGCTACCTGTTCGATATTACCGCAAGAAAATGAGCAGGTGATCGAACAATTTATCAGCAAAACTAGCGACGCCGCGGCGCAAAAAGTGACTGCCGAATGGGGTATCGCTGCGGAGTTTGGGCGTTATTTATTACCGACGGAAGGGGGCAGTGATGGCTTCTACTATTCGAAGCTTGCCAAAGCTCCATCAAATTAACATGGCGGCTCTATGCCACAAAAACAATAATCTCTACCCATGAAGATAATTATTTTAGGTGCCGGCCAAGTTGGCACCACAGTTACCGAAACCCTAGCCGGTGAGGCAAATGATATTACTGTGGTGGATAACGACGGTGATAAGTTAGATCAGCTCAAGGATCGGCTGGACATTCGCACCGTATATGGCAACGCTTCTTCTCCCAGCGTGTTGCAGATGGCGGGAGCAGAAGACGCTGATATGTTGATCGCTCTAACCAGCAGTGACGAAACCAACATGATCGCCTGTCAAGTAGCTTATACGCTATTTCATACGCCACATAAAATCAGCCGGGTTCGCTCTGCAGACTACCTGACGCGCGGTAAACTTTTCAGCCGCACGGCAATACCCATCGATGAAATCATTAGTCCGCACCAGGAAGTCACCAATCACATCAGCCGTCTTATCAAAAATCCTGGCACACTTCAGGTGCTCGATTTTGCTGACGGTAAAGCACAATTAGTTGCCGTACGTGCGGTGCATGGTGGGCCCTTGGTCGGCAATCAAATTCGTACTTTACGTGAGCATCTACCTGCGGTCGATACCCGCGTAGCCGCAATCTACCGTAAAGGTACAGCCATTGTACCCCGCGCCGACACCCTGATCGAAGTCAATGACGAAGTCTTCTTTATCGCGGCAAAGCGAGATATTCGCCAAGTAATGAGCGAATTGCGTCGTATCGACAAGCCCTACAAAAGCGTAGTGATTGTCGGCGGTGGTAATATTGGCGCACGCCTCGCTGGCGACCTGGAAGCGCAGTTTCAGGTTAAGCTTTTAGAGCACGATGTTAACCGTTGTCGTGCCCTTTCAGAGGAGCTCCATCGCACCATCGTACTGCATGGCGATGCATCTAATAAGGAGCTGTTATTGGAAGAGAGTATTGATAGCGCCGATGTATACTGCGCGCTTACCAATAATGATGAAATCAATATTATGTCCTCCATGCTCGCTAAGCGACTGGGGGCAACAAAAGTAATAACGCTGATAAACAACCCTGCCTACGTTGACTTGGTTCAGGGCGGGGATATCGACATCGCCATTTCCCCTCAGCAAATCACTGTAAGCCGATTACTACGGCATGTCCGACGTGGCGATATTGTGACAGTCCATTCATTACGACGCGGTGCTGCTGAGGCAATCGAAATCATAGCTCGCGGGGATAGCCAATCTTCACGCGTTGTCGGCAAGTCCTTGGACCAAATCACCTTACCTGAAGGAACCACGATTGGCGCTATTGTGCGCGATAAGGAGGTATTGATTGCACATCACCATGTCGTTATTCAAAGCGACGACCACATCATTCTTTTTCTACCCGATAAAAGTAAGGTGCGCGAAGTCGAGCGGTTATTTCAAGTTGGGATAAGTTTCTTTTAACCGCTAATGTCTACTTCATACGCCCAAAACAACAATAAGCAACAAACATAGCGATGCATTTCACAGTTATCTTACGCATTCTGGGTATATTGCTCATGGTCTTCAGCCTTACCATGGTAATTCCCTTAGCGGTTGGCCTGATTTATAACGAATCCGCCAGCAACGCATTTCTCATGGCTTTCGGCATTACCTTTTGTACCGGTCTACTAGTCTGGCTGCCCTTCCAAAGGAGTAAACATGAGCTGAGAACCCGAGACGGTTTTATCATCACTGCCCTATTCTGGACGGTGCTGGGGTTGTTCGGTGCTCTACCGCTTTATTTAAATCAAGCGGTTTCTTTAAGCCTTGCGGATGCGGTCTTTGAATCCATATCCGGTTTAACGACTACGGGTGCAACGGTTATTACCGGTATTGACGCACTACCTAATTCATTACTCTATTATCGGCAGCAATTACAATGGTTGGGGGGCATGGGAATCATTGTGCTAGCAGTAGCGATATTACCCATGCTCGGTATTGGTGGTATGCAGCTGTATCGCGCCGAAACACCTGGGCCCGTCAAAGATAGTAAGCTAACCCCGCGTATTACCGAAACAGCCAAAGCACTATGGTATATCTACGCTAGCTTGACGTTACTCTGTTTTCTGGCTTATTGGGCGGCCGGTATGAGTGCTTTTGATGCCATCTGCCATAGCTTTTCCACCGTTGCTATTGGTGGCTTTTCTACCCATGATGCCAGCTTTGCTTACTTCGATAGTGTATTACTAGAATCAATAGCCGTCATTTTTATGCTCATTTCCGGTGTTAATTTTGGCCTTCACTTTCTCGCTTGGCGTAATCGGCGGCTGCGGCACTATTTCCATGATCCAGAATTCAAGTTTTATCTCACCATTGTGGGCGTCGTCGTACTGATAACCTTTGGTGTCCTCATATACAGCGGTACCTATCCAGCCCTCAAAGCCGTTCGCGCTAGCATTTTTGAGGTGGTTTCCATTGCGACTACAACAGGGTTTGCCACCGCAGATTTTGCCAATTGGCCAAGCCTGCTACCCTTTTTACTTTTCGTGGCGGCTTTTTCAGGAGGCTGCGCCGGATCAACAGGTGGCGGCATGAAGGTCATCCGTATTCTTTTGCTCTATAAACAGGGTATTCGTGAAGTTAAGCGCCTGATCCACCCAAGCGGCGTTTTCTCCATCAAATTAGGTGCTCATTCTGTGCCTGAACGAGTCATTGAAGCTGTTTGGGGGTTTTTCTCCGTCTATATGCTGGTGTTCGTTTTTATGTTGATGGCATTGCTTGCTACGGGTATTGACCAAGTAACCGCTTGGTCGGCTGTTGGCGCTACACTCAATAATCTTGGTCCTGGCTTGGGCGGGGTCGCAGCGCATTATGGCGATTTGAACGACCCGGCAAAATGGGTGCTATGCCTGTCGATGTTATTGGGCCGACTTGAGGTCTTTACTTTGATTGTAATTTTCTCTCCCATGTTTTGGCGAAAATAGTAATTTTCACCGTAGCTTCTACAAAATTAGTATATTTCCGCGCCGAACGTGATTTGGCTCTGGTGGGTTGATGAGTGGTTTTCTGTTTGTTATTACCGTTTTATTCTGGGGGTCAACCTGGATCGCGATTAAATTTCAGCTCACCACCGTGGCGCCAGAAGTTTCTCTGGTTTATCGATTCGGTATCGCCTCCATTATTTTTTTCCTGCTAGCAATAATTAAGAGACAACGGTTAAGGGTTGCTTTTAAAGACCATCAATTCCTCGCACTCCTGGGAGTGATGATGTTTGGTCTGAATTATTTATTAACCTATTGGGCGGCAAAATCCATTCCGACCGGGCTACTTGCAACAGTATTTGCTCTTGCACCGGTGGTGAATATTCTCTTTGAACTACTCTTTTTTGGTCGTCGTATTGAGCCATTTATGCTCTTGGGCGCAATGGTGGGGGTCTCTGGTATCGCACTCATTTTTTGGCCTGAGTTGAGACATTTAGCCGTCGGAGGCGATGTACTCTTTGGCTTAGTTTTCTGCCTCTGTGCGATCACTCTGTTTTCGTTAGGCAGTATGGTATCAGTCAGGAATCACGCAGCGGCTTTGCCAGTATTTACTTGTAATGCCTACGGCATGGCTTACGGCGCCTTTTTTCTAGGCCTGTTTGCAATAGTGAATGGCAAAGTATTTACCTTTGATCCGAGCTTCTCGTATACGGCGTCACTGGCCTATTTGATTATAGTGGGTACAGTGCTTTCTTTTTTTTGTTATTTAACGCTGATAGCTAGAATCGGCCCAAGTAAGGCTGCCTATACCACTATCTTTTTCCCGATAGTCGCTTTGCTCATTTCTACGCTTTATGAAAATTTCCAATGGACAACAATGAACTTTGCTGGCGTCATGCTGGCGCTCTCCAGCAGCCTGTTTGTTATACGTAGATCCAGTCCATCGAGCTGAATGACCCTATAATTTGATCCTGCCTAGAAAATTCATCCACGATTTAATCTCTATTTTTGATTAAGTATCAGCCTTGAAATATTAACGTCGCTTAATTAAAAATACCAAAATATAAATAACAGAGCGCAAATGCCGCCAAACTCAACATGCCAAGCAGACTCCAGCCCTTAAGCAGAAACCCGGGGCGCAATTCCTTTGGCACAATGCTAGAAAACATGGCACGGTGATTAATAAAGGCTATAAACGGAGCAACCAGAAAGGCAACACTAGTGGCGAAATCTATAAAGGATTTAAATGAACGCATAAACAACAGTACGATAAGAATTGCTCCAAGACATTGCAGAACGATAAACCCGTTGTAAGAAAATAAACTATGATTCTTTTCTCTGGCCTGTGGTTTTAGCGTGTTAACCATACCCGTAAGCGCACGAGGACAGGCATCCATGAGCGTTAACAATGTTGAGAACATGATCGCCACCGCTGCGATGGCGATAATCGGATAGGCCCATGACCCAATCGATTGTGTAAACAACCCCATAAACTGACCGGCGAACCCAGTAGCAGATTCCGCGATGGTGATTCCTTCCTGGCGCATAAAGATAGAGCCGAGGAGGAGAAAACAAGAGGCTAACACCATCGTCCCGATATATCCCAGATTGAAATCAAATCGCGCTTCTTGGGGTGTAACCTGCCGCTTTAAATCTTTAGATTTAGCGCAGACCCAAAGCGACTGAAAGACCGAAGCGCCCATCGCCGTTGGCATCCAACCAGCAAAAGCGATAATAAAAAGTATCGTCTTGGTATCTAGCGTTACCAACGGTGAAAAATCAGCGGGCTTAATTGATAAATTTGGAATGGCTAGCAAAACTGCGACCAAAATTAAGACCGTAAACAAGACAACGAAGCTAGTCGTGACCTTTTCAAACAGGTGATATTTTCCAGACACTAAAAGGATACTGCTACCCACCAGCAAGATACTCGTCATAGCGGCGGGATTCAGGCCAAACCCCATAATGTTATTGACCAAACCACCCGTTATTAGCGCCACAGCGGAGGTAGCAATAAACATGTTTACAAATAACTCAAGACTAAAAAAGTAAACCGCCCAGCGCCCTTGACGGAAATAGCTCGCGATAAGCGACTCTTTTGTCGCGGCCGCATAGGCAGAGCCAAAGTAAAATACCGGATACTTAATGAAGCAAGCGAGTAGAATTACCCACCAAAGTGCTAAACCATAATCAGCGCCTGCTCGCGTAGACTGCACCAAATGGGATGTACCCACACAAGCGGCAGCAAATAGCATTCCTGGGCCGAGTTTTTCTCCACATGTTTTAAATAAATTCATCAGTAAACCCAAGCCTTCTGGTTTTTATGGGAACTCACGTTACATTTTATTTAATGCAACATCAAATATTTTATTGAAGCTTCAACTAAATTGAAATTCACATTACCCTTTGTATAATAACCAAATAATGCCGTCTAGCACTAAGAGGTTAAATTCATGAACAGGAATAAATCCGCAACGGCTGGTTCAAAATCAAGTGCCATGACACTGTCCTCACGAAAAAGGTCCGCACCAACAAAATTTCCCATTGATTTGCAAACATTCTTACCCTTTCGTTTTTTTCAGATTGGCCTAAGAATGTCAGATACAGGTAATAAACTATCAGTTTTACTTAAAGAGTCTGGAGTTCCTATTGGTGACAGAGAATGGCGCGTGATAGCTTTACTGGGAGCTTACGGAGGCCTCACAAATGGCCAACTGGCCAGCATATCCAGCCTTGATGCTGCTACCATTTCCAGGGCCGTTAAAGCATTAAAAAGTATTGGCTTTGTCGATACACTACAGTCAAAACATGATCGGCGTCGACTGCTCATCTATTTAACCCAGGCCGGCGCTAAATTTCATGATCAAATTACACCCAAGCGCATGGAAACCGGCAAACTAATCTCTGCAGGCTTAACTGCTCAAGAACTAAAAACACTAGGTAGAATTTTGGATAAGTTAGACCGGCATCTAGAGCATCTTGAAAGTGAAGTTGATGACGAATGGGAATAACCAGCGACCTAAAGTAGAGGAGTCCGGCTCTTGCTAAACCGGGTTCCTCTTTGCAATATCCTACCTGAAACAACCAGTTAGCGACCATAAATTGGCAATAAGCCGAGCATGGCTAAAATATGGCAAGCGGCATACAACAGCCCGAACAGAAAAATAAGCAAGACCAACGCATTCCCACCCCATACCTGATAGTGCGGGCTGCCAAAGCGCTTTCGGCTTGCTCTTACCATTAATGCAGGTACAAAAGCAGCAAAGACTGTCGCCGCTAACCCGGCAAAACCAATCGCGTATAAAAACCCATCTGGGAAAAATAGTCCGCCGAGTGTTGGTGGCACGAAGGTCACCATTGCCGTTTTCGTCCTGCCCAAAACTGTATCATCGAAATTGAATCGGTCGGCAATATAGTCAAATAATGCGAGGGCAACACCCAGGAATGACGAAATCACGGCGAGATTGGCAAACATGTTTAGTAAGGCGGAGATCCTTTCACTGTCCACCGTATGGCTCACTGCGGCAACTAAAACACCTATGTTGCCACCATCAGCTACAATCTGCTGAAAATCAGCCCGTGGGACATTGCCCATAGTGCAGACCTGCCAGACAATGAATACACCAAGCGATAGCAACGAACCATAGAGTAAACATTTTCGAATAATTATAGGGTTCTTGCCGTAGTACTTCATAAGGCTCGGCACATTACCGTGAAACCCAAAAGAGGTTAGAAAGAAGGGGAGGGCCGCAAATAAAAAGGGTAGGTAGCTTGGGTTTTGTTCCAAGGTATTAAATAAAATCGAGGCTTTAACACTAAACGTCAAATCACCCACGGAAATGATAAAACTGATAACCATCCCACCGATTAATATGGTCGCTATCCGGCTTACCGCTTTGGTGCTGAGCCAAACGATAAAAGCCAAAACAAAAGCAAACAGTAGCGTAGCTATGGCAGGCGGCGGGGCGGCGCCTATAGTTGATTCTAGGGTATGAATGACGATGGAACCTCCGCCACTGATATAAGCGTAGGTCAAAATATAGTGCACAAAAGCAACCGATAACCCACTGGCGATATTCCAGCCAACACCCAGTAAATCCTTGACGAAGGTATCAAAACTCGCACCCACGGGATAGTTTAGGTTAGCCTCCAAAATCATAAGACCAGAGTGAAACATACAAAACCAAGTAAACACCAAACACAATAGCGCCCAGGAAAACCACATTCCAGATGAAACCGTCGGTAAAGAAAACATCCCTGCACCAACTGCTGTACCAGCGATAATCATCGCTCCGCCTATCACCGACGGTGTTTTTGGACTCCTTACAATCTCTGTTGTCATTGGGCTCGCCTCACCACTTTTTATTTTCATTTTGTAATTATTATGTCAACTATAGCAGCGTTAATCACAACAAAGCTATCCTCTTTTGCTGTTCAACTGCGAGCATAAGCGATAGAGGACAAGATTTAGGCTAACCTCGGTGTGGTCAAAAATGATAGTACCCGGTTTTACCTTTAGGTCCGATTTTAAAGCGTTTGTATTCCCACTGATATTGGGCGGGAGCGTCCTTAATACACTCTTCAATACTTCTATTAAGCGCCGCCACAGAAAGGTTTATATCATTCGAATAAATATCCGGGTCGGCCGGCACAATTATTACTTCAAACCCTTTCCCTTTTGGAAGTCGTTTTGCGTACGCGCTAACGACTTGTGCACCGGTTTTTTGGGCTAATTTCGACAATAGCGTCATCGTCGAAGCCTCAATGCCAAAGAAGGGTGAAAAAATACCCGCATTCTCCGGCGGCTCTTGATCTGGCAAAATACCAACGACTTCTCCTTTGATTAAGGCCTGTAGCATTGCCGCAACACCACGGCGATCGGTGGGATAAACCTTGGTGCCGCTGCGCGCTCTGGCATCTCGGACAAATCCATCCAGCTCAACGAGCTTTGGTGGCTGATAAAGCACATTCAGCGGAAAACGATTCGCCGCATAGATGTTCAATACTTCCCAGTTCCCCAAATGTGGCACGATAGTAATAAGCCCTTTACCGTCCCTCAAGGTTTCTTCGATATTGCCTTTTTCTGTTACTTTCTTAATGTAATCCAGGGTAACTTCCGGCTCTACCAACCAGGCTTTACCCATCTCAACAATGGTTTTGCTGGTTTCTATTAAGCTTTCCTTTGCGAGCCTGATCCGCTCGACTTCTGTCATCTCGGGAAAACAGAGCTGCAAATTACGCCGGGTCACCTTTGCCGATCGACTATTCATATACCAAGCGCACTGTCCCAAAAATGTTCCGATTGCTTGCACTAACGGCAACGGAAGCAAAGCGAGTACCTTTAGGCTTAATCTAATAAGTGTTATTTTGGCCGTCTGCACGGTCGTCATGAATCCTTGGCTTTTATTCTTGTAATCGATTTTACCCTGTACTTTCCGATAAGGCTCTAACTTACTTTTTTTACCTGGATTTTTTGGAATTTTACAGACAGGCTGTATACTTACGCGTCCCTTTTTAGGATTCCAATGATCCAGTAACTCATAATTACGTAGGTAACAATTTGGCAACTCAGCAGTTAATTACATTCCAGGGATTAATCCACGCGCTTGAGCTATATTGGAGCTCTCAGGGCTGTGTTGTCCTCCAGCCTTTGGACATGGAAGTGGGCGCGGGTACTTTTCATCCAGCGACATTCCTACGTGCAATCGGCCCAGAAAATTGGCGCGCAGCCTATGTCCAACCAAGCAGGCGTCCCACCGATGGTCGCTACGGGGAAAACCCCAACCGCCTCCAACACTATTACCAATTTCAAGTGTTGCTAAAACCTTCACCTGATAACATCCAGGAGCTGTATCTAGAGTCCCTACAGCAATTAGGTATAGACACTGGCATTCATGATATACGCTTTGTTGAGGATAACTGGGAGTCACCCACCTTGGGCGCGTGGGGGCTAGGCTGGGAGGTTTGGCTTAACGGCATGGAAGTAACCCAGTTTACTTATTTTCAGCAAGTTGGTGGACTCGAATGTTATCCGGTCTCCGGCGAAATCACCTATGGCTTAGAACGCATTGCGATGTATCTACAGGGCGTAAACAACGTTTACGATCTTATTTGGACGGAAGGTCCGGACGGCCCTGTTAAGTACGGCGATGTCTTTCATCAAAATGAAGTTGAGATGTCTTGTTTTAATTTTGAGCACGCAAATGTTGCGGAATTATTTAAGCAATTCGATTTTTTTGAGCGAGAATGCAGTACTTTAATTTCAGCAAATTTACCATTACCCGCCTATGAATATGTTCTTAAGGCCTCACACACCTTTAATCTGTTGGATGCGCGCCAAGCCATATCCGTCACCGAACGACAGCGCTTTATATTGCGTGTCAGAACGCTTGCTCGCGCCGTAGCGCAAGCCTATTTTACAACGCGAAAAGCGCTCGGTTTCCCATTGGCGGCCGAACCTATCCGATCCGAGTATGTAAGCGCTCACTCACAGGAAGAAGCATAGAACATGAGTGTTAAAGATTTTCTAGTTGAAATTGGTACAGAAGAACTTCCACCTAAAGCGCTAAAGCAGCTTGCGGCGGCATTCCTGCAGGGAGTTGAATCAGGGCTACAGGAAAAGCAGTTAAATTACTCCAGCGCAACAGCCTATGCCTCGCCCAGACGGTTAGCGGTCCTTGTTAAAGAGCTAAAGGAATATCAACCAGATAGCCGCTTGCAAATTTTAGGGCCGCCGGTAAGTGCCGCCTTTAACGCTCAAGGAGAACCTTCTCCAGCGGCAGAGGGCTTCGCTCGTAAGTGCAATACCAGGGTTGATCAATTACAGCAGGTTGACACCGGCAAGGGGGGCATCAAACTCGCGTTTCAATCCGAACAAAAGGGTTTAGCAACTACCTTGTTACTACCCGGTATTGTTCAACACAGTATTGACCGTCTGCCCATACCTAAGCGCATGCGCTGGGGTAGCTCCCGAATCGAATTTGTTCGACCAACGCACTGGCTGCTCATGTTATTCGGCGACGCCGTAGTTGACTGTGAGATCTTAGGGCAGCAATCCGCTCGTTTCAGTTATGGTCATAGATTTCACCATTATCAACCTATTCAAATAGATACGCCTGGGGATTATCGCGAACGTTTAAGAAATCCTGGATATGTCATCGTTGACCTAGAAGAGCGGCGCGCTAGCATAGAAAAGCAGGTGCAAAAAATCGCCGCTAATGTAAATGGGCGCGCCGTAATTGATACCGATCTTTTAGACGAGGTCACGGCCCTGGTTGAGTGGCCCGTTGCCTTAATAGGGCGCTTTGATGAAGAGTTTTTGCGCCTTCCAGATCAAGCTCTTATCTCCAGCATGAAGGAACACCAAAAATATTTTCATCTGGTCAATGCAAATAACGAACTGATGCCTCACTTTATTACCCTGTGCAATATCGAAAGTAAGGATCCCGCCCAGGTTATCGCCGGAAATGAGCGCGTAATCAGACCGCGCCTATCCGATGCCGCATTCTTTTTCGATACTGACAGGAAAACTCCTTTAGCCAATCGTTTAGAATCCTTAAAAAATATTGTATTTCAGTCAAAGCTTGGCAGCCTCCATGAAAAATCTGAACGCATCGCCATTCTCGCGGGAAAGCTTGCCGAACAAATTCAGGGGAATCAAAACCACGCGGAACGGGCAGGGCTGCTCTGTAAAGCCGATCTGGTAACCTTGATGGTTGGTGAGTTTCCTAACCTACAAGGGCTGATGGGGCAACAATATGCTCATCATGATAACGAACACGACTCTGTCGCCAATGCGATATTTGAGCACTACCTACCTCGATATTCTGGCGATTCGCTACCCGATTCGTTAGAGGGTTGCGCCGTCTCAATTGCAGACAAACTGGATACAATGGCCGGTCTTTTTGCGATCGGACAACCGCCGACTGGCGATAAAGACCCCTTTGGTTTGCGTCGTGCAGCGCTTGGTATTTTGCGTATCATCATTGAAAAACAACTCGAGCTGGATTTATTAGCCTGTATAAAATCAGCTATAGCCACCTATCAGGATCTCGATATTCCAAACGATCTAGCAGATACTATTTTTGATTTTATGTTGGATCGTTTTCGAGCCTGGTTTCAGGACGAAGGCATCCCTACCAATATTTTTCAGGCCGTATATGCTCGGCGTCCCACCCAACCTTTAGATTTTCAACGCAGAATTTATGCGGTTAACCATTTTTCAAAATTAGCCGATGCTGATGCACTTGCCGCCGCCAATAAACGTGTTTCTAATATTCTTGCAAAACAAGAGACAGAAAGCCTCACAACGGAAGTGAGCGCCCACTTACTTAGCGAGGAGTCTGAACAACACTTAGCGACGCTCGTTACCGAAAAAGCACAGATGATAGCTCCCATGCTGTTAAATAGGGATTATAGTGCTGTCCTAGAGTGCCTCTCTGACTTAAGACCCGCTGTCGATCAATTTTTTGATTCCGTTATGGTGATGGCCGATAACGATGCCATTCGTCTGAATCGGTTAGCACTTTTACAAAAATTACGTGCTCTATTTTTTGAAGTTGCTGATATCTCATTTTTACAGACGAGTTAAACCAAAAAACATATGTCCACTCAGAGAAGTCAGTTAGTAATACTGGATCGGGATGGCGTCATCAATTTTGATTCAGATAACTATATTAAATCGCCCGATGAGTGGATTCCTATTCCTGGCAGCTTAGAAGCCATTGCAAAACTATCGAAAGCTGGAATTAAAGTGGTGGTCGCCAGCAATCAGTCAGGTATTGCTCGCGGATTTTACAATGTCGCAACTCTTGCTCAGATCCATAAAAAGATGATTAATGCCGTAAAAAAATATGGTGGTGAGTTCGCCGGTATTTTTTATTGCCCACACGGCCCTGATGAAGGCTGCAATTGCCGTAAACCAAAACCCGGACTCATTCAACAGATTTCAGAGTCTCTTCATATTGATACAAAAAATGTACCATTTGTTGGTGACTCTGTTAGAGATTTGGAGGCGGCCATCGCCGGCGGTTGCCAACCAATCCTCGTAAAAACTGGAAATGGTCAAAAAACAGCCAAAAAAACGACCCTCTCAGTTTCGATATACGACGATTTATTGGATTTTTCGACCCATTGGCTAGGGTAGTATTAGCGCTTCTCTAATCGCCTAATATTGCCTTTAAAGGCATATTGTCCTTAGCTTTCTTTAGATGAAAGACTTCTAAAAACACAGCTTTGATATAAAGCTTTGATTTTAAAAGAAATTCTATTTGGCTATTAAAAATACTTTTATATGCCTTTTAATTTGTATTGCCCACAAAAAAGAGGCGACCTCAATATCTGATCTGCCTCTTCACTTGATCTCAATAATTATTTTATTTCGTTAAAAATCCAAATTCGCAACGGATAACGCATTTCTTTCAATAAATTCTCGTCTGGGCTCCACTTCATCGCCCATTAAAGTCGTAAAAATTTGATCCGCAGCCACAGCATCCTCTATCGTTACCTGCAACATTCGACGATTATTGGGATCCATGGTCGTTTCCCAAAGCTGTTCCGGATTCATTTCACCCAAGCCTTTATAGCGCTGAATGTTGTATCCCCGTTTTGCTTCATTAATCAACCAAGCTAACGCATCTTTAAATTCCGTAATCTGTTGCTTTCGTTCGCCACGTTGAATATAGGCATTTTCACCTATAAGATCACGTAAACTTACCCCGATTTTTTTAATGCTTTTGTACTCATTTGAGATGAAGAACTCATGACTAAAAGGGTAATCCGTGGTTAAATCATGTTGAATCATCTGCACGTCTGGAAGGAAAATATGCCGCTCCGTGTCGTTTGTAATGCTGACGCGATACTCAACCGGTAAGTTTTGTTTTTCTAATATCTGGCGCAGTTGTTTAATCCACACCTCCACCGCTTCGCGATTTTTTAGCGTTTGTTCTGTTAACTCGTCCAGATAGATCATAGATTCAAGGATATGCGTCGGATACACCCGGGATAGCCTGTTAATCGTACGCCATACCATACGGTATTCTGACACCAGCTTTTCCAATCCTTCCCCACTAATTGGCGGAGCATTTTCCTCAACAAATAATGCTGCATTTTCTAGAGCAACTTGAATCATATAGGCGTCAAGCTGCTCGTCATCCTTAATATACTGTTCCTGCTTACCTTTTTTAACCTTATAGAGAGGTGGCTGTGCGATATAAACATGACCCCTTTCAACAATTTCTCGCATTTGTCGAAAGAAAAAAGTTAGTAGTAAGGTGCGGATATGTGATCCGTCAACATCTGCATCAGTCATAATAATAATGCTGTGGTAACGCAGCTTATCTGGGTCAAACTCTTCTCTGCCAATACCACAACCCAGGGCTGTGATCAGTGTTCCCACTTCCGCAGAGGACAACATTTTGTCATACCTTGCTTTCTCAACATTAAGAATTTTACCTTTGAGCGGTAAAATAGCCTGTGTTTTACGATCCCTTCCTTGTTTCGCTGAGCCGCCCGCGGAGTCACCCTCAACCAGATATATTTCAGATAATGCTGGGTCTTTTTCCTGGCAATCTGCTAGTTTCCCGGGTAGCCCCGCAATATCAAGCGCTCCTTTGCGGCGCGTCATTTCACGAGCTTTTCGAGCTGCTTCTCGAGCCCTGGCTGCATCCAGCATTTTCTGTACGACTATTTTTGCTTCCTGGGGGTTTTCAGCCAAATAATCGCCTAAAGCCGCATTCATTTCTTGCTCTACCGCCGACTTAACCTCTGAGGAAACTAGCTTATCTTTGGTTTGGGATGAAAATTTAGGATCTGGTACCTTTACTGAAATGATTGCAACCAACCCTTCCCTTGCATCATCTCCCGACGTGCTAACTTTAGCTTTCTTTAACAAACTTTCCTTCTCTATATAGGAATTTAGGGAACGAGTTAATGATCCACGAAAGCCGACTAAGTGAGCACCACCATCACGCTGCGGGATATTATTAGTAAAACAAAAAACATTTTCCTGAAAACCATCATTCCACTGCAACGCAACTTCAACCACTATGCCATCTTCTCGTGCTTTGCTGAAATGAAAGATTTTATTGATAGGTTTTTTGTTTTGATTAAGGTATTCGACAAATGCCTTTAGCCCCCCCTCATACTTAAACTCTTCTTTAATTCCCGAACGCTCATCTTTTAATACTATTGCTACACCAGAGTTTAAAAAGGAAAGCTCTCTTAGCCTTTTTGCTAATTGGTCAAAGTGATACTCAATGTTCGAAAAGGTTTCTGGTGAAGCTTTAAAATGAACCTGTGTCCCCGTACTTTCGGTATCTCCAATTTGAGCTAATGGCGCAAGCGGTACACCATGCTTATAGCTCTGCTCATAAATTTTACCTTCTTTGCGGATGGTTAGTGTTAACTCGCTAGACAGCGCATTAACGACCGACACACCAACACCATGTAGTCCCCCTGACACTTTGTAGCTGTTATCATCAAACTTTCCCCCAGCGTGCAGGATAGTCATAATCACCTCAGCAGCGGAAACACCTTCCTCTTTGTGAATATCAACAGGAATACCACGACCGTTATCAGACACAGTAACCGATTCGTCAGGGTGGATTGTCACCTTTATTTCTGTACAGTGCCCCGCTAGCGCCTCGTCGATTGAGTTATCCACCAACTCAAAAACCATATGGTGAAGCCCTGTCCCATCATCCGTATCTCCGATATACATTCCAGGGCGTTTACGAACCGCATCAAGACCTTTTAAAACCTTAATATTCGATGAGGTGTAGGTATTTTCTATGCTCATTTATTTCTCCAATCAAAGGGCCACTGGTTATCCCCGACTTCCGACTATTCGATTATTTTGCCCTGTTCCACGTGGAACAAACGAATACTTTTTTCACTCCAACATTGAGCAAAATCACTTTCTTCAACACTGGTAACGATCAACTGACAATTTAATTCAGAAAGCAGCATACTGAGTGACTGCCTATGCCTTACATCCAACTCGGCGGCCAAATCATCAACCAAATAAACACATGGCCGTCCATTCGATTCTGCAAAAAGATGCCCTTGAGCAATTTTCAAACAACTAACAACCAGTTTTTGCTGCCCTCTAGATAGAGTTTCGAAAGCATTAAGCCCTAGATGCTTAACCTTCAAATCTGCTCGCTGTGGTCCATAATGAGTAAAGCCTTCTTTTTTATCCCGCACTAAAGAATCCGCCAATACCGCTTCTAGCCCCAGACCTTCATCCCAGCCAGGATAAAACCCGAATGAAATATCTTCTAATTCAGACACCCTGGCGAGGATGTCTTGAAACACTGGCTCAAGTCGCTCTATGTAACGCTGCCGCTGAGCAGCCAACAACAATGAGCTTTCCACAAACTCCTTATCCCATGACCGCAACAGCTGGTCATCAAACATGCCTTGCCGCAAAATTCCATTTCTCTGCTGAAGGCAGCGGCTTAGCCTCTTCCAGTTGCCCATAAACGAGTGTTCCACGTGAAACACACCCCAATCAACAAACTGCCTTCTATTTTTCGGACCACCTTCCAGCAAGCGAAAGGCGCCAGGATTGATCACTTGAAGAGGCAGTAATTGCGCCAATTCAGCACTTGAAAAAACCTGATCACCTGATATTTTAATCTGCTGCTTGCCATCAATAGCTCTAGTCACCCCAACCGGCACGACGAGCCCATCATTATTAGTTTGAATTTCGCCGTAAACCGTACAAAATTTTTCTCCCCTTTGTACTAAGCTAGTATGTTTATTGCTAACAAAAGACCGTGCTCGCCCTAATAAATAGATACTCTCTAAAATACTTGTTTTACCGCTACCATTAGGGCCAGTAATTAAATTTACACCTTTATCGAGCCGAATATCTAAACTATTAAGATTGCGTAAGTGAGTAATTGCCAACCTGGTAACAGCCATAAATACTGGGGTTACTTTTTTCTAAGCAGATAATAGCGTAAGTAATTGACTGGGCACGCACATGAAAAGTTTGTCATATTATAACTTTTAATTTATTCAACTAAAGCCGCATCGGCATCACAACATAAATAGAATCAGGATTATCCTTTTGCTCTCCAATCAGCGCACTACTATTTGCATCGGACAAGGTCATTTTCACCTTCTCGCTATTAGTGACCGACAATACGTCCAACAAATAGCCCACATTAAACCCTATCTCTAGCCTATCTCCATCAAAATCAACGCTCATTTCTTCTTCAGCTTCTTCCTGCTCGGGATTGTTGGCGTAAACCTGCAACAGGTCTTTTTGCAACATTAACCGCACACCCCTGTACTTTTCATTAGATAAAATTGCCGCCCGACCAAGAACCTGCTTAAACTCCTCTCTATCGGCAATAAAAGTTTTATTACCATCCTTTGGTATAACCTGAGAGTAATCTGGAAACTTACCATCCACTAACTTTGAGGTAAAAGTGAAGTCTTTAGTTATTGCTCTTATATGATTGTTGCTCATACTAATCTCTACTGATTGTTCGCCATCAGACAACAATCGACTAAGCTCCAGTATGCCTTTACGGGGGACAATGACCTGATGTGTGTCGGCTGTTGAAATATCTGCTGTGGCGCTACAGAGCGCCAGCCGATGGCCGTCTGTCGCAACCGCTTTCAGGCCACCTTTTTGGATTTCGAATAACATCCCATTCAGGTAATACCGGACATCCTGTTGAGCCATAGCAACACTGGTACATTCTATCAAATGCCGCAATAATTCTTGGGGGATTGTAAATCCGAGGCTTTGTGGTTTTTCTTCAACATTTGGAAAATCCATCGCCGGCAAAGTTGACAGCGTAAAGCGACTACGACCTGATCTGATACTAAGCTTGTCGCCATCCTGCTCAATCGTAATGACAGATTCATCCGGCAAAGTCTTACAAATATCCATCATTTTGCGCGCCGGTACAGTTATTTCACCTGCCTCCCCCGGCTCACTTAACGCCACTCGACCCACCAATTCCACCTCCAGATCAGTGCCCGTAAGAGAAAGCTGATCGCCATCCACAACCATTAATATATTTGATAGCACGGGTAATGTTTGTCGACGTTCAACCACGCCGGCAACCAAGGCCAGTGGTTTTAATAACGCTTCTCTGGATATGGTAAATTTCATAATTCAGTCCTCAACTCTCGAATTTTCTTCACCATTAACGAACTCAAAAAATTTCTAAGTTGTTAATAGTCGCAGTAAGTTTTTATAGTCTTCTCGAATATCGCTATTTGTCTCTCTTAGCTCTGCTATTTTTCGGCAAGCATGCAAGACGGTTGTATGATCCCTACCGCCAAAAGAATCACCTATCTCCGGCAAACTATGGTTGGTCAACTCTTTAGCTAAAGTCATCGCCACCTGCCTGGGCCTTGCGACGGAACGATTCCGACGCTTAGAAAGCATGTCCGCCATTTTGATCTTATAGTACTCAGCTACCGTGCGCTGAATGTTATCAATACTGATCAATTTATCTTGGATGGCTAACAGGTCTTTTAGGGACTCCTTAACAAACTCTGTGTTTATATCCTTACCTGTGAAGTGAGCACTTGCTATCACCCTCTTAAGCGCTCCCTCTAACTCTCTTACGTTTGATCTAACTTTTTGTGCGATAAAAAAAGCTGCTTCTCGCGGTAGATGTATTTTTGCTTGATCTGCCTTTTTTAACAAAATGGCGACCCGTGTTTCCAGTTCCGGCGGTTCGACAGCAACTGTCAGCCCCCAACCAAAACGTGATTTTAGTCTTTCCTCCAGCCCATTAATCTCTTTGGGATAGCGATCACAAGTTAAGATCATCTGTTGTTCGCTTTCTAAAAGGGCATTAAAGGTATGGAAAAACTCCTCTTGAGAACGCTCCTTTGCGGCGAAAAACTGGATATCATCAATTAACAACGCGTCAACAGTACGATAAAAACGTTTGAACTCATTGATAGCATTCATTTGTAACGCCTTCACCATGTCTGCGACAAACCGTTCCGAATGCAGATAAATCACTTTGGCATCCGGTTTCTGCTTGACCATATAATTACCCACAGCGTGCATAAGGTGGGTCTTACCAAGTCCAACGCCGCCATAGATAAACAAAGGGTTGTATGCGCCTCCGGGGTTCTCCGCCACCTGCATCGCAGCCGCTCTGGCCAATTGATTTGACTTGCCTTCAACAAAGGTATCAAAGGTAAAGCTGCGATTTAAGTTGCTGTGATGTTTAATATTTCTCGCTTGGTTGCTTTCTTTCTGTTTTGTTTTCCGGCCAATGCGATCAAACGTTTCGGAATTTTTCTCATCGTTGCTGCCAGCATTATTCGGTGCCGGTTGGAATGTACCTGTATTGACGCCACTTTTGCGCGTCCCTATGCTTAGTTCAACCTGCAGATTTTCAGAACTTTCTAGCTCACCGACAAGCTCATTGATTCTTTTTAAATAGCGTTGAGAAACCCAATCCATGACAAATCGGTTTGGCGCAAGTAACCTTAGCGTGTTATTGCTAATCTCAGTTTGAAGCGGTCGAATCCAAGTATTAAATTGCTGCGCTGGCAGTTCGTTCTGCAAATGGTCAATACATTTAGCCCAGACAGTGTTAGCCACGAATCCCTTTCTCTTTTTAATCGGATTATAATAATTCGCCAATAATAATGGTTGAAAAACGGCCTGGCGCTAGAAGCCAGCATTCTAACCTTTCATCGAAAACTTATCCACAGGTTAGGCTATTTATATTACTTTTATATTCAATAGCTTGAGAACTTTAAGCGACTGTTGCAGCGGTGTTCCTCGTTAATTGCGTTTTCACAATCAGACGGTTGCACAACCCGGCTGGAAATTACCATACTGTGAGCCTCCGGGCTTGTAATTCTTTCCGCCAGTAACAAAGTTAACAGGTTCCCCCGGCCCCGTTGTTGAATGGAAATTCTGATATTGACAGCGACTTAATCGTCAGTTTAACCAATTAACATCTTGAAAATTCTCTAAACTGTTGAAAATTAATTTAGTTTTATGCAGGAATGAATTGCAGATTAGCGCTGAATTCTCTAGAATCCACCCTCCCAAAATACCAGTATTAGCCCAATCAAAGTGTTGTGTGAGAAATTATCATGAAAAGAACTTTTCAACCCAGTAATTTAAAGCGAAAACGTGATCACGGTTTCCGTGCAAGAATGGCAACTAAAAATGGTCGCTTGGTACTCAATCGACGTCGGGCCAAAGGTCGCAAAAGACTGTCCGCATAATATCGTCAGCGGTTATTTGGCACCACTCTATTCTTGCATGGCTGGGTTGGGTTTTTCCAAGCAGCAACGGCTACTAAAAGCCCGCGAGTTTCAGCGGGTTTTCGACCAATCAAGTTTAAAAGCATCGACACGTGCGATATTACTGCTCGCTGCCGCTAACCCACTAGGGCGTCCACGCATTGGTTTTATAATTGCGAAAAAACAGGTGCGCTTAGCCGTGCAGCGAAATCGAATCAAACGTGTTATCCGGGAATCGTTCCGAACACTAAGCAATCAGACGCTTAGTTACGATGTCATCATATTGGTGCGCAAGGAACTGGAAAAATTGAGTAACCAAGAAATCAGGCTGGAATTTGAACGCCAATGGCACAAATTGGTGCGTCAAGAGAACGCGATTAAGGCAGCAGCGTCCCATGCGTAGACTCATTATTAGCTTATTAAAAGGCTACCGATACCTTATCAGCCCATTGCTTGGCAATAACTGCCGCTTTTACCCTTCTTGTTCCTGTTATGCGGAAACTGCAATTTCAAGATTTGGTTTATTTCGTGGCGGTTGGTTATCCCTACAGCGCCTCAGTAAATGTCATCCCTGGCACTCGGGTGGAATCGATCAGGTTCCAGATATCAACCCTAAACCTTCTTTCCAACATCGCTCTACAACTACGGATGCCTAATGGACGCTCAACGTTTAGTTCTTATCGCCTCTCTTGCTATAGTCAGTTATTTATTAGTTCTCGCCTGGAATGAGGACTATGGGCAGCCCATTTCTGCGCCGCACTCACAAATAACCACTCCAGCGTTGCGGGAACAGCCCTCAGCTTTACCCGACCAAGATCTGCCGACCAGAAACACCGACCTGCCTAGCGCCGATCTGGCCACAAAAGATGTACCTTCGATTATCGAAAAAGCATCTCCCGCTGCCCTGTCACCCGCAAACCCCATTACCGTCGTTACTGATGTGCTTACGCTACATATTAATCCAGTTGGTGGAGACATCATCTATGCGGCTTTAAACGCCTACCCTAGAATAATAAATCGCAAGAATGACCCATTTGTATTGTTAGAACACAGCGCAGAACGTACCTATGTGGCACAAAGTGGTTTAATCGGAACCAACGGTTTGGATTCCAGTGGCTCCAGCCGTCCGGTTTATCAAGCGCAACAAACCGAATATAAATTAGCTGAGGGCGCCAACGAATTAACTGTCGACCTGGTATTAACCGATGTAAATAACGTTACTGTAACCAAACGTTATCGGCTAACTCGCGGTGAGTACCTGATTAACCTCGAATATTTGATTGATAATCAATCCGAAACCAGCTGGCAGGCCAATTTTTTTGCCCAGTTTAAACGAGATAACAGCCCTGATCCCAGCCAAACCACCAGTATGGGCATGAAATCTTTTGTTGGCGCGGCCACCACTTCGACAGAAGAGCGCTATCAAAAGCTGGATTTTGAAGATTTTGCCGAAAAACCGCTGAAGTTAAAAAATACCGGCGGCTGGATTGCCATATTACAGCATTACTTTGTCAGTGCTTGGGTACCAAATAAAGATCAGCTACACACTTATCAGACCCGAAAAAATAGTCAGGGAGAAAATATTGCCGGCCTGATCAGCCCCGCGTTAGTTGTCCCTGCAGGTCAAACCGGTACAACTGGCGCCCAACTCTATGTCGGCCCAAAAATTCAGGATCGATTAGGCAATATATCACCCTCTTTAGAACTGACCGTAGACTACGGCTGGTTGTGGTTTATTGCGCAACCTCTATTTTGGTTATTGTCAACCTTACACGGTTTCCTCGGAAACTGGGGTTGGGCTATTATCTTCACAACACTGAGCGTTAAACTCGCTTTCTTTAAGCTCTCAGCAACCAGTTACAAATCAATGGCCAATATGCGCCGCGTCGGTCCAGAACTACAGCGATTGAAAGAGCGCTTTGGCGATGACCGTCAAAAAATGTCTACAGCAATGATGGAGCTGTATAAGAAAGAGAAAATTAATCCTTTAGGTGGCTGTTTGCCAATATTAGTGCAAATGCCCGTGTTTATTGCGCTCTATTGGGTACTCTTGGAAAGTGTTGAGTTACGCCAAGCACCCTTCATGCTCTGGTTAAATGACTTGTCGGTCAAGGACCCTTATTTTATTCTGCCTATTATTATGGGTGCCACGATGTGGTTCCAACAGACTTTAAACCCTGAACCACCCGATCCGATGCAAGCCAAAGTAATGAAGATGATGCCGATCATGTTTACCTTTTTCTTCCTTTGGTTCCCCGCTGGCCTGGTTTTGTACTGGGTGGTTAACAACCTATTATCAATAGCACAGCAATGGGTGATCACCAAACAAATCGAAAAGCTGGCTGGTGTGAAAGGTAAGAACTAACCAAGCAATCGTGGAATAACTTTCAGCCTTAGCTGAAAATTGTACTATGGGTAAGATAAAGGACGATAATAGCGTTATAACAGCAGATACCGACACGATAGTCGCCCAGGCTACACCTATTGGGCGTGGTAGTGTCGGTATTGTTCGCCTATCAGGCCCCCTTACCAAAGTCATCAGTAAACAGATCACCCAACAAAACTTAACTCCCCGCTATGCGCACTATGGGCCTTTTTATGGCTCTCTTATTAAGCCTTTAGAAAATATCATCGACCAAGGGTTAGCGATTTATTTTCCTGCGCCTAATTCTTTTACCGGCGAAGATGTTTTAGAACTACAGGGGCATGGTGGCCAGCTCATTATTGATTTGCTCATAAAAACCATTTTGTCCTATGGCGCACGCATGGCCAGGCCAGGTGAATTTTCGGAGCGCGCTTTCATTAACGATAAAATGGATTTAACTCAAGCTGAAGCTATTGCTGACCTGATAGACAGCAGCTCTGAACAGGCTGCCCGCAGCGCGCTGCGAACCCTACAGGGAGAGTTTTCGCAACGGATAAATCAACTTATTGACGCACTCATCCGATTGCGTGCTTACGTTGAAGCTGCGATTGATTTTCCCGATGAAGAAATTGATTTTATGTCCGACGGTAAAGTCGCGTCTGAGCTGGACGAAATTATCAAACAGGTACAAAAAGTATTAGCCGAAGCCAGCCAAGGAGCAACCTTGAGAGAAGGTATGACTGTCGTCGTAGCAGGCTTACCCAATGCTGGTAAATCTAGCTTATTAAACCAACTCTCAGGCCGCGACAGCGCAATTGTGACCGACATTCCCGGTACTACCAGGGATTTATTGCGTGAACATATTCATATTGACGGCATGCCCCTACATATCATTGATACCGCAGGGCTGCGTGACAGTAAGGACCCTATTGAACAGGAAGGAATTCGCCGTGCAATACTCGAAATTCAACAGGCCGATAGAATTCTTTTAGTGGTCGACAGCACGACCATAACAGCAACACACCCACATGAGATATGGCCAGAATTTGTCGACCGTTTGGATCACCTTAATAAAATTACAGTAGTACAAAACAAAATTGATAAATCCGACCTCGCACCAGGCTATATTCACCAGGACGACGCCTCCCCCTGCCCGGTGATACGAGTATCTGCCAAGCAGGGCGCAGGTCTTAATATACTCAAACAACACCTCAAGCAGTGCATGGGCTTCAGTGGCGCTGGTGAAGGTAGTTTTAGTGCGCGCCGCAGGCATATAAATGCCCTCGAACAGGCGCTCATTAACCTCAGCAACGGGCGCACCCAATTAAAACTGTATAATGCGGGTGAACTGTTAGCTGAGGACTTAAAACAAGCTCAACAAGCGCTATCAGAAATTACCGGTGCTTTCACGAATGATGATTTACTCGGAGAAATTTTTTCCAGTTTTTGCATCGGCAAATAAAAAATATCTCGATTTAGCACTGTTGATAACCTGTTAACCTGACCCTCTACTTATCCTTGATAACCTGTGCGTAATACCCACCTGTGTATAACCTGCTGAGTTATAAACAGCTTCAGTAGAAACTATACGCAATTAAAACCTATAATCACCACAGAGTTATAAAATCATAAGTTGTTTATTTCTGTGTGGAAAACCTACTTACCCACAGATTATCGTTACCCTAATAGTAATAACAATAAGTATCTTTTAAATAATAAATTAATAATATTATTAGTGGGTTAGTAACCCTAACTAGGCTTGTCAATATTCCCCTTTGACGCTTTTCTTTTAACGTTGAATCATTATACTAGTGTCCCTTTTGCTATTTATTGAGTACCCGAGTGGATTACGCAAAACGATACGATGTTATTGTGATTGGTGGCGGGCACGCCGGCACAGAGGCGGCTTTGGCGGCTGCACGTATCGGTGCGCGAACATTATTATTAACCCATAACATCGAAACACTGGGACAAATGTCTTGTAACCCCGCTATTGGCGGCATTGGTAAAAGCCATTTAGTCAAAGAAATTGATGCGATGGGTGGGGCAATGGCACTTGCCACTGATCAAGCCGGTATCCAATTCAGAATTCTTAATTCACGCAAAGGGCCTGCCGTTAGAGCAACACGAGCTCAGGCCGATCGTATTCTCTACAAAGCCGCCATCCGCAATATTTTGGAGAATCAAAACAATCTCGATATCTTTCAACAGGCGGTTGATGATTTGATTGTTGAGGGCAACAAAGTCCTTGGCGTTATCACCCAAATGGGTTTGCATTTTCGCGCAAAAACAACGGTATTAGCAGCTGGAACTTTCCTCGGTGGTGTCGTCCATGTTGGCTTGCAAAATCACAGTGGTGGTCGTGCCGGTGACCCTCCTGCTATTGCTTTGGCGCAACGTCTGCGTGAATTGCCGTTACGCGTGGATCGTCTTAAAACCGGAACGCCGCCGCGAATAGACGCGCGCTCGGTGGATTTTTCAGTGATGCAGGAGCAGCCAGGAGATACGCCACTGCCGGTCATGTCATTTCTTGGCTCTCGTGAAATGCACCCGCGCCAAATCAGTTGCTATATCACCCACACCAATGAACAAACCCACGAATTTATACGTCAAGGGTTAGATCGCTCGCCTATGTACACAGGCGTGATTGAAGGTATTGGGCCACGCTATTGCCCCTCAATTGAAGACAAAATACATCGTTTTGCCGATAAAGAATCGCATCAAATTTTTGTGGAACCGGAGGGGCTTAATACCCATGAGCTCTACCCGAATGGGATTTCCACCAGCTTACCATTCGATGTCCAATTTAATTTGGTACGTTCGATTAAAGGCTTTGAGAATGCACACATTACGCGCCCTGGATATGCGATTGAATATGACTTTTTTAACCCTCAGGACTTAACCCATAGCTTGCGGGTAAAACACCTGGATGGGCTGTATTTTGCCGGTCAGATCAATGGCACTACTGGTTACGAAGAAGCTGCGGCACAAGGACTATTAGCTGGCCTTAACGCTGGTCTGGAAGCGCTCGAAAAAGAAGCCTGGTATCCCGGTCGCGAGGCTGCTTATTTGGGTGTGATGGTCGATGATCTCATTACCTTTGGAACCAGTGAGCCTTATCGTATGTTTACCAGTCGCGCCGAATATCGGCTGCTGCTCAGAGAAGATAATGCGGATCTTCGTCTCACCGAACAAGCCTATAAATTGGGTTTGATCGATGATAAACGGTGGCAGCGGTTTAATTGTAAACAGGACTTGATAGCAAGAGAGCAAGCTCGTCTTAAGGCAACCTGGATTCATCCAGCCACCGCAGAAAGCAGTGAAATTGAACCAAAATTAGAGAAACCAATTAGTCGTGAGCATAGTTTGTTGGAACTGTTACGTCGCCCCGAATTAAATTATCAGGATATTAAAAATCTTAAAGGCGAAGGCATAGACGACGAAGAAGCGGAAGAGCAAATTCAAATACAGGCTAAATATCAAGGTTATATTGAACGCCAGCAGGGCGATATTGAAAGGTTAAAACGACAGGAAAACACAGCGTTACCTAAAAGTCTGGATTACCATAGTATTTCCGGGTTATCCAACGAAGTGAAGCAAAAGTTAGCAGCGGCGCAGCCACAAACCTTGGCAGCGGCAAGTAGAATTCCGGGAGTTACCGCCGCGGCAATCTCTTTATTGCTGATACACCTAAAAAAGCGTGCTGCAGCAACCAGTAAAAGTGCTTAGGTGGTTGTGACAGATTCTTTAGCCGACGGAATCCGGCAGGGCTCCTTGGAGCTTGGGCTAAAGTTGGTGGACTCGCAGCAAAAAAAATTTAGCAACTATATTGGCTTGCTGGAAAAATGGAATCGGGTTTATAACCTAACCGCAATAACCAAGCCGCAACTAATGTTGAGTCACCACCTTATGGATAGTCTGGTGGTTGGGCAGTATCTTTCACCTGAACAATGCAGTATTTTGGATGTGGGTTCAGGGGCTGGGTTACCTGGTGTACCATTAAGTATTTTATTTCCTGAGAAAAACTTTACTTTGCTGGATAGTAATGGCAAAAAGACGCGGTTCATGAAGCAAACTATTATAGAGCTGAGTTTGCATAATTGTGCAGTGGTGAACCAGCGGTTAGAGCACTTTCAGACAGAACAAAAGTATGATGTGATTATTTCTCGAGCCTTTTCAAATATTACCGACTTTGTTAACGGCGCTCGTCACCTATTGAAACCGCAAGGGCAGTTTTACGCGATGAAAGGTTTGCTTCCGAACGAAGAATTAAAAGTATTACCAGCTCAAACCAAGCTTGTTGCGCTGGAACAGTTAAAGGTGCCATTTTTGGACGAACAGCGCCATTTGGTTATTTTAGGCACAGATTTTTAAGCGTGCGGACGGGTTAGTTTGGGGGAGTCATTGGGAAAAATTATCGCGGTAACCAATCAAAAAGGTGGTGTTGGCAAAACAACCACGGCGGTGAATCTCTCAGCTTCCTTACATGCGATTAAACGCAAGATACTGATGATAGATTTGGATCCGCAGGGTAACGCCACCATGGGCTGTGGGGTAAATAAGAATGATTTGCAGGTTTCGGTGTATGATGTCCTAACAGGGCGTTGTGATACTCGAGCCGCTATTGTTCGTTCCGACACAGCGGGTTTTGATTTGCTGCCGGCTAACAGCGATCTCACCGCCGCTGAGGTGGAGCTATTAAGCATAAACAATAAAGAAAAAAGGTTACAAAACGCCTTAGTCTCGGTGCAGGACCAATACGATTATATTATTATCGATTGCCCCCCTTCTTTAAGCATGTTGACGGTTAATGCGTTGGTAGCGGCGCAGAGTGTGATCATTCCTATGCAATGCGAATATTATGCGCTGGAGGGCTTGTCTGCCTTAGTGAAGACTATTAACGGCATCGCGCAAAATATCAACCCGCAACTCAAAATAGAAGGTTTATTACGAACCATGTACGATCCCCGTAATAGCCTGAGCAAAGACGTATCGCGTCAATTAATTCAACATTTTGGTGACAAGGTATATAGCACCGTTATCCCGCGTAATGTGCGTTTGGCGGAGGCGCCGAGCTATGGTGCTCCGGCCTTGATTTATGATCGTAAATCAAGAGGTGCGTTGGCTTATTTGGCGTTTGCCGGAGAAGTCTTGAGAAGGTCACGGGCAAAGCAGGTTGTGGGTAATTAAATAATGAGCGTAAGCAAGATGGAGCAAAAAATCTGATGGCCGCACAAAAAAGAGGTTTAGGAAGAGGTTTGGACGCCTTGCTAGGTAACTTGTCCGAACCAACATCGAATGCTCCTGATGTATCAAAAGAGCAACTTTCGCGGTTGCCGGTAGATTTGATTCAGCGCGGCAAATACCAACCGCGCCGCGAGATTGAGCCGGAAGCACTGCAGGAATTGGCAGACTCCATTAAAGCCCAAGGGGTGATGCAACCCATCATTGTGCGCCCACTCAACGCGGGACGCTATGAAATCATTGCCGGTGAACGCCGTTGGCGAGCATCGCAGTTGGCTGGACTGGATGAAATTCCAGCGATCATACGCGATGTCAGTGATGAAACGGCGACTGCAATGGCGTTGATCGAAAATATTCAGCGTGAAAATCTGAACGCCATGGAAGAAGCGGTCGCATTACAACGGTTACAGGATGAATTTCAACTTACCCAGCAGCAGGTTGCAGAGGCGGTGGGCAAATCCCGCGCTGCGGTAGCAAATCTTATTCGTTTAAATGGCCTTAATGAAGACATAAAAAGCATGCTGACGCATCGACAACTGGATATGGGGCATGCGCGTGCACTGCTGGCATTGACTGGCGGCGTGCAGTCGAAGGCTGGACAAATGGTAGTCAACAAGCAATTATCAGTACGCCAAACGGAGACTTTGGTGAAGCGGCTTTTAACCGAGCAAACAGTAGAGAAAAAGATACTTTATATCGATCCAGATATAAAACAGCTAGAACAGCGTTTGAGTGATCAACTTGGTTCTAGGGTGGCGATTCAACATGGCGCGAAAGGGAAAGGAAAAATGGTGATTAACTATAATTCTTCAGAAGAACTAGAGGGCATTTTAAGTCATATCAAATAACGCTGACTTATAACCTTTATAAGCCTGCAAAATGTAGGGGGCCGCTACTAATTTATTAAGCCGTCCTCCCGATAGTAGGTTACCCTTTGATCGCCGTACAGGCTATAGCGAGCAAGGGGAAAGAAGAAACCCCCCAGTTTTTTTTCTGAATATATAAGATAAAACAACCCAGCAAACTCTAGATAATACAAAGCTTGACCGCTAGCGCAATAGGGCTTGATCGGTAGTGCATTTGCTCATATACTACGCGCCCTGTTGGAAGGCAGAATATGTGCACCAATCAGTCGCTTAGGTGTTTGTTTGATGGCTTTAAATTTGGGGTAAGCCAGGATCAACCGATCTGCGCAACAAGTTAATCCGCCGGTTTATCGAATTGCACTCGCGCAAGTCTGTGTAACTCTGGTGTTTGCCGCGTTAGGAGTAGGCTTCAGTAGCGTTAGTATAGCCATATCAATTTTACTGGGTGGCTTAGTAAGTTGTATCAGTAACAGCCTGTATATCTGGTTATATTTTTATCGCAAACCAGTGCAGCGTAACGCACATATAATTCTTCAAACAGCTTATGGGGCTGAGTTAAGCAAAGTCATATCGGTAGTGATGTTAATGGTCACCGTGATAATGCTCTTTGATGAGTTGAATTTTTTATTTTTCTTTGCCGCTTTTATGGTTTCACAATCGGTTTTCTGGATGGCGCCGTTATTATTTAGGCGTTAAAACCTGAGGCCGGTTTTAGCACAGGTGTCAACACACCTGTTTAAAAATGTCAGCGCGTTAACGGAACAGAACAAGACGAAATGGCTACTGAAGCATTAACAACCAAAGGGTATATTACCCACCACCTTACCAACCTTACGTTTGGCCAACACCCTGATGGTACCTGGGGTTTTGCGCATTCAGCGCAGGAAGCGGGCGCTATGGGGTTTTGGGCTTTTAACGTAGATACATTGGGTTTTTCTTTATTATTAGGTATCGTTTTTTCATTTATCTTTTGGCGTACGGCACGCAATGTTACCACTGACGCACCAACAGGGTTACAAAACTTTGTCGAGTGGGTGGTAGAGTTTATTGACGGCAGCGTTAAAGATATTTTTCACAGCCGCAACACTCTCATTGCACCGCTGGCGCTCACCATTTTTGTTTGGATATTTCTAATGAACCTGATGGATTTGGTGCCTGTAGATCTAATCCCGCATACCGCGCAGTTAGCGGGTATACACTTTCTTAAAGTAGTGCCAACCACTGATCCTAATGCAACTCTTGGTATGGCACTCGGTGTGTTCCTGCTCATTCTATTTTATAGCGTAAAGATAAAAGGATTGGGCGGTTTCCTGGGTGAACTAACCCTGCATCCCTTTGGTAAGTGGATGCTACCCTTCAACCTCTTTTTGGAAGGCGTTAACCTGATTTCTAAACCAGTATCCCTCGGGTTACGACTTTTTGGCAACCTCTATGCTGGCGAGATGATTTTTATCTTGATCGCACTAATGTATAGCGGTGGTTGGGTGCTGGGCGCGTTTGGTGGTGTTTTACAATGGGCTTGGGCAGTATTCCATATTTTGATTATCCTGTTACAAGCCTTCATATTTATGGTGCTGACCATTGTTTACCTCAGCATGGCGCATGAATCGTCACACTAGTTTATTCATATTAAAATTTTCAATTAACTGTTAGAAAGAAACGGGAGTAAAAATGGAACTCGCAACTGCAATTTTGTACTTGGCTGGCGGCATTCTGATGGGACTAGCTGCCCTGGGTGCTTCTGTAGGTATTGGTGTATTGGGCGGTAAATTTTTGGAAGGTGCAGCGCGTCAGCCTGAAATGATCCCAATGCTGCGTACTCAGTTGTTCATCGTAATGGGCCTGGTTGACGCGGTACCTATGATCGGTGTTGGTATTGCGCTTTACATTCTGTTTGCGGTCGTTTAAAGCTCGGTCTTTTATGTTAAACCCAAGCGATAAGCGAGGTGCTGTGTGAATATTAATGCAACTATCATAGGCCAAATGTTGACCTTTGTTGTCTTCGTTTGGTTCTGCATGAAGTTCATTTGGCCACCACTCATTAATGTGTTGGCTGAACGAACAAAGAAAATTGCAGATGGTTTGAGCGCTGCCGATCGTGCCGAGCAGGATCTGGAATTAGCGCAGGAGAAGGCTGTTGCCCAGCTTAAAGAAGCCAAGCAACAGGCAGCAGAGATTATTGATCAGGCGCACAAACGCTCCAGTCAATTGATCGATGAAGCAAAAGGCCAGGCGCGCGAAGAAGGTGATCGCTTGCTGAAAGCAGCTCAGGCGGAGATTGAACAAGAATTCAATCGTGCGCGTGAAGAGTTGCGCGCCAAGGTGGCGGCTATTGCCGTTGCTGGCGCCGAAAAGGTATTGGGTGCTAGCGTTGATGCACAGGCGCACTCAGCGCTACTCGATAAGTTAGCAGCGGAACTATAGGTCAAGACATGGCAGAAGTTAGCACCATTGCTCGTCCCTATGCTAAAGCAGCTTTTGAGCATGCTTTAGCCGTAGGAGAACTCTCCAAGTGGTCAGAATTTCTGGCATCAGCGGCCTTGGTGTCTGCGGATGCGGAAATGAAAAGAGTGCTCGCCAGCCCCGCGCTTGGCAATGAAGAGAAAGCAGCTTTTTTTACTGATATCTGCGGTGCTGATTTGGGTAACGAAGAGCAGAACTTTATTCGGGTTTTGGCTGAGCACAAACGTTTAGCGGTCTTGCCAGCAGTTACCGTCGCGTTTGAAGCGCTCAAAGCCAAACAAGAGCAGGCAGTTGATGTCGATGTGATTAGTGCGTTTGAACTGTCGTCGGATCAGCAAGCAATGCTAACCGAAAAGTTAAAGGGCAAGTGGCAAAAAGACATCAGTTTAAAAACACAGGTTGATCCAAGCCTAATTGGCGGTGTCATTATTCGGGCCGGAGATTTAGTCATTGATGATTCAGTGCGCGGCAAGTTGACACGTTTGGCAGAAGCGGTGAACACCTAAGTTCAGAAAGAATTAAAACAGGTTAAGAGGCATACCATGCAACAACTGAATGCTGCAGAGATCAGTGAGATAATCAAACAGCGTATCACCAAGGTTGATATCTCATCCGAAGCTCGCAATGAAGGCACCATTGTCAATGTATCTGATGGTGTAATCCGTATCCACGGTCTGCAAGACGTAATGTACGGGGAAATGATTGAATTCCCAGGCGGTATTTACGGTATGGCGCTTAACCTAGAGCGCGACTCCGTAGGTGCGATTGTTTTGGGTGACTATAAAAGCTTATCGGAAGGCCAGACCTGCCGTTGCACCGGTCGTATTTTGGAAGTTCCGGTGGGCCCAGAACTGGAAGGCCGCGTTGTTAATGCTCTGGGAGCACCAATTGATGGTCGTGGTCCAGTTAACGCAGCGCTCAGCGACCCCTTAGAAAAAGTAGCACCAGGTGTAATTGCGCGTAAATCGGTTGACCAACCGGTACAGACTGGCCTCAAAGTTATTGATTCCATGGTGCCAATTGGCCGTGGCCAGCGTGAATTGATTATTGGCGACCGTCAGATCGGTAAGTCAGCTGTCGCGGTTGATGCCATCATTAACCAAAAAGGCACCGGTATTAAGTGTGTTTACGTGGCAATCGGACAGAAAGCGTCTTCGGTCGCCGCGGTTGTACGCAAACTGGAAGAGCACGGTGCGATGGAACACACCATTGTGGTTGCGGCGAATGCTTCTGATCCTGCGTCCATGCAGTTCTTAGCGCCCTTTGCCGGTTGTTCGATGGGCGAGTACTATCGGGATCGTGGTCAAGATGCACTGATCATTTATGATGATTTAACCAAACAAGCCTGGGCTTATCGTCAGATTTCATTATTGTTGCGTCGTCCGCCGGGACGAGAAGCTTATCCTGGTGACGTGTTCTATTTGCACTCACGTCTATTGGAAAGAGCAGCACGGGTTAATGAAGAATATGTTGAAAAATTCACCAATGGTGAAGTAAAAGGAAAAACAGGTTCTTTAACCGCATTACCCGTTATTGAAACGCAAGCAGGTGACGTATCAGCTTTCGTACCTACCAACGTTATTTCTATTACTGATGGCCAGATATTCCTCGAGTCCGATATGTTTAACGCGGGCGTACGCCCAGCGATGAACGCCGGTATTTCGGTATCTCGTGTAGGTGGGGCGGCGCAAACCAAGATCATGAAAAAACTGTCAGGCGGTATTCGTACCTCCTTGGCGCAGTATCGTGAATTGGCGGCGTTCTCTCAGTTTGCTTCTGATTTGGATGAAGCGACTAAGGCACAGCTCGATCATGGTGAGCGTGTTACTGAGCTGATGAAACAGAAACAATACTCTCCGCTAACTATTGCCGAGATGGGTCTGTTGATTTATGCATCCAACGAAGGCTATTTGAAAGATATCGAAGTTGCCAAGATTGGTGATTTCGAAAGCGCTTTGCTTTCCTATGCTCAAGGCCAGTACGGTGAGCTGTTAAGCGAAATTGTTGCTAGCGGTGATTGGAATGACCAAATCGAAGCCAAGTTTAAAGAGTGCCTCGATAAGTTTAAGTCGACACAAACCTGGTAAGCAGAGAATTAAGCCAACTATTTTGTTAACTACTAATACTGGGATACTGAGATAACTCATGGCAGCCGGAAAAGAAATCCGCACGCAGATTGCGAGTATTAAAGGTACGCAAAAAATTACCAGCGCGATGGAGTTGGTCGCCGCGAGTAAAATGCGAAAAGCTCAGGAACGGATGGGCCTTGGTCGACCTTATGCCGACCGTATCCGCAGCGTGGTCAGTCACTTAGCGAAAGCGACGTCAGAGTTTCGCCATCAGTATATGGAAGAGCGTGAAGTTAAGCGGGTCGGTTATGTGGTGATATCGACTGATCGCGGTCTCTGCGGTGGTTTGAATATCAACCTGTTTAAAGCAGCGCTGCGCTCCATGAAAGAGTGGAACGATAAAGCGGTAGAGGTTGATCTGTGTTTAATCGGCGCCAAATCAGTCAGTTTTTTCAAAAGCGTGGGTGGTAATGTCGTTGCCGCAAAAACGCATTTAGGTGATGAGTTTTCCGCAGCTGATTTGATCGGTGCGATTAAGGTCATGCTGGATGCCTTTGAGCAAGGCCGTATCGACAAACTTCTGTTGGTTTACAACCGCTTTGTTAATACCATGACGCAAGAGCCGCGCGTTGAGCAGTTATTGCCATTAAAAGCGGATGAAGATGAAGGGTTAGCGCATCATTGGGATTATATTTATGAGCCGGATGATGCCGAGTTGCTCGAAGGCCTGTTAACGCGTTATATCGAATCACAGGTTTATCAGGGCTTGGTTGAAAATAATGCCTGTGAGCAAGCAGCGCGAATGATTGCGATGAAGAGTGCCACCGATAATGCGGGTGACTTGATCGATAATTTACAGCTAATTTATAACAAAGCGCGACAAGCATCCATTACCCAGGAGTTGTCAGAAATTGTGAGTGGTGCCGCTGCGGTGTAGCAAGCGGTGGCTGGACTGCGTTTGGCATAATTAAGAATTTTTATTTTACCGGGGTGGATTAAATGCTGACCCCAATAAGACAAGAGGAATCCGAAATGAGTAGCGGACGTATTGTACAGATCATTGGCGCGGTTATTGACGTGGAATTCCCACGTGACGCACTGCCCAAGGTTTACGACGCTTTGAAGGTGACAGAAAAAGGTTTAACCCTTGAGGTGCAGCAGCAGTTAGGCGACGGAATTGTCAGAACGATTGCGATGGGTTCTTCGGAAGGTATTAGCCGTGGTTTGTCAGTGGAGAGCACCAACGCCCCTGTTTCAGTGCCGGTGGGTATCGAAACCTTAGGGCGTATTATGGACGTTTTGGGCGAGCCGATTGATGAATGTGGTCCGATTGGTGAAAAAGAGCGCATGCCCATTCACCGCAATGCACCGACCTATGAGGAGCTAGCCGCTTCGGAAGAATTATTGGAAACCGGTATTAAAGTAATCGACCTGGTTTGCCCGTTCGCTAAGGGTGGTAAAGTCGGATTGTTTGGCGGTGCGGGTGTGGGTAAGACCGTCAACATGATGGAGCTGATTAACAATATTGCAACTGAGCACTCCGGTTTGTCGGTATTTGCCGGTGTTGGAGAGCGTACTCGTGAAGGCAACGACTTCTATCATGAAATGCAGGAATCAAAGGTTGTTGACGTCAAAGACTTCACTAAATCAAAAGTGGCAATGGTTTATGGTCAGATGAATGAACCGCCTGGTAACCGTTTACGTGTAGCGCTAACGGGTTTAACGATGGCGGAAAAATTCCGTGACGAAGGTCGAGATGTATTACTTTTTATCGACAATATCTATCGTTACACCTTGGCTGGGACGGAAGTATCAGCGTTGCTAGGCCGTATGCCTTCGGCGGTAGGTTATCAGCCAACGCTAGCGGAAGAGATGGGTGTATTGCAGGAGCGTATTACTTCCACTAAAACTGGCTCTATCACCTCTATTCAGGCGGTCTATGTACCGGCGGATGATTTGACTGACCCCTCTCCGGCTACTACTTTCGCGCACCTTGACTCTACTGTTGTGTTGTCGCGTGACATCGCCTCTAAAGGTATTTATCCCGCGGTGGATCCATTGGATTCTACATCGCGCCAACTCGACCCGTTAATTATTGGTCAAGAGCATTATGACGTGGCGCGGGGTGTGCAATCAGTGTTACAGCGTTATAAAGAGCTGAAAGATATTATTGCGATCCTGGGTATGGATGAATTATCTGAAGAAGATAAGATGTCTGTAGCACGGGCGCGTAAAATCGAGCGCTTCTTGTCACAACCCTTCCATGTGGCGGAAGTATTTACCGGCTCACCAGGCAAGTACGTGTCACTGAAAGAGACTATTCGCGGCTTTAAAGCCATTTTGGAAGGTGAGTATGATCACCTGCCGGAACAGGCTTTTTATATGGCGGGTGGTATCGAAGAAGTTATCGAGAAAGCAGCAAAAATGAAAGGCTAAAGCCAACCGATTGATTTGGAAGGCATTCTCAGTTTGAAAAGGTTTAAAAGGTATGGCAATGACAGTCCATTGCGACATCGTTAGCGCAGAAGAAAAAATCTTCTCTGGCTTGGTGGAAATGGTGATAGCAGCCGGAGCACTCGGCGATTTAGGTATAGCTCCAGGGCATGCTCCGCTGTTGACCCAGCTTAAGCCTGGGCCGGTACGATTGATCCTTGCCAATGGCGAAGAAGAAATTTTCTACGCCTCTGGAGGCTATCTGGAAGTGCAGCCCTCGTTGGTTACCATTCTGGCGGACACCGCGTTGCGTGCGCATGATATGAATGAAGCATCTGCATTGGAAGCAAAAAAGCAGGCCGAGCAAATGATGACAGATCAAAGTGCCGATATTGATCATGCTTATGCGGCCTCACAACTAGCGGAAGCGGCAGCGCAGTTACGCACACTTTCTCGTATTCGTAAGAAGATGGGCAAATAATCTGCAAGCGAGCATTTCAGCAAGCTAAGAAAGGCAGCCGAAGCTGCCTTTTTTTATGGATTTTTAGACGAATTGAACAATAATGTATCAAAGGCGTTTGTTTCCCAATGTATTTACTTCAAATCAGCTCAATTAGGTTATAAACAGGGAGTATTAATAAAAAATGAATTTAGAGGTGGTGATTCTTGCAGCGGGCCAAGGCACCCGTATGAAGTCAAAATTGCCAAAGGTATTGCACCACTTAGCGGGCAAATCCCTGTTGTCGCATGTGATTTGCAATGCTCAGGAATTGGGCGCAGCGGCGATACATGTTGTCGTTGGTCATGGCGCGGAACTAGTTAAAGACAGCACTGCCACCAACAACCTGAATTGGGTGATACAAGAGCAGCAACTAGGGACAGGGCATGCTGTGGCTCAGGCTATGACATCTATTGGTGAAGACAGTACAGTCTTGGTGCTCTATGGCGACGTACCCCTTACTTCGGCACAAACACTCACTGATTTATTACAAAAAGTCGACGCACGCAGTATGGCGTTATTAACAGTCAAACTGGCTGATCCCAGCGGCTATGGTCGAATAATTAGAGATGCGGCAGGTCAAGTTAAGGCGATTATTGAAGAAAAGGACGCCACCGCTGAGCAGCGACGAATTAACGAAGGCAATACGGGCATCCTAGCTGTATCAAGTCGCAAACTAAAAAAGTGGTTGCCGCGACTTTCCACCAATAACGCACAGGCGGAGTATTATTTAACCGATACTATCGCGATGGCTGTTGCAGAAGATATGCAGATAAACGCTGTGACAGCGCAAACGGAACAGGAAGTCCAGGGCATCAACAGCCGTCAGCAGTTAGCCGACCTGGAGCGTTGGTATCAAAAACAACTGGCAAACCAATTAATGGCACAGGGAGTTACGCTAGCCGATCCTGCGCGCCTCGATATTCGCGGAGAGGTGTCGGTTGGACCGGATATATTCATCGATGCCAATGTGTTGCTGGAAGGTAGTGTTAGTATTGGTGAAGGTAGCCGTATTGGGCCTAATGTCGTGATTAAAAATGCGGTGATTGGTGCCGGAGTAAATATTTTTGCTAATTCTGTGATTGAAAACGCCGAAATAGGATCTGGTTGTCAGATTGGGCCCTTTGCCCGCCTACGCCCCGGAACCCGCTTAGCCCAAGGCGCAAAAATTGGTAATTTTGTTGAGACCAAGAATGCTTTTATCGGTGTCGGTAGCAAGGTGAGCCATCTGAGTTACGTCGGTGACGCTGAACTTGGTAAAGAGGTTAACATTGGTGCTGGCACTATTACCTGTAACTATGACGGTGCTAACAAGTTTAAAACAGAAATTGGTAATGGCGTATTTGTTGGTTCAAACACCGCTCTGGTGGCACCGATAAAAATTGGTGAAAACGCAACCATTGGTGCGGGCTCAACGTTATCCAGGGATGTTGAACCCAACACACTGGTCGTTGCTAGAGCCATAACCCGAGTAATCGAAGGTTGGCGACGACCAACCAAGAAAAAGTAGCCCGTTAAACTCAGGATGATTAGATTATGTGTGGAATTGTAGGCGCGATCTCGATGCGCGATGTGACAGGTATTTTGCTTGAAGGATTAAAAAGGCTCGAATATCGTGGCTATGATTCTGCGGGTATGGCAGTTGTTGCGGCGGGTAACTCGCATTTTGAACGTGTACGTAGGAAAGGAAAAGTACAGGAATTAGCCGCTGCAATTGCAGCGGAGAAACTAGCTGGCGTATTAGGGGTTGCTCATACTCGCTGGGCGACCCACGGCGTGCCGAGTGAGCCGAATGCGCATCCGCATGTTTCGAGCGAGCGTATTGCGCTGGTGCATAACGGTATTATTGAGAACCATGAGCAGTTACGCCAAGAATTGAGTGGTGCAGGTTATCAGTTTACTTCAGAAACGGATACCGAAGTGGTCGCTCACTTAATTCACCAGTACTGTGAAAGCGGCGCTTCCCTTCTAGAGGCCGTGCAACAGGCGGTTAAAAGGTTAGAGGGTGCGTTTGCTTTAGGTGTTATCGATACGCAACAACCGGATAGATTGGTTGCTGCACGCAGTGGTAGTCCTTTGGTGGTCGGTGTTGGTATCGGCGAAAATTTTATCGCATCAGATCAACTGGCTCTGTTGCAAGTAACTGACCGATTCATGTTTCTGGAAGAGGGTGACTTTGTTGAATTAACCTGCGAAGGTATTCAAGTTTTTGATGGTGAAGGAAATGAAATCCAGCGTGCAAAGCATCGTTTTGAGCACCATGTCGACGCCGCAGACAAAGGCTCTTATCGACACTACATGCTCAAAGAAATTTTCGAACAGCCAGAGGTAGTAGCCGCCACGTTGACCGGACGCATTACCAAAAGCCAAGTTTTAGAGCAAACGCTCGGTGCAGCGGCAAAAGATATTTTAGACCAAGTAAAAGCGGTGCAGATTATTGCCTGCGGCACTAGCTATCACGCGGGTTTAGTCGCACGCTATTGGATTGAAGACCTAGTTGGCTTGCCTTGCAATGTCGAGGTTGCCAGCGAGTATCGATACCGCAAGACCGTAGTGACACCGGGCACCTTATTTATCACTATATCCCAATCGGGTGAAACGGCTGATACCCTAGCGGCTCTGCGTATGGCCAAAGATAAAGGCTATTTGGCAACCTTGGGTATTTGTAATGTTGGCACCAGCACACTGGTGCGCGAATCCGATTTAGTGATGCTAACGCAGGCTGGCCCAGAGATAGGTGTGGCCTCAACTAAAGCCTTTACTACTCAGTTGGTAGCTTTGTTACTGGTAACCTTAATGTTAGCGCGTCGACACGGGCTAGCACCGGAGCGTGAGCAGCAAATTGTTACAGCACTGCATCAATTGCCATCTTTGCTAAAACAAGCCTTAACACTTGATCCAAAAATTAAAGTTATCTCCGAACAATTTGCTGATAAACACCACGCACTCTTTTTGGGCCGTGGAGCCATGTATCCGGTGGCGATGGAAGGGGCGCTTAAACTCAAGGAAATTTCCTACATACATGCTGAAGCTTACCCGGCGGGTGAACTCAAGCACGGACCGCTGGCCTTGGTAGACAGTGATATGCCGGTCATCACAGTAGCGCCAAATAACGAACTATTAGATAAGTTAAAATCCAATTTACAGGAAGTCAAAGCGCGCGGAGGTGTGCTTTATGTTTTTGCAGATCGTGACGCGGCGGTGAATGAGGCGGACGAGAATCGCGTGCTGATCTTACCACCGGTCGACGACATCTTAGAACCGATTCTTTATACCGTACCTTTGCAGCTGCTGTCCTATCATGTTGCCGTATTGAAAGGTACTGATGTTGATCAACCGCGTAATTTGGCGAAGTCAGTTACGGTGGAGTAGGGGCGTGTATTTGTGGACAAATAATTGTGGAAGAATAATAAAGTATCATACTAATAATAAAGTATCATACTTATAATAAAGTATCATACTACTGATTATTTGGGCTATGCTTAATATTTAGTCATAGCACGGATACCATTAGGATGAGCGACTTTTTAAAACCGGCACCTAAAACCTTTTCAACGCTATTAAAGCGGGCTATCAATAAACGTTTTAAAGAAGGGCGAGGAAACGGAACGGGAAAACACTATAAACCTTTCCTTGAGATAAGAGATGTAGCAAGTAAAGGTAGATGCCACCGTGTACCGAGCATTACTCATGGCAGAGTAGTCCATCTTCTGTCTGATCTCGAACTGGTTATCTTCTACCTATTTGACTGGCATTCTGCCGTTATAGATATTCGTGAGCAATTTCCGTTAAACCCACAGGATACATTTGCATTAGCTGAAAGCGCTAATATCCCCCATCCCGAATATGGGGGTGTTAAGCAGGTGATGACTACAGATTTCGTCGTGGATATGTCTGATCAAGGAGAAATGAAACGAATAGCCATATCGGCAAAATATGCGGAAGACCTAGAAGACCCGAGAACCCTCGAGAAGCAAGAACTAGAGCGCAGATATTGGAAAAATAAAGAGGTTCCCTGGTACATTATTACGGAACAAGATATTCCACCGATTCTGGTGAAAAATATACGTTGGCTAATCCCACATTTCCAGAGCTTTGACTTATCCGAGCAAGAACGAAAGCTGGCGTTCAATCAATTTATCTACGCTTTCGATACATTTCAAGAAATTAAAATTCCACATATCTGCGCACACCTTGATGAAGCTAATGAACAAGAGCCTGGTACATATTTAAGCTGGCTCCGTCATTTATTGGCGCAAAGAGCATTTGTATGGGACATGAATACGATTGCCCACACGAAGCTAACCAGTGCCGACTTAACGGCATCAGATGCATGGTTACGTGGAGAGATAAACTATGTTTTTAACGAATGATGTTTACCAATGGGGAAAGCTTCGTCTGCGTATCCTATGGACATTCGAAAATATCTTAGTATGGATTGATATAGATAGCAAAAGTGCCTTTCCACAAACTAGTGCTAAAGCGGAGTTCGAACACTTAGTAGCGGATGAGGTACTAAAGAATATCGATGATCCTTTTTTGGAGAAAATACTCTCTCCACCAACGGAAGGCTCAAGAGCAGAACAAATTCAAAAAAAAGCATGGGCTATGCTCAATCCTTTAGTTAATGAGGAACCTTGGATCTATCGGCGTAAACAAAGAGGGGAGTTGATTGCAAAATGCATAAAGGAAAATAAAACTACCAAACAGACGATATATCGCTACTTACGCCGGTATTGGCAGTTAGGAAAAAGCCCTAATGCATTGAGTGCTATTTATGAAAACTGTGGTGGTAAAGGTAAACAAAGAAAGGCAGGGAGGAAGAAAAGAGGAAGACGTCGAACTAGGTCTTTAGGTGTGGGTGTCAATGTTGATGAAAATATACAAAAGATATTTCGTGTTTGTCTCGAACAAAGTTATTTAAATAAGAAAAAGTATGATTTTGTCTACGCCCATAATCAGGTTTTGATTGCCTTTGGCATCGACCCTTCCAAGAAAGATTTGGCGGCGATTTCTGAGGGACCGACATTATCCCAGCTCCATTACTTCTTTAATAAAGAATATCGAAAAATCGATGTAACTAAATCCAGAGAGGGAGATATAGATTATCTCAAAGATTTTCGTCCGGTGCTTGGGACCTCGACTGCAGAAGTTGAAGGGCCGGGAACACGGTTTCAAATTGATGCGACTATTGGAGACATATATTTGGTTTCCAGTATTGATCGAAGCAAAATAATTGGGCGCCCGGTAATTTATATCGTTGTTGACGTATTTAGCCGCCTAATTGTCGGATTCTATGTTGGCCTCGAAGGTCCATCTTGGGTTAGCGCAATGGAATCAATCGCCAGTACAGTTAGGGATAAACAAGAGTTATGTGCGGAGTTTGATATAAAAATATTGCCAGAACAATGGTCTGTAAAGGGATTACCGGAATCGATTTTGGGTGATAAAGGAGAAATGCTAGGTCGACATGTCGAAGTACTAAGTAAGTCTTTTAATGTAAGAATAGAAAACACACCGAGTTTTAGAGCGGATTGGAAAGGAATTGTTGAACGTTATTTCAGGACGATTCAAACAAAATTTAAGCCGTATGTTCAAGGATATGTAGAAAAAAAGCCGATTGGCAAAAAGCGTAACGGCCCAGATTATCGACTCGATGCCACATTGACTTTATATGAGTTTACTCAAGTTATCCTGCGATGTGTGATCTACTATAATAACGATCATGTACTCTCAAAATACGACCCACCTGAAGATATGCCCGCTAACTTGGAACATAATCCAAGAACATTGTGGGAATGGGGGATTAGATATCGCACCGGTAAATTACGCTGTCCGCCTGAGGATTTAGTTAAGATAAATCTTCTACCACATACTGAGGCATCGATTACCGAGAAAGGGATCTTACTTTTTAAATGTTATTACACCTGTGCTGAAGCATTGCGGCGTGGTTGGTTTGAGCGTAACTACCACGGCCCTAAAAAGATAATGGTCGCGTACGATCCTCACAGTGCAAATCAAATTTATATCAGACCGAATAATAGTTACGATCAATATTGGACTGCTGATTTATCTCAAAGAAGCAGAGAATATAGAGATTATACAATTTGGGATGTTTGGGGAAAAAAATGAGATTAAATCTAGAACAGCTGCATCCTCCAGCTTAAAGAAAAAAGCAGGTGAGCTAGAATTAGACTATCATCTTAATAATATCGCTGAAGTGGCAAAAACGAAAATGCCTGATACTGGTGATATTCCAAAATCTAAAAGAGTCGCAGGTATTCGTCAAAACCGCTCGGATGAAAAAACACACGAGAGAAGCAAAAAAGCGGTAACTCAGGGAAAAACTTTAAAATCGACCAGCAACATGCTGGGTTTTTTCATTGAACAGCAGGGCATGGCCTACGGGCCAATGACAATAGTTACAAACTTCTTCGAGACAGACGTTGAATGCGGATTCAATATCCTGGGCCTCATTTGCCGCTTCCGCAATGGTTCGGAGCAAGCGCAGCGTATTGGCTTTATCAGTTTCTGTCTGAAGGGCCAATAATTCAGCGGTTTTGTCTCGGCAAAAACCCAGAATGGCGGGGATGCCATTAAAAAAGGTTGCGTTTAAAACGACTTCGATATGGACGATGGAGCCATTCTTATGCTTTATCGGTAAGTTGGGAATGGTGCATTGTTTATCCCTCTGCATCTTTTTAATCAAGTTGTCACGATAAGAGGTTTCAAGACAAAAATCGCGCATCTTTTTGCCAATCAGCTCTTCTGGTGTATAGCCTAACAACCGGAACCCTGCATCATTGAGTTGCAGGATTTGCCCTCCTTTTAAGGTAGTGATAATAATGGGCTGCGGGCTAGAAACTAGGGATTTCGACAACAGTGACTGACTAAAAGCGGTTTCTTGCTCAGTTTGAAAATGGCTGTCTGACTTTCGCATGATAACAAAAACATGAGTTACCACGCCGGTTTCATCCCTAAAGGGGGTAAGGTTTACGTGCAGCAGTGCAAGCACAGGATTGGCCAGATAAACTTGGCTGGAAAAGGTTAATTTTTTGCCGGATAAACAGCTGTCGACTCGCGGTTTAATTAACTGAAAGGCATCTGTTCCCTCAATTTCGCTGATAGTATGGTTTACGACCTGATCTAGGGGTAGATCGACTATGTTGAGATAGGCGGGGTTGGCGTATAAGTAGCGGTATTCCCTATCCAGTATCAAGGTTGGATCCGGACAGATATCACAGGCATTCTGATAAAGTGAAAGCATTGCATCAGAAGAAGCAAGAGGGTTCAAAATTTTTTCCATAAATGCCTATTGCCTTAAAAGGACTTTTGCCATGACAACTGTTTAGTTGGTCAATAGGTTGAGCCAGAGTTGCTAAACAGTGGAGCTCCACTTCTACTCTCGGTAGCCTGTTCTGCGACCGACGCTAAATAAGCCTAGCTTGAAAGTGGGTAATTGCAATAAATATGGTGAATATCATTAGGATAGGAAAGTGCGGATATCGATGCTTTTAGGAATCGGAAGGTTATGTATATATTGCCAATAATTCTATGATTTAGCAGGCAATTTGTTGCACTTCATGACAATAAAGGTAGTATGACGCGCCTACAAATAGCAAAGACCGCTAGCTTTAAGTAAGGAGCATCGATGAGCGAACCCAAAAGTAAAAATATTGTTTGGAGCGAGAGCCAAGTTCAGGCGGCGCAACGCGAAAAAATTCTCGGTAATAAACCGGCAACTTTATGGTTCACTGGTTTATCCGGTTCGGGTAAATCGACGCTGGCCTTGGCCACTGAACTCGCGCTGGTGGAGCGCGGTATCAATGCCTTTATTTTGGATGGTGATAATGTCCGTCATGGACTCAATAGTAATCTTGGTTTTTCTCACGAAGACCGGACTGAGAACATTCGCCGTATCGGTGAGGTCTGTAAACTCCTCTGTGATGCCGGAATGATAGTGTTCTCAGCGTTCATTTCGCCTTACCGTGCCGACCGCGATCTGGTGCGATATAAGCATCAGCCGGGGCAATTTATCGAAGTTCTGATTGATGCGCCATTGGAAGTATGCGAAAGCCGTGATGTCAAAGGCCTGTATGAGAAAGCACGGGCTGGTGTAATCCCAGAATTTACCGGTATTTCTGCGCCCTATGAAGCGCCGATTAATCCGGAAATTACGGTCAACACAGCAGAGCATAGTTTGGAAGAATGTGTACAACAGATCATTAGCTATCTTGAGAATAAAGGTTTTATTTCAAAGCAGTAACTATTATTCGAGTTTTGTATGAGCTACGCAAAGGAACTAGAGGTCGCAATACAGGCGGTGCGAGCCGCTGCCAATCTGTGTCGATCCGTACAGGCAAACTTAATTACCGCTGATACGCTGGAGAAAAAAGATAAAAGCCCGGTAACTGTTGCCGACTTTGCCTCGCAGGCTATTGTTTGCGCTCATCTGCAGCAAGCTTTTCCACAGGATCAGGTGGTGGGCGAAGAAGACTCCACCGACCTACAAAGCCATGAACAGGCGCCACTGCGCCACTCGGTAGTGACCCATGTTGGTGAGGAGTTAGGCGGAGATCTGGATGAAGCGCAGGTGCTTAATTGGATCGATCACGGCAATGCCGACGGAACACAGGTGCGTTACTGGACGCTCGACCCCATCGATGGCACCAAAGGGTTTTTACGTGGGCAGCAATATGCCATCGCACTGGCATTAATTGAACAGGGCGAGGTGGTGCTGGGTGTTTTAGGTTGTCCTAATATGCTGGTAGGTGAGCAGCTGGGTGCTTTGTTTACGGCGACGAAAGGTGGTATGGCGCGTATGTTACCCCTGTCCGATGCCGGTGCGTCAGGCGAACGAATTCAAGTCAGCCAAGTTGCTGCGGTCAATCAGGCCCGTTTTTGTGAGTCGGTCGAGTCGGGGCATTCGAATCAAAATGAATCAGCACAAATTGCTGCTTTATTGGGAATAGCGACGGAGCCTTACCGTATTGATAGTCAGTGCAAATATGCCGCAGTGGCACGTAACGACGCTTCTATCTATTTGCGCTTACCAACCAGCGCTGCTTACCAGGAAAAAATCTGGGATCATGCGGCGGGCAAAATAATCGTCGAGGCGGCAGGCGGTAAAGTAACCGATATGCACGGCAATGCGCTGGATTTTAACCAAGGGCCATTGCTGAGTAATAATCAAGGCGTTGTGGCTACCTGCGGCGCGATACATGATCAGGTCATTGACGCGATTCGACGTGTACGTGGCTAAACCAATCTGGAGTTGAAATAATGATTAAACCCTTCGGGTCTGATGAGTTAAATCCCCTGTTTGTTTATGATTCTGAACAGCATCATGCGCTGGCAGCAGAAGCAGAAAGTTTACCGTCACTGTTGCTCAACTCGGCGGCAGCCGCCAATGCGGTGATGTTGGGGGCGGGCTATTTTAATCCGCTTAATGGCTACATGAATCTGGCGGACGCACTGAGCGTAGCCGAGCACTTGCAAACCACCGATGGTTTGTTCTGGCCAGTGCCCATTGTCAACTTGAGCAATGACATTGCCGCTATTGGCAACGCTAAGCGTATTGCCCTGCGCGACCCCAATGTCGAAGGCCATCCGGTATTAGCGATTCAGGAGATCGCCGCGATTGAACCGGTTTCTGATGAGCAGATCGATGCCATGGCACAGCAGATTTTCGGTACCAATGATGCCAATCACCCCGGCGTTGCGACTTTTACCGGTTTGGGTCGTTATCTGATTTCAGGGCCGATTCAGGTTTTAAACTTTAGCTATTTCCAACAGGATTTCCCTGATACTTTCCGTACTGCGGTGGAAATTCGCAATGAAATTCAGGAGCGTGGCTGGCAAAAAGTCGTCGCCTTCCAAACCCGTAACCCGATGCACCGTGCCCACGAGGAACTGTGCAAAATGGCGATGGAAGCGGTAGATGCCGATGGTGTGTTGATTCACATGTTGCTGGGTAAACTCAAACCGGGTGATATCCCTGCGCCAGTGCGTGATGCGGCGATCCGCAAAATGGTGGAGCTCTATTTCCCGAAAAATACCGTGATGATTACCGGTTATGGCTTTGACATGCTCTATGCCGGCCCGCGCGAAGCGGTGCTGCATTCGATCTTTCGTCAGAATAGCGGCTGCGCGCATTTTATTGTCGGTCGTGATCATGCCGGTGTTGGTGATTACTATGGTGCTTTTGAAGCACAGGAAATTTTTGATCAGCGGGTGCCGAAGGGGGCGCTGGATATTGAAATTTTCAAGGCAGATCATACCGCCTATTCCAAGAAGCTGAACAAGGTAGTAATGATGCGCGATGTGCCGGATCATAGCATCGAAGATTTTGTCATCCTGTCCGGTACTAAGGTGCGGCAGATGTTGGCGGCCGGTGAAGACTTACCGCAGGAATTTGCCCGCCCAGAAGTGGCGAAAATCCTGATGGCGCATTATCAAAACGAGGCTTAGTTAAGAAATGGCCGCTCGCAATGGGGCGGCCAGTTTCTCCATGCCAGCTTTTTCGTCCTGCTACGCTGGCGCCGTAATTTCTAACAATTCCGAAAACATTCACACTAACAACCCTGCTATAATTTCGCCTTTGCGCCGATCGCGCTAATGGCAAATTTGACAGTATTAGTATGGACGTAACTTACATTCTCGACTCCCTTAACGACGCGCAACGTGAAGCGATCAGTCTGCCTTGTGAAGCCAGTGCGCTGGTCTTGGCGGGTGCAGGTAGCGGCAAAACTCGTGTCTTGGTACGGCGTATCGCCTGGCTGATTCAAACCGAAAACATTTCGCCGCATAGCATTTTAGCAGTGACCTTTACCAATAAAGCCGCACGAGAAATGCGTAACCGTATTGAAGAATTGTTGGGCATGTCGGTACAGGGCATGTGGGTAGGAACCTTTCACGGGTTGGCGCATCGTTTGCTGCGGGCGCATTGGCAGGATGCGAATTTACCGCAGAATTTTCAAATTCTCGATTCCGACGATCAGTTGCGGGTGGTGAAGCGCGTCATGCGTAACCTCAATATTGATGACAGCCGCTGGCAACCGAAGCAGGCGCAATGGTTTATCAACGCGCAAAAGGATGAAGGGCTGCGCGCCGCCTTTGTCCCGGAACAGTTGGACCCCTACAGTAAAACGATGCGCGCGGTTTATGCCGGTTATGAAGAGACTTGCAATAATGCCGGTATGGTGGATTTTGGAGAGCTGTTATTGCGTGCCCACGAACTTTGGCTGAATAAACCGCAGGTTTTAAAGCATTATCAGGAGCGTTTTCAGCATGTGCTGGTTGATGAGTTTCAGGACACCAACACCATTCAATATGCCTGGTTAAGAGTGTTGGCGGGAGATCAGAACCGGATCACTGTGGTGGGTGATGACGATCAGTCAATCTATGGTTGGCGTGGTGCGAAAATTGAAAATATTCATAAATTCGCCAAGGATTTTCCGCAAACCCGCACCATTCGGATGGAGCAAAACTACCGCTCCACCAGCACCATTTTGAATGCGGCGAACAGCGTGATTGCCAACAATATGGGGCGGCTAGGCAAAGAGCTTTGGACGGATGGCAATGAGGGTGAACCGATTTCCCTCTACGCCGGATTCAACGAAATTGACGAGTCACGCTTTATTGTGGGCATTATTCAGGATGACTTTAAACAGGGGCGAGCCTATCGTGACTGCGCTGTGTTGTACCGCTCCAATGCACAATCGCGGGTATTAGAGGAATCTTTGCTGCGCTCCGGCATACCTTATCGTGTGTATGGCGGTCAGCGTTTCTACGACCGTTTGGAGATACGCAATGCCCTTGCCTATTTGCGGTTGATCTCGAATCGAGATGACGACGCGGCACTGGAGCGAGTGATTAATGTGCCAACCCGCGGCATTGGTGGGAAAACCGTTGATCTGATGCGCGTCGAAGCGCGCACAAAAGGAACATCCTTATGGCAAGCGGTCCAGCAGCTGATTGCCTCTAAACAAATTACGGCCCGCGCAGCGGCAGCGCTGGAGGGCTTTACTGACCTTATTAATCAACTTGACCAACAGACCCAAGGACTTGCCTTGCACGAACAAACCGATCATGTGGTGCAAATGAGTGGTTTGTTGGAATACCACCGCCAGGAAAAGGGCGAAAAGGGCCAGGCACGGGTGGAAAACCTGGAAGAACTGGTCAGCGCCACGCGTGAATTCCAATTTGAAGCAGATGAAGATATATCCGAGCTGAACGCATTTATTGCGCAGGCGGCCTTGGATGCCGGGGAAGCGCAGGCAGAAGAACATGATGATTGTGTGCAGATGATGACCTTGCATTCCGCCAAAGGCTTGGAATTCCCGCTGGTATTCTTAGCCGGTGTCGAGGAAGGATTATTCCCGCATCGGATGTCGATGGAAGACCCCAATGGTTTGGAGGAGGAGCGGCGGTTGTGCTATGTCGGTATCACCCGCGCCATGGAGAAGCTCTATATTACCCATGCTGAAAACCGACGTATGCACGGCACGGAAACCATGAACCGCCCTTCCCGCTTTATTCGAGAAATTCCAGCCGAGTTACTTAATGAAATTCGCTTACAGAGTAAAATTACTCGTCCCGTCAGTTTTAGCCGGGAAGCGAAGGGAGCCAATTTTTCCGGCCAGGCCATACCCAACACCGAGTTCCATTTAGGGCAACGAGTAAATCACTCCCTATTTGGTGAAGGTGTCGTGCTCAATTACGAAGGGCAAGGCGCGCAGGCTCGGGTGCAGGTGAACTTTGACCAGAAAGGTGCGAAGTGGTTGGTGGTGGGTTATGCCAAGCTGGAGGCCATTTAGTTTCTGCGGTTATCATTCATGTGGTAAGACGGTTGGTAAGTTCGGCTCGTTTATGCTCTATGGGTATTAGCCGCATTATGTGGATGAGCTTAGAACGAGGGTTTCACGGGCATTGCCAATACTCAATAGCTTGCTGAGAATTACGGTATAACTTAAGAATCCTTTGCATAAAAAGAATCGACAAAAGGGTGGCGTCATGAAAAAAATAAAATCGTTAATAATCATTGCACTTATGGCCAGTCTGGTTGCCTGCGGCGGCCAAAACGGGGCGGCCAATAATGGAGCGAACTCCGCGCAACAACCACAGCAAGTAATCAAATGGAAAATGGTAACCACCTGGCCAAAGAATTACCCGGGGCTGGGAACCGGTGCTAACTATATGGCGAAAGCCATTACTGAAATGAGTGGCGGTCGTCTTGAGGTGAAGGTTTATGGCGCGAATGAATTAGTCGGAGCGCTGGAAGTCTTTGATGCGGTGTCGCGCGGCACCGCGGAAATTGGTCATGGCGCGGCCTACTACTGGAAAGGGAAATCGGTTGCTGCACAATTCTTTACCGCCGTGCCCTTTGGTATGAACGCCCAGGAAATGGCCGGTTGGCTCTATTATGGCGGAGGTATGGAGCTATGGGAGGAAGTTTACGCGCCCTTCGGTTTGATCCCTCTGGCGGCGGGTAATACCGGCACTCAAATGGGTGGCTGGTTTAACAAGGAAATCAACAGCCTCAAAGACCTGCAAGGCCTGAAAATGCGGATTCCCGGTTTAGGCGGTGAAGTATTTAGTCGGGCCGGAGGCGTGTCCGTGCTAGTGCCGGGAGGAGAAATTTTCCCATCAATGCAAACCGGCGCACTGGATGCTACCGAATGGGTTGGGCCTTATAACGACTTGGCGTTCGGGTTGCACAAGGTGGCTAAATATTACTATTACCCTGGCTGGCAGGAACCTGGCCCGATTCTCGAAGCGATGGTTAATAAAAATGCCTTCGACGCTCTGCCCGCTGATTTGCAAGCTATCGTACGGGAAGCCGCCAAAGCGACACATATGGATATGTTGGCCAATTACACCGCCGAAAATAACCGGGCGCTGAAAACCCTGGTGGAAGAACACGGAGTGCAAGTACGTAAATTCCCCGATGAAGTGCTACGCAAATTGCGTGAAATCTCCAGTCAGGTGCTCGCCGAGGAAGCGGCTAAGGATCCACTTACCCAGAAAGTTTATGATTCTTTTAAAGCCTTTAATCAGCAAGTGGTTAACTGGCACCGGATTTCTGAGCAGGCGTATTTTGAGGCTCGGGAAGAGCATTAACTTGGGTTGTTATATTCAGTCGAATGTCAGGATAATTTACAAACGGATTCTCTCCCCCATAATCTACATCACATAGGTCATTGATACTTATCGAGATGGTGATAATGGCATGCATATTGTATGTTGCTTGGCTTCATTCCAAGGCTGGCGGGAATTAATTATGAAAAGGGAACTAATGATGGGAATTAATCAAACCAACCGTTTTCTTTCGGTTGTTTATACGGGAGCTCTTCTGGTAGCTACAATTTTGGCAATGCCGACAGCTGCAAACGCCACCACTATTACCATCTACGATCAGAACTTTGAGTCGCCAGTAGGGTTTGTGAATGGTTCCGGCAGTGGTTACAAGGATCTGTCACAGCAATCAGTGAATACTTTATATGGCGGTCAGCCAGTGAGCTTTTCTTTTGCGCAAAATTTTACCGTTGAAACTGCGCTGTTGACTGGTGGCCAGGCATTTGGAACTGGGTATTCGGATTCAACGAATACGGGAGGAAATTATGCCATCGGAATGTTATCGCATGTACAAAATGATTTACTTGGTTTGTCCTTCAATATCGGTAGCTACGACTTTTTCAATTTCGCTATCGATATTTCAAGCTTAGGGCTAGATGGTCCCGGCGGCCCATTTGTGAATGGGGATTTACCGAAGTTTAAGTTTACTCTTTTTGATAATCCATCGGGCACTTCAACCACAGGCTCGGGGTTAAGCACTGTATTAGATTCAGCAGAACTGATTGGAAAATTGTCGGCACAAGATGTGCTCGACTGGACGCATGGGGTGTTTGCCTTTGACACGAGGCTCTCGACGAATGGTAATGTGACTTTGCAGGTAGATTTACTACAAGGCGGTTACGCAGTATTTGACAACTTCAAGATCACGGCATCCGATGAGGCCCTAGGGGGAATCAGCACGGTATCGGTTCCAGCGACTATATGGTTGTTTAGCGTTGGTTTAATAGGCGTTATAGGTCTAGCTAGACGGAAGATGAGCTAGGGTATAGTATAAAATCCATTCAACGGCTCTTTCGAGAGCCGTTGTCTTTTCTCAACAGGCCGAGGCTCCCGGCTTGTCATGTAAGTTTCGGTAATGTTGAAGCGCTGAATCCCTTCCTACCACTACGCTCAACATGTTAGTTCTTCGTACAGACATTTCAATGAGATTAGCCGATCATAAACGACTTTAATTAACTTCTATCTTAGCGATGTATTTGTTTTAATTTTCAATATCTAACGTCATAGCAACCCCTAAAAAACCTTCCCCGGCAACCAGGTCACCAATTGTGGCCAATAGGCAATCATCGTCAGCATCACAAGTTGTATCGCGATGAAAGGAATCACTCCGCGGTAAATCTGGCTGGTGGCGACGGATTCGGGAGCGACACCTCTTAGGTAAAACAACGCGAAGCCGAAGGGTGGTGTCAGGAAGGAGGTTTGCAGGTTAATGGCAATCATAATGCCGAGCCAGACGGGATCGAGGCCCATGATCAGCAGAATTGGGGCGACGATGGGCACGACCACGAAGGTGATTTCGATAAAGTCGAGAAAGAAACCGAGAAAAAACATAGCTAGCATCACGACGATCATCGCGGCCATTACGCCACCGGGCAGATCGCTGAGGAATTCGCGTACCAGGTCGTCGCCGCCGAACCCCCTAAACACCAATGAAAATATTGCGGCACCTATCAGAATCATAAAGACCATGCTGCTGACTTGCGTGGTGGAGCGCATCACTTCACGTAGCATTGGCAGGTTAAAGCTTCCCTTGATGTAGGCCAATAACATGGCACCTACTGCTCCTACTGAGGCGGCTTCGGTAGGGGTTGCCAGCCCAACCAGTATGGAGCCAAGTACAAGCACCACCAGGAGTAAGGGTGGGGCAAGTGCTTTTAAAATATGTAAGATTGAGGTGTTGCCTAGTGCCTCTTCTGGGTGTGCGGGTGCGGCGGCAGGCTTACAGAGAGCGACTAGCGAGATATAGAGAATATAGAGAAATACCAGCAGCAGGCCGGGGATGAGTGCGCCTAAAAAAAGATCGCCCACGGAAACGGTCTCCGGAGAAAAGATGCCCATGTCGAGCTGTGCTTGTTGGTAAGCGGAAGACATAACGTCGCCGAGTAAGACCAGCACAATGGAGGGTGGAATAATCTGGCCTAGCGTGCCAGCCGCGCAAATAGTGCCGGTGGCGAGTGGTATATCATAGCCTCGTTTCAACATGGTTGGCAGCGATAGCAATCCCATGGTGACGACTGTTGCGCCGACGATGCCAGTGCTGGCGGCCATCAGCATGCCCACCAGCGTCACGGAAATGCCCAGCCCGCCGCGCAATTTTCCAAATAATGACGACATGGTATCAAGCAGTTCTTCGGCGACGTTGGACTTTTCCAGCATCACGCCCATAAAAACAAACAAGGGTACGGCGACTAGCACGTCGTTGGTCATGATGCCGAAAATACGGTTGGGCACGGCTTCTAAAAAGGCCGGGTCAAAACTGCTGGTCATTATTCCAATGAACGCGAAGAGAAGACCGGTTCCCGCTAACGAGAAGGCGACAGGATAACCAGCGATTAAAATAAGTATAACGGCGATGAATAGTGCCAGCGACATGAATTCCATTAGGTTGACGTCGCTGGTGGTGGATTATCGGGATCAATCTGCCCAGTAAGGATCAAGAGGCTGCGCATTGATTGTGCAAGACCTTGCAGTAGAACCGTTGCGGGCATGATAAGGAGTAGCGTTTTTAAGGCAAAGATAGCATCTATGCCGCCGGATTCTCGAGAGCCCTCGTAGTAAGACCAAGAGCTGGCAACGTATTCCCAGGAGATAGTAAAGATAAATAGGCAGCAAGGGATCAGTAAAAACACTGCGCCGAACAGGTCGACCCAGGCTTTGTTTCGTGCCGACATTGGGCGGTAAAAAATATCCACCCGGACATGGCTGTCGTGGCGCAGGGTGTAGGCGGCACCCATCAGAAATATGAGACTGTGTAGGTAGAGTAATGATTCTTGGAGCGCTACTGAGCCAACATTGAACAAATAGCGCAAAACGACAATGAGAAAGGTCAGTAAGACCAGTGCTAAGGTCAGCCAAGCTACACTGCGACCGAGCATTTCATTGAGACACTCGACACCTTTAATAAAGGTTCGGCAGGCGCTGCTGAAGGCCATATTAATTTTGGTTGATGCTTTGCGCGCGGCCTTGCTGGTCTACCGATACCACGACAAATTGTGCATCCGTTACCTTGTGAAAGTCCGTTTCGTCGTACTTGTGCGCCCAGACTTCGACCTGGATGGTTAAGGAGGATCTGCCGATTTCGGTGATCGTGGCGTATATGTCTATTACTGAACCTACCTTCACGGGAGAAACAAAATCCATTTGACCGATATCGACGGTCACTACTCTGCTGCGAGTTGTTTTTTCACCGGCAATTGAGGCAGCTAAGTCCATCTGCGAGACTATCCAGCCCGCATAAATGTTACCATGCGCGTTAGTGTCATTGGGTAAAGCGTAAGTTCGAAGTGCGAGTTCACCGGAAGGTTTAGGGTTGTTGTCGTCAATATCCATCGTGCCATTCTTAGAGTAGTAGTGAGTTTTGGTGCGGTGATTATAAATACGTGAAAGTTAAAATGAAATTACCGATTTGCTTTAATCCTAAATTAGCGACGTTGTTACGTTGATTTTTCTGGTCAGTAAGAATAACGTGTGGCTTGCATTAATGCTAAGCCTACACCTGTTAGCTGAGTAAGTATTCTTGAAAAATATCAGTATATTAATTAGGCGTTTCTGGATTTTCGACCTGGATGGCACGCTAACTCTGCCACAACATGATTTTAAGGCAATAAAGGCGGAATTGGAAATTCCACCTGATGCCGATATTTTGCTGCATCTTAGTCGATTGTCGAAGCAAGATGCGCTAATAAAACAAAAAAAGTTGGATGAAATAGAGATTGGTCTGGCGAGCACAGCCAAGCCCTCAGTGGGTGCCGCTGAATTAGTTAGGGGGCTGGCGGAACAGGGTGTGCACATGGGGGTGCTGACGCGTAATTCCAAAACTAACGCCCATGTTGCTCTTGAGGCCATCGGCCTAAGTCAATATTTTGAAACACTGCATGTGTTGGGTCGGGATGAAGTTGCGCCCAAGCCAAGTCCCAAAGGGATTTACAAATTGTTGCATCATTGGGAGGCAGATATGGGGCAGGCCTTGATGGTTGGGGATTATCTCTATGATTTGCAATGTGCACGGGCAGCGGGTGTGGCAGCGGTACACATGGACACGACGGAAAGGTTTCCTTGGCCAGAGTATACCGATCTGGCGGTGCGGGATTTATCTGATTTACATCAACTGCTAATAAGAACTATAGCGTTCTAGCCGCTGGGGCACTGTATTTTTAGTCGTCTTTGGGCTGGGTTTATGAAGGATAATAACAAAAGGTAATTAGGGTTATGCAGCAAGCAGATTTAATAAAGTCTATTAGCCAGGGCCAGATGAAGTCGTTACAGATTGGTATAATACTGATCTGTTGGTTGATTAATATGTTGGATGGTTTTGATGTCTTGGCGATTGCTTATGCTGCGCCGACTATCAGCGAGGAGTGGCAGTTAGCACCGGAAAAGCTCGGTATTGTGTTGAGCGCGGGATTAGCGGGGATGGCATTAGGCGCGTTGTTTATCGCGCCGTTAGCGGATCGTTTTGGGCGACGTAAAATTATTCTGTGGTGTCTCGCCGTTATTGGGTTTGCCATGGTGGGTACCGCGCTGGTAAATTCCGTCGTTTTACTGGTTATAGTGAGGGTGATTACTGGGCTGGGCGTCGGCGGATTGTTGGCCAGTTTGAATACTATGGTGGCCGAATACTCATCGGATCGACGCCGTAATTTTGCTATCAGCTTTTTGCAGAGTGGTTATCCGATAGGGGCTTTAGCGGGAGGATTGATTGCAGCTCCACTCATTCCAGCCTTTGGTTGGCAGGTGGTTTTTATTCTCGGTGGGCTCTCAACCTTGGTAATGGTGGCGGTGGTGCTGTTATTTATGCCTGAGTCACTACATTTTTTAATGGCACAACGACCAGCTAATGCGCTACAGCAAGTTAATCGGGTATTGTCCCGGTTGGGGCACAGCATGATAACTGAGTTGCCAACTTTAACGGGAAAAGCGCCACCGCCGGCAAGTATTAGTCAAATACTTTCGCCGAGTCTTAAGACCAACACACTGCTACTTTGGTTGAGTTTCTTTATGAGCATGCTTACGCTCTATTTCTTGCTATTGTGGACGCCACAAATAATCGTCAACGCCGGTTTGCCGAAAGACCAGGGTATTTTAGTCGGGGCATCGCTTAATGCCGGAGGTCTGTTGGGCATGTTGCTACTCGGTTATTTCTCCGAGCGGTTTGGGCTGTACCGGTTAATTATAGGCTTTTTTCTGTTGGCGGCCTTGAGCATGGTTGCTTTTGCGTTGATCGATGCGTCAGCAACAGTGTTGCTGGTACTTGCCTTTGTGCTCGGATTTTTCACCATTGGCGGTATGATCGGGCTCTATTCGGCAGCTGCAGGTTTGTATCCGACCACTCTGCGCAATACGGGCTTAGGTTGGGGTATTGGTATTGGACGTCTGGGCGCTATTCTTGGGCCTAACGTAGCGGGAGTTTTAATTGGAATCGGCTGGGAGCAAGCGGATTATTTCTTATTGCTGGCATTGCCATTAGTGTTTGCGATGCTCTCTACCTATGCCTTGCACAGATCGCAGAAAACCAGAACGTTGACGGAGCAAGTTGCCTAATTTTGGTTATCTTTTATGTGGGGTTTTGTATAAAAATATTTTTAATATTTTAAATTAATATGGATTTTAGTGGCGTAAAAAATCTCAATTTTATCGAGTATATGGAGTTTTTGTGCGTTATTTATAATTAGAGAAGAAGCCCTAAATTTCCCCAAGTTTAAGTGACAAATGCGCCTGATTTTCGGTTAAAATAACGCCCTTTTTCCAGATTGTAGCCAAGGGGCATGGCACGCTGCACCGAAGCCTAGGAAGTGTGAAATGCTTGTCGTGTGAAAAGCATTTAAATTTCAAATGTGTATATTTTTATTATTAATTTAACAAATTAAAGTTAAGGCTATAGGATGGTGCTCTTTTCTGTCGGGCGCGTCGCCTAATACCCTGAGTTTCCGAAAGGGTGTCCTTGATTTTCTGCCAGGAGTAAAAGATGTTTAGTTCTGCCGATAAAATTTCTGATTTTGATCCCGTGTTGTTCGGCGCTATTCAAGATGAAGAGCGAAGGCAAGAAGAGCACATCGAATTAATTGCCTCAGAAAACTACGCGAGTCCACGTGTAATGGAAGCTCAGGGAGGCGTATTAACCAATAAATATGCCGAGGGTTATCCACAGCGACGTTATTATGGTGGCTGTGAATATGTGGATGTTGCAGAACAGTTGGCGATTGAACGTGCTAAAGAGTTGTTCGGCGCGGATTACGCGAATGTGCAGCCTCACTCTGGTTCGCAAGCCAATGCCGAAGTCTATATGGCATTGTTACAACCGCATGATACCGTTTTGGGTATGAGCTTGGCGGACGGTGGGCACCTAACCCACGGTGCAAAAGTTAACTTTTCCGGCAAGATTTATAACTCCATTCAGTACGGCCTCAACGAGGATACGGGTGAAATTGATTACGATCAGGTTGAAGCGCTGGCGAAAGAGCATAAGCCGAAAATGATTATCGCGGGCTTTTCTGCCTACTCGCAGATTGTTGATTGGCAGCGCTTTAGAGATATAGCGGACATGGTTGGTGCTTATTTTGTGGTGGATATGGCGCATGTCGCCGGTCTGGTCGCGACCGGGCATTATCCTAACCCGGTACTGATTGCTGATGTGGTAACCACCACCACGCATAAAACATTACGCGGCCCACGCGGGGGGTTAATTCTGGCGCGGGCTAATCCTGAGCTAGAGAAAAAACTGAACTCATCGGTCTTTCCCGGTCAGCAAGGTGGCCCGCTGATGCACGTTATTGCGGCAAAAGCGGTTGCCTTTAAAGAAGCCTTGGAGCCGTCCTTTAAAGAGTATCAGGCGCAGGTGGTAAAAAATGCTAAGAAGATGGCCAGTGTATTTATCCAGCGTGGTTATAATATCGTTTCCGGCGGAACCGAAAACCACCTGATGCTGGTGGACCTGATTGATAAAGGAATTACCGGAAAAGATGCGGATGCCGCATTGGGTAGTGCCAACATTACCGCGAACAAAAATGCGGTACCTAAAGACCCACAATCACCATTCGTTACCAGCGGCCTGCGAGTCGGCACTCCGGCGATTACCACCCGTGGTTTTAAGGAAGCTGAAGTGGAACGTTTGACGGGCTGGATGTGTGATGTTTTGGATGATATTGGTAATCAGGCAACGATTGCCAGGGTGCGCGAGCAAGTCCTAGCCTTATGCCGTGATTTTCCGGTGTATAAAAAATAGGGTAGCCACTTGGCGGCAGGGAGATGCGCAACTTTGTAACGCCAAAAATGATGTTGTAAGCCGCGTTTGCCGGACAATAATGTCGGGTTAAAACGAAAGAAATAAAAACAAAAGGTCTTTATAACAGAGGAAATATCGATGGATGCTTTGCAGAGCTTCGTGGATCAGGTCAACAATGTGCTTTGGGGCGTACCGTTGATTGTGCTACTGCTGGGCACGGGTGTTTATCTGACCATTGGCCTCGCGTTCATGCCTATACGTAAACTCGGCTATGGGTTTCGCATGCTCTGGCAGGGTCGGTCGAGTAAGGAAGAAGGCCAGATTTCACCCTTCAATGCGCTGATGACAGCACTTTCCTCCACTATTGGTACGGGCAATATAGCGGGTGTAGCGACGGCAATTGCGATTGGTGGGCCCGGCGCGTTGTTTTGGATGTGGTGTACGGCGCTGGTCGGTATGTCGACCAAATTTGCAGAAGCGGTGTTGGCCGTTAAATTTCGTGAGGTAGACGAAAAGGGCCAGTATGTTGGTGGCCCCATGTACTACATCAAAAACGGCTTATCACCGAAGTGGACGTTTTTAGGAACTGCCTTCGCCATCTTTGGCGCGTTGGCAGGGTTCGGGCTGGCCAACACGGTACAGTCCAATTCCGTGGCGAATGTGCTTGAAAGCACCTTTGCTATTCCGGTCGAATTCACTGCGGTTGTCATTACCGTTTTAGTCGCCAGTGTCATATTGGGCGGGATAGAACGCATTGCTCAGGTGGCGGGTAAGCTAGTGCCTTTGATGGCGATTTCTTATATTGCAGCCGGAATGATCGTGTTGGTGATCCATCTGTCTGAAATTCCGGCGGCGTTTGCACTAATCGTAAAAAGTGCTTTTACTGGACATGCCGCGACGGGTGGTTTTAGTGGCGCCGTGGTTGCTTTGGCGCTGCGCCAAGGGGTGGCGCGTGGCATATTTTCCAATGAAGCGGGGCTGGGTAGTGCGCCGATTGCACACGCTGCGGCGCGAACCAATGATCCGGTTCGTCAAGGCGTTATCGCGATGCTTGGCACCTTCATTGACACTATCTGTGTCTGCACCATCACCGGTTTGGCTATAGTAGTAACGGGTGTTTGGAGTAGTGGCCTGAATGGTGCGCCGCTTACTACATCCGCCTTTAGTTTGGGGATGCCTGGTGGTGAATATGTGGTCAGTATTGGCTTGGCGCTATTTGCCTTTACTACCATGCTGGGTTGGTGTGTGTACGGTGAGCGCTGTGCAGAATATTTGTTCGGTGTGAAAGCGATACTACCTTTTCGGATTCTTTGGATTAGCGCCATTCCGCTGGGCGCCATTGCTCAATTAGGGTTGGTGTGGGCGATTGCGGATACGCTTAATGCCTTAATGGCCATCCCAAACCTGATTGCGCTGATGCTTTTAAGTCCTCTCGTCTTTCGACTCTCCAAGGAATATTTTGCGGATAAATCGAGTTGATATGCAAAATATCTTTAATGAAATATTGGGTCGTCAGTCTTCATTAGGCCTAGTGGCTGCGGATTATTCTTCGAGGTACAACTAAGGCGTCACTGCTATTGATAACGACCTGCCGATAGCAACAACTAGCACCCGCAAGGAATGTTTAGTTATGGCAGTAATGCCGCAATAATTTTGTTTAAAATTTCCGCAGGCGAAAGCTGCTCGCAACAAATACTTAGGTCGGCATATTTGCGGTATAACTGGCAGCGTTCCTCAAAGACGTCAGGAAAGCTCTGGTTGGGGTGACGTGCAATGCCGCGACTTTCATAGTTATGAATGCGATGTGTCAGCTCGCTAAGTGGAACATCCAAAAATACCACCAGGCCCTGGGCTTTCAGGTGCGCCATGCCAGCCTCGCTGTATACCGCACTACCTCCGGTTGCAACGACTTTTCCGCGACAATCAGTGGCAAGTAGCACCTGCTCTTCAATATCCCGTAATTTGAGATAATTGGACTCATCCATTATTTGCTGAAGCGTTTTGCCTTCTCGCACCTGAATGGCGACGTCTGTATCTAGAAAATCGAGGCCAAGCTCCTTAGCGAGCAGAATGCCAATGGTGCTTTTTCCGGCACCGGGCATGCCAACCAGAATAATGCTTTGCGGAGTGTTGTTGGTCATGGCGGCTTAACTCAAACTGGTTTTAATAAATTCCACTAGGCGGGCGATGGCGTCATTGGACGCTTTATTTTGATAGCTGAGGCTAACACCGATTTTGCCTAATTTGGGAAATTTATTGGAAGGTTTAATAATCTGTAAATTGTTGGGCACTGTACTTTTTGCCAACACAGTGACACCAAGGCCCTCTTCAATGGCGGCCTGAATGCCGGTTAAGTCTGGTATGGTATAGACGATGCGCCAAGGTTGGTTGATCTTTTCTAACGCAGAAATGCCGCGATTACGATAGATGCAGCCTTGGGGAGCGGCAATTAGCGGTACGGTCGGCTGTAGGTGGGCCTGGTGGTCGGTGCTAGTGACCCAAACCAGCTCTTCAACCTTGACGCGATCATTGCGTTTCGCATTGGGGTCGTCATGCAGCGCAAGCACCAGATCAAAAATCCTATCCGATTGTGCATTTAATAAATTTTTACTCAAATCGCAGGTCACTTCCAAAGTTACGCTCGGATAAGACTGTACAAAACGGCCAACAATTTTTGGTAGCAGTGCGGTGGCGAATTCGCTGGGAATCCCAAAATGAATACGCCCGCTGACCTCAGGTTTTATAAATTGTGCCAGCACCTCATCGTTGAGAGATAGAATTTTCTTTGCGTAATCAAAAAGTTGGCGTCCTGGTTGAGTCAAATCCAACTGTTGTCCACTGCGTTTTAACAGGGGCGAGCCGAGCATGTCCTCGAGGCGTTTGATTTGCAAGCTAATGGCCGGTTGTGATCGACCTAACAGCTCCCCAGCCTGGGTGAAGCCACGCAGCTCTGCTACAGTAACAAAGGATCTCAGTACGTCCATGGGGAGATTTTTCATAGCGATCGTCCCATTTGTAATATAAATACGAGCATTTTTATTATTAATTTAACAAATTGTTGTTAAGGCTATAGGATAACTCTATTTTGCGTCAAGCTCGGCCCTCGTAAAGGGCCGTATATTTTACTGCGGTAGGATTAAAACATGAGTTCTGAAAGTACCAATTCCAAGGGTCAGTTAGCACAAACGCCACTGCATGGTTTGCATTTAGAATTAGGTGGCAAAATGGTGCCATTTGCTGGTTACGAAATGCCGGTTCAGTATAAGAGCATGGGCATCATTAAAGAGCACCTGCACACCCGCGCTCAGGCAGGACTGTTTGATGTATCGCATATGGGGCAGCTCATATTAAGTGGTGACGGTGTTGCGCAAGCCATGGAAAAACTGGTTCCTGTGGATGTCGAGGCTTTAGGCATCGACAAACAAACTTATGCGCTTTTCACCAATGAAGAGGGCGGTATCAGGGATGATTTAATTATTACTAAGTGGGCTGAGAATCAGCTTTTTGTGGTCGTCAATGCGGCATGCAAAGAGCAGGATATCGCTCATCTGCGTGCCAATCTCGACCCGCAAATTAACTTGCAGCCATTGTCGGATCAAGCATTGCTGGCGTTACAAGGACCGGCAGCGAAAGGGGTGATGGCGGTATTGGCGCCAGCAACGACAGAGCTAGTTTTTATGTCCGGTTGTGCGGTTGAAATGGAGGGTGTGCGAACCTATGTCACGCGTTCTGGATATACCGGCGAAGATGGCTTTGAAATTTCGCTTCCGGCGCAACATGCTGATAAAATTGCGCGGCGGATTTTGTCCTTCGAACAGGTCGAGGCAATTGGTTTGGGAGCGCGTGATTCGCTGCGTTTAGAGGCGGGTTTGTGCCTTTACGGACATGACCTGGATACCCAGACCAGTCCAATTGAAGCTGCTTTGAGCTGGTCCATTTCCAAGTCACGCCGAACTGGTGGGGGTAAAGAAGGCGGCTTCATTGGGGCGCAGGTAATTTTGTCTCAGATGATGAATAGCGTAACGCAAAAGCGTGTGGGGTTTAAGGTTGAGGGGCGTGTGCCCGTGCGCGAAGGTGCACAATTGGTGGATGCTGATGGAAATCCGGTGGGCAGAGTAACCAGTGGCGGTTTTGCGCCATCGCTCAATGCGGCGGTGGCCATGGGCTATGTTTCGAACGAGCAAGCGCAGTTAGGTACAGAACTACATGCCTTGGTGCGGGATAAGCGGATTCCGGTAAAGGTGGTGAAAATGCCATTTGTGCCGCAACACTACTTTCGTGGGTAACTGGTATTTCCTGGCTTGTCTGGCAGATGTTGTCTTCAACCGACAAAAATTAATTGATTTATATTTTAACGAGGAACTGAAATGAGCACACTTAAGTACACTAAGTCGCATGAATGGATATTGGTGGAAGGTGAGATGGTCACTATTGGTATTACCGACTACGCACAAGAGCAGCTCGGTGATGTGGTATTTGTCGACTTGCCGGAAGAAGGTCGTGAGTTGGTAGAGGGTGAAGAGGCGGCAGTGATCGAATCTGTTAAAGCAGCGGGAGAAATCAATTCGCCGGTTTCCGGAACAGTGGTTGCTATTAATACGGTGCTGGCCGATGCGCCCGATACCGTCAATCAAGATCCAACGGGAGATGGTTGGTTTTTTAAGTTAAAAATAGATGCTCCTATCGATGATAGTGAATGGCTGGATGAAGAAGGCTACAACACTTATGTGGAAGATGAGTGTTAGTCTTTTTTAACATTAATCAAGGAGTTCGTTACTAAGCAGGAGTGATTTCGGCTCCAGTTTCATTTTAGTCATTAGATAGGTAGTGTTGATGTCGCAACGGGTGTCACAGCAAGAGAGCAGTTTGGCCGAGCTAGCGCCAAACGATGAATTTATAGCGCGCCATATCGGGCCAAGTGAACCAGAGCAGCAAAAAATGTTGCAACAGCTGGGCTTGGATAGCATGTCGGCTTTGATCAAACAGGTCGTTCCCGCAACCATTTATTCGGATGAACCGCTGGCAGTTGGTGCGAGTTGCTCGGAGCAGGAAGCACTCTCCTATTTGAAGGCGGTGGCGAGCAAAAATAAGCTCTACCAATCGTTGATCGGGCAAGGTTATTACAACTGCTACACGCCAAATGTCATTTTGCGTAATATCTTGGAAAATCCAGGCTGGTATACCGCTTATACTCCTTATCAGCCGGAGATTTCTCAGGGACGGTTGGAAGCCTTGCTAAATTTTCAAACGATGATTTCCGATCTTACCGGCATGAATATGGCAAACTCTTCGCTGCTTGATGAAGCGACGGCGGCGGCAGAAGCCATGACACTCTGCCAGCGTATGAGCAAATCAAAAAGTGCTGTCTTTTTTGTTTCCAAGGAGTGTTTCCCGCAGACTATTGAGGTAGTGAAAACCCGCGCCAAGCCAATCGGCATTCAAGTGGTAGTGGGTGATCATCGAACTGATTTGGCGACCCTCGAATGTTTTGGCGTACTGCTGCAATACCCGGCTGCCTCCGGTGAAATCTACGACTATAGTAGCGCCATCGGACAGGCGCATGCCAATAAAGCCCTCGTGGTGATGGCGGCTGATTTACTCAGTCTCATGTTGTTGAAATCGCCCGGCGAGCTGGGCGCAGATGTCGCGATCGGTTCCAGTCAGCGCTTTGGCGTTCCGCTCGGTTTCGGTGGTCCGCACGCAGGCTATATGGCAACCAAAGAAGAATTTAAGCGCGCCCTTCCAGGACGCATCGTGGGGCTGTCGATTGATAACCAGGGTAATCCTGCCTATCGGCTGGCGCTACAAACACGGGAACAGCATATTCGTCGCGAGAAAGCGACCAGCAATATCTGCACTGCGCAGGTGTTGTTAGCCGTCATGGCGAGCATGTACGCGGTATATCATGGCCCGGAGGGCTTAACCCGCATTGCGCAAAGGGTTAATAAACTCACCCAGATACTGGCTGCGGGGCTGACTCAATTAGGTTGGCACCTAGCCAATCAAAGCTTTTTTGATACCTTGGTCATTGAAACCGGAGACAGTACTCAGGAAATACATCAAGCGGCTCGTGCACAGCAAATAAATTTGCGTGAAATAGACAATAATTGCGTGGGCATTTCCCTCGACGAAACGGTTAAAGCGCAGGATATCGAGCGTTTATGGGAGATATTTGCCCTTGGTCAAAAGGTTGCCTTTGATGTGGATGAAATTCAGTCTCAGGTATTAGTAGCCTTACCACAGCAGTTCCAGCGCACGAGTGCCGTACTACAGCATGAATGCTTTAATCGCTATCACTCCGAAACAGAGATGATGCGTTATTTGCGTTACTTGGCGGACAAGGATATTGCCCTGGATCGAGCTATGATTCCGTTAGGCTCATGTACCATGAAGTTGAATGCTACGGCGGAAATGCTGCCCATCACCTGGCCTGAGTTCGCGCACATTCACCCTTTTGTGCCGCCAGATCAAGCCGCCGGTTATTTGCAATTAACCACGGAGTTAGAGCAAATGCTCTGCGTAGTAACCGGTTATGACGCGGTTTCCTTACAGCCCAATGCTGGCTCACAAGGTGAATACGCTGGATTGTTGGCGATTAAGGCATATCACGAAAGCCGGGGCGACGGGCATCGAAATATCTGTCTGATTCCCAGCTCGGCACACGGTACCAACCCCGCATCGGCGCAAATGTGTGATATGAAAGTTGTGGTAGTCAAGTGCGATGAACGGGGTAACGTTGACCTAAACGATCTCAAGGCTAAAGCTGAACAGCATAGCGAAAATCTTGCCGCCATTATGGTCACCTACCCGTCGACACACGGTGTATTCGAGGACCAAATCAAAGAGGTTTGCCGCATCACTCACGAACAGGGCGGCCAGGTTTATATGGATGGTGCTAATCTGAATGCGATGGTTGGGCTGTGCCAACCGGGTCAGTTTGGGGGCGACGTGTCGCATTTAAATTTGCATAAAACTTTTTGTATTCCACATGGCGGCGGCGGTCCCGGTGTTGGTCCGGTGGCGGTTGGTAAGCATTTGGCGAAGTTCCTGCCGGGGCACGAAACCTTAGCCAAAAATGGCGAACAATTTACGGTTGGCCCGGTCTCTGCGGCGGCTTGGGGCAGCGCAGGAATCTTACCCATCAGTTGGATGTATATTAAAATGATGGGTGCGAGCGGGTTACGGCAGGCGACTGAAGTTGCCATTCTCAATGCGAATTATTTAGCTGTCAGGTTACAGGATCACTACCCGGTGCTCTATACCGGTGTTAACGGGCGCGTAGCACACGAGTGCATTATTGATTTAAGACCCATTAAAGAAAGCAGTGGTATTTCAGTAGATGATGTCGCTAAACGACTGATTGATTTCGGATTTCATGCCCCGACCATGTCGTTTCCAGTGGCGGGAACCTTGATGATTGAGCCGACTGAGAGTGAGTCTTTAGCTGAACTGGATCGGTTTTGCGAGGCGATGATATGCATCCGTGAAGAGATTCGTGCAATAGAGCGCGGCGAAGCCAATGCAGAGGATAATCCGCTCAAAAACGCTCCACACACCGCCCAGGTTTTAGTCGCCAATGATTGGGTTCATGCCTATGGCCGCGAACAGGCGGCTTATCCCGTGCCAACTTTAAGGGTGAACAAATATTGGTCGCCCGTGGGCCGAGTGGACAATGTCTATGGCGACCGAAATTTAATTTGCTCTTGCCCCGTCATTGCAGAATATGAATAACATGTAGATTGTTGTCGGATTTAAATAAAGTTTGTGAATCGCATTTCTAAGATTGTGAATTTAATAAAGATTGTGAATTCTTGGATTTGTCAACAAATGCGCTGAGAGGCCCATTTTTGCTAACAAAAATATACGCACTTGATGCTCGCTAGCCACATTTCAAAGCGTTTTCTAGATTGCTTATCGTAGCAGCCCAAATAACAGCTTTATACAGAACCTCCCCCCCAATTAGTTGAAGCAACCTGGCGGGAATCTTCTCTGAGGCCAAATGACGCCCTAGCCCGGAAGTCCATAAGTGGTCTTTCTTTTCTTCGTAGATGGGCTTCTATAGTCGAAACGAAGTAACCCTGAGCTAACCCTGCAAATTTAGCTGGATTTCCTGTATTTCAGACACCCCGCCCCCTTGCTCAATGTTTGTCGTGGATCGGCCTCTAAACTAAACGTAAATCTACAGGCATGAGCTGGCTGCAGTGATAGCGCCAAATAAAGCTGGTCATATTTACCGATTAAATTTTGATTAAGCATCCAACCCGGTCGTAGCGCCTAGAAGCGGGTTCTGATGGGGTTAGCATAGAAAACCAGATCCGCCCCCATTTTGTTCTACCATTAAGTCCTCAACCATAATGCGGAATAGATCGCTAAAGCTTTTATATTAAAATACAGAAACGTTATTTTTGCAAAATAGTTGACAAGAAGTATTGCTATGCGTATATTTTACAGTAACGATATTACAGCGTATTACAGGGTGATTGAATGAAGATGAAAATAAAAAAACTGGCAATCGTGCAGATGGGATACTCGTTCAGGTCCCGTCTCGAAGCCTCTGAAGGTGGCGGAGTTGCAGTTATTCAGATGAAGGACCTTTTGGATGACAACACGGTCGGCTGTGATGATTTGGTCGAGATTGATTTGGATGCCGTGAAAGAGCATCACCTCGCACAAAGAGGCGATCTGGTATTCAGGTCTCGCGGTCATGTGACTACGGCAGCGGTTCTTCTCGTAGATCCGGGCAAGGCTGTTGTCGCCGCCCCATTATTAAGGATAAGGGTGACGAAGCCGGACAAGGTTTTTCCCGAGTATCTGAACTGGTACATCAGCCAGCGGGATGCGCAGATTTTTTTGACCAGCCGGGCCAAAGGGACGGTTCAGAAAATGATCAGTAAACAGGCGATTGAAGATCTGGAGGTGGCGCTTCCAAGTCTGGAAAAACAGAAAAACATCGTAGAGCTGGCCACGCTGTCTGCTCGTGAACAAACCCTGCTTCATACGCTGGCCGATAAGCGGGAACAATACATTTCAACAGTACTCATGCAACATGCAAAAGGAGAATAAGATATGAGCAGTAAGATTAATCAGAAAGACATCAACAACGCAGCGTGGGCGGCATGTGACACTTTCCGGGGTGTTGTAGATCCGGCGCAGTACAAAGATTACATACTCGTAATGCTGTTTGTGAAGTACATCTCCGATGTATGGCAGGACCATTATGAAGAGTATCAGAAGCAGTATGGTGATGACGACATCCGTATCCGACGCAAGCTCGAACGTGAACGTTTTGTTCTCCCGGTGGTGAAACTCACTGAAAAGAATGATGAGACTGGCGAAGAGACGGTTCTGGATGAATTTCCCGCCACCTATTACAGCCTGTATGAGCGCCGGTCTGCCGTCAACCTCGGGGAGCTGATCAACATCGTGCTTGACCATATTGAAGAGAGCAACAAGAGCAAGCTCGAAGGTGTGTTCCGCAATATCGATTTCAACAGCGAGGCCAACCTCGGACGGACGAAGGATCGCAACAAACGACTTAAAACGTTGTTGGAAGACTTCAACAAGCCACAGCTCAGCATGAAACCCAGTCTCGTTTCCGAGGATGTGATCGGTAATACTTACATCTACCTGATTGAGCGCTTCGCCTCCGACTCCGGAAAAAAGGCGGGAGAGTTCTTTACCCCGCTGAAAGTGACCGAGCTGGTGGCCAAACTGGCAGGCCCGAAACCGGGCGATCGTATCTGTGATCCGGCCTGCGGATCGGGCGGACTTTTGATTCAGGCAGCCAAAGAGGTAGGCGACCGTAACTTTGCCCTCTTCGGACAGGAGTCCAACGGCAGCACTTGGGCGCTTTGCCGGATGAACATGTTTCTGCACAGCTTTGACAGCGCCCGGGTGGAATGGTGTGACACTCTGAACAGCCCGCTGCTGGTGGAAAATGACCGGCTCATGAAATTCAACTGCGTGGTGGCCAATCCGCCGTTCTCACTGGATAAGTGGGGTGCTGAAAATACCGAGAGCGATCAGTACAACCGCTTCTGGCGAGGCGTCCCGCCCAAGAGCAAAGGCGACTGGGCCTTTATCAGCCACATGGTGGAAACCGCCCTTGAAAAGCAGGGCCGGGTTGCCGTGGTGGTGCCTCATGGCGTTCTGTTCCGAGGCGCAGCTGAAGGCCGTATCCGCCAGAAAATGATCGAGGAAAATCTGTTGGATGCCGTGATCGGCCTGCCGGGTAACCTGTTCCCGACCACCAACATTCCGGTGGCAATTCTGGTCTTTGACCGCTCCCGTGAGAAAGGCGGCGTTCGTGAAGAATGCAAAAACGTTTTCCTTGTTGATGCCAGCCGTGAGTTTGTCTCTGGGAAAAACATGAACACCCTCTCGGAAGGGCATATCGACAAGATCATGGAGACCTACACCGCCCGGGCTGAAGAGGAAAAATACGCCCATGTAGCCGAGATCGCCGAGATCAAGGAAAACGACTTCAACCTCAATATTCCCCGCTATGTGGACACCTTTGAGGAGGAAGAGGAAATAGACATCGATGCGGTGCAGGTGGAAATTGATGATCTGGAAAAAGAGCTGGCATCAGTGCGGGTGAAGATAGCCGAGAAGCTTAAGGAGATTCAGCGATGAGTAGAGTCAAACAATTTCCAGATGGTTGGAAAAGGAAGCGCCTTGAAAAAGTGGCAGTTATACAAACAGGAATTGCTAAAAATCAGAATTCAAAACAAGAAACTATAAAGCTTCCCTATCTTCGAGTAGCTAATGTCCAAGATGGCTATTTGGATCTGTCGGAGATAAAAACCATTAATATCCACAAAGATAAAGTAAATCGTTACAGGCTTGAGAATGGCGACGTTTTGCTAACAGAGGGAGGCGATTTTGACAAACTCGGAAGAGGGGCTGTTTGGGAAGGTCAAATCCCAAATTGTCTACACCAGAATCATGTGTTTGCAGTACGTCCAAACAACCATGAATTATTGCCAAGCTTTTTGTCAGCTCAAACAGGTAGTTCATATGGTAAAAGATACTTTCTCAGCTGCTCAAAACAAAGTACTAATCTGGCAAGCATTAACTCATCACAGCTGAAAGCCTTTCCCGTGTTACTCCCCCCATTGCCAGAGCAAGAAGCTATTGCCGATTTGCTGTCCACCTGGTATGAGGCCATCGAGAAAACCGAACGGCTGATTCAGGTGAAGGAAACCAGCTTAAAGGGCCAGATCCAAAAACTGATAAGTCAGCAATGCGGCTCTTGGCCTCATGTCAAACCGAAGAAAATATTCGATACGATAACAGAAAAGAACTTTCCTGATGAAAAGCTTCTGTCAGTCACCCAAGATCGTGGCGTTATTCCTCGCAGCATGTTGGAAGGCCGAGTCATGTCACCCTCTGGTACAACTGCAAGCTATAAGCTCATCAAGCGGGGAGATTTTGCAATAAGTCTTCGTTCATTCCAAGGCGGCATTGAATACTCGAATTATCAAGGGATCATCAGCCCGGCGTATACAGTGTTGAGACCAAAAACTGAATTGAACAGTGACTTTTACCGGCTGTTTTTTAAGTCCTACATCTTCATTGAGAAGTATTTGAACCTTGCCGTCATCGGCATTCGTGATGGAAAACAAATAAGTATACCAGACTTCTTGAGCATTAAGATTCCAGTTCCTTCTCTCGAAGAACAAAAAGAAATTGCTGAAACTCTGTCCGTTTGCCAGCAGGAAATCGATCTGCTGAAACAGCTCGCAGAAAAATACAAAACCCAGAAACGCGGCCTGATGCATAAGATGCTCACCGGCGAATGGCGGGTTAAACCGGAAATCGTTAACCAATACGTGGCGGAGTAATCATGACTAAAGGTAAAAATCAGCACGTTGTAAAGCATCCTGATGGTTGGGCGGTCAAGGGCGAAGGTAACAGCAAGGCGGCCAAAGTTACCCGCACACAGGCGCAGGCCATTGACGTGGCGGAGAACATCGCCAGAAACCATAAATCGGACACCAAGATTCATGGCGTGGACGGAAAGATCCGGGCTGGCAACAGCTACGGAAATGACCCGTGCCCTCCAAAAGACAAAAAGTAAGGAGTGATTCAATGCCAATATTTATATCGCATACAACCAGAGACGACGAATTAGCCAAAAAGGTATTTGGGTGGCTTAACCGCATCCACGGTATTACCTGTTATATCGATGATATGGATAAGGAGCTTGGAAATAATCGGGGGAAATCGAGCCTCACTCCGTTGCTGGTCGACAGACTGCGCAAATGCGACACATTGCTTGCTGTTGTCACAGAAAATACAAAGGGGTCATGGTGGGTGCCTTTTGAAATAGGTACTGCACGAGAAATGCCCCGAGTTATTTCTAGCTTTACACCTCTGCCAGACCGCTCCGCCTATAGCTGGCAGGAAACATTGCCTGAATACCTTCTTGAGTGGCCCCGACTGCGGTCTGATAGCGATATAGATGTTTTTGCAAGGGAATACAAAAGACAGTCTCTACTGCTCGAAAAAAGCATTGGGCTCGAAAACTTCTCGCAGAGATCAGCTTCGGTGAATAAAGCCCGCAGCTTTGAATCTACCGTAATGAAATCATTGGGTCAGAGGAGTTATTGATGAGCTTTTACAACACCAATGTAACCCCCAAGCACAAGACGTTCATCAGTTTTCATCATGCAGATGATTACTACAAAAAGCACCTTGAAACTCAATGGGGAGAACAGTTTGACGGGTTTATTTCAAGGTCAGTTGGGGATGGTGATATACATCCCTATTTGGCCACAGATCGTATCCGTCAGTTGATTCGTGATGATTTTATTTCTGATGCAACCGTTACACTTGTGCTTGTTGGACAAGGAACTTGGAGCAGAAAGCATGTGGACTGGGAAATAGCGTCAGGTATTCGTGACACAAGGAATAATTCAAGAACCGGATTGCTGGGTTTGTTGCTCCCGACTTATTCGGCGCAGCTGTCATACAAAATGAATGCGTCAGTTTTGAAGTATACAGAAAACGGAAGTGTCTATAATCCATATACAATTCCTCCACGGCTGAGCGACAACATTGAATGCGGATTCGCCAAAATATATGCCTGGCCGACCTCTCCAAATGATTTGCGCCAATGGATTCATGATGCATTTCAGCGACGTAAAACATGTTTGCCAACAAACCGTCGGGACAGCTTTTCAAATAATAGAACCGAAGCTCAAACACATTGGAGGGACTGACAATGATATCAAGTACAAATAGAAGGAAAGTTTTTATTTCTCACTACAAAGGGGATCGGAGCGAGGTAGATGCTTTTATCAAGGAGTTCTCTTCCGTTTTCATTCCCAAGGTGTTGGGAGCCAACGATAATGATGAGTTTATCAACAGCACGAACACCGACTATGTAATGCAGCGCATAAGGGAAAAATACCTTGGTGATAGTACCGTGACGATTGTTTTGATAGGAAGCTGCACACATGGTCGACGATACGTTGACTGGGAGATAAAGAGTTCTCTGCGTCAGGGGCAATACACCCCCAATGGATTGATTGGCATCCTTCTGCCAAGCCAAGGAAACTCAGCGCACCTGCCCCCACGTATTAAAGCGAACTGGGCCAAAGGCGAGTCTGACTGTTATGCGCGATACAGATCTTATCCGTTTTCAAAAGAGGAACTGTCTATTTGGATTGAAGATGCTTATGAGGCTCGAACTTCCCGGGCGCATCTGATTCAGAACTCTCTGGATATGATGAAGTACAATGGCGTGTGTAAAATTTGCTGGGTGACACATTGATGGCAACAGAATACAAACCACCCTTAGCCATACATTTCATCTGGAACCCGGCAGATGAAGGCCCCGTAGGTTCGATACTTGATGCTGTCAGATCCAGCTTTGCGCGAGATGTAGACCGGCCTTTTTCTCGTGGCTTAAATATACCGCTTTTTTTCTATAGTTCAGAAAACCCGAATCAGTCCCCGTCACACTCACCGACACAGCAGGCTGCAAAAGATATTGTATTCGTGTTCGCAAGCGTAAATACATTAGGGCGGGACTCATGGAAATCATACATTAATCAACTATCACTATCGGACACCTTTCTGGCGGTTCCAATAGCCATTGATAGAAATGGATTAGGTCATGGCAGTGAAGGCAGTCTCAAAAATCTAAATTTCCTGAGGTCTTACGAATGGCAGGGAGATTTGAAAGAGCAGCGGGCTATACTGGCCATGGCTCATGAAATATACAGATACGGTTTTGTCGAAATTAGTGAGAATGATCATGGCAAGTGTTCCTCAATTAAGATTTTTTTAAGCCATGCAAAAGCTGGAGATACTGGCCGCCTCCACGCTGAATCAATCTATAAATTCATCGATAGCACCAATATGTCGCGATTTTTTGATGCGACTGAAATATCACCGGGCTTCAAATTTGATGAAGAAATTATAAAGCATATAAAAGACTCCACATTGGTAGCAATAGGAAGTGACGCGTACTCCTCAAGATATTGGTGTCAGAGAGAAATCCTTTGCGCTAAACAACACCAGCGGCCAATTGTCGCGGTTGATTGTCTTCAAGATTTTGAAGACAGGGTATTTCCTGCAGGATCTAATGTCCCCTGTGTGCATGTGTCACCAGACACTCCGATTAGTGAGCCTGATATATTACGTATCCTAATTGCTACCATTCTGGAAACGATACGTCACCTGCATGCGAAAAAATCACTCGAATATTATCAAAGCCAGAATTGGATTGATAATGACTGTGCCATCATCTCAAGGCCACCCGAAATCCGTCAGGTGATCGATCTGAAAAATAGTGGGAAACAAAAAATTTGTTACCCTGAACCTTCGCTCTACTCCGAGGAAGTAGACTGGCTTTCGCATTTTGAAGTGGATGCTTTTACTCCATTGTGGAACAAGGCTGAAGATGGGGCTTTGAGTAGTTTCAGAATAGGTATTTCCATTTCTGATAATTCTGTCGGTAATTATTCAGACCACCATTTATATGCTGATCACCTGAAGAGACTATCCCAAGATCTGGCAAGGCACCTTCTTGCGAGGGCAGGAACAATTATTTATGGAGGAGATCTTCGCAAAGATGGGTTTACACAATTTATTCTCGACGAGGCGATTGCATTAAAGACCCGTCTCAACACAGATAACATTCATGTAGAGAATCATCTGGCTTGGCCTTTGTATGTATCAGATTCAGAAATGGTTGCTTGGAGAGCCAAGTACAATGGAATCATTAAAACTGTTGAGCATGATATTCCTGATGATATTGCAAAAGACATCGATAAGAGTGTCTTCATAGCTCCAAGCGGAACAGATAACAAATATATCTGGTCCCGTTGCCTTAAATGGATGCGAGAGAAATCTATTGAGCAGTCTCATGCGCGCATATGCGCTGGTGGCAAACTCGCGGGTTATCACGGAAAAATGCCGGGAGTTCTTGAAGAGATAATTATTTCAATAGAAAAAAATAAACCAATCTTTTTGCTCGGTGCTTTCGGTGGTGTTGTTGCTGAGGTTTGTAAAACAATCACAGATAAAGCTATTGCTGAACCGATAACCGAACACTGGCAGATTACAAATAACGCTGGATATTTTGAGCTTCAGGAAAAAGCCAAAAATGGAAATCAGGGTGCTGACTACACGAGAATTAAGACTGTTTTGGAAGGCATGTCAGTGGATGATTTGGCACGTTCTTCCGGCCTTAATTCAGACGATTATCAGCGATTAATGGAATCTCCTTTTGTAGATGAGTGCGTGCATCTTGTTTTAAAAGGGCTAAAAACATTAGCTTCTGCCAGCATGAGCACAAAAACGGAGGGGTATGATGAGTAACTTTCAGATAAATGAAAAACATCTTTCTCAAATCCCGGCCTTGCAGCTTTTGATTGGCTTGGGATTTGAATTTTTGATGCCAGCAGAAGCACTACGTGAAAGACAGGATCGAACCTCCAATGTTTTGTTGGAAAGTATTCTGCGCAACCAGCTCAAAGAGATCAACCGCATTCGCTACAAGAGCAGTGAGTATCTCTTCAGCGAGGAGAATGTGCAGTCGGCTATCCAGAAGCTGAAAAACATCAAATACGACGGCCTGCTGAAGACCAACGAGGCTATTTACGATCTGATTACGCTTGGGACGGCCATGGAGCAGACCATCGAGGGCGACTCAAAAAGCTTCAACATGAACTATATCGATTGGCGCAATCCCGGTCGCAACAAGTTTCATGTGACGGTCGAATACAGTGTTGAACGTTCACGGTCAACGGAAACCGCCCGTCCGGATATCGTTCTCTTCGTTAATGGTATTCCGTTTTGCGTGATTGAGTGTAAAGCGCCGCAGATTGAAGTGGAACAGGCCGTTTCGCAGTCGATCAGAAATCAGAACGACGACTATATCCCGAAGCTCTTCATCTACAGCCAGATGGTGCTGGCTCTGAATAAAAACAGCGCCATGTACGCAACAACGGGAACCGCAGCAAAATTCTGGGGTGTATGGAAAGAGCCTCAGATGGATAACGGTGAGCGCGAGTTTGAAAAACTGGCAGCAGTAGTCAACCAACCACTTTCCGAAGATGTTGTCGCCAGAATTTCATCTACCTTTGATGTTAAACCGGAAGCATTTACCGGCAACAGACTGGTGACCGAGCAGGATAAATCTCTTTTCTCCCTTTGCCGTCCGGAAAGGTTCTTGGAATTGGCCTGGAAGTTTACGGTCTTTGATGGGGGAATCAAAAAGGTTGCCCGCTATCAGCAGTATTTTGTCATCAAGTCTACCCTGAACCGTGTTAAGCACTTCGATAGCACCAATTCACGTAAAGGCGGTGTTATCTGGCACACTCAGGGATCAGGGAAGTCACTGACCATGGTGATGCTTGCCCGTAACCTGGCCTTAGATCCCGAAATTTTGAATCCGCGAATTGTTCTTGTGACAGACCGTGACGACCTCGACAAGCAGCTCGGGAATACCTTTGCCGCTTGTGGCCTTGAAGCAAACCGGGCAACATCAGGCAGAAACCTGTTGGAATTGGTCGCTGAAAAGAAGTCAGGCATTATCACAACCCTCATTCACAAGTTCGACAAGGCTTACGCGGTAAAGAAATATCAGGATGAATCGCCCGATATTTTCATTCTGGTGGATGAAAGCCACCGTACCCAGTTCGGTTCCTTTTCTGCCCGGATGAGACAGATGTTTCCTCATGCCTGTTATTTGGGATTTACCGGCACACCGCTGTTAAAGAAGGAAAAGAACAACTTCACCAAATTCGGTGAACTGGTGGAGCCTCATTATTCCATCACACAGGCCGTTGAAGATGGCGCGGTGGTTCCGCTTCTGTATGAGGGGCGGCATGTGGAGATGACGCAAAATCAGACGGCAGTTGATCTGTGGTTTGAGCGCCACACACAGGGCTTGACCAAGGAGCAGCAGGCGGACCTGAAACGGAAATATGCACGAGCGGAAATGCTGAACAAAGCCGATCAGGTCATCTACATGAGAGCTTTTGACATCAGCGAGCACTTCCGCTCCAACTGGCAGGGAACAGGATTCAAGGCTCAGTTGGTGGCCCCGAATAAAGCATCTGCCCTCAAGTACAACGCGTATCTGAATGAGATTGGTATTGTCAGTTCCGAGGTTGTTATCTCGCCGCCGGATATGCGTGAAGGCTATGAAGAGACTGATGATGAAACAACGGATGAGATCGTTAAATTCTGGCAAAAGATGATGAAGCGCTACGGTAGTGAAGAAGAATACACCAAGCAGCTCATCAACCAGTTTAAACACGGTAGTGAACCTGAAATCCTTATTGTCGTTGATAAGCTGCTCACGGGTTTTGACGCTCCGCGAAATGCGGTTCTTTATCTGTGCCGGGTGCTAAGGGAGCACACGCTGCTTCAGGCAATTGCCCGGGTCAACCGTCTTCATGAGGGTAAGGAGTTCGGATTTATTGTCGACTATGCAAGCGTCCTCGGTGAGCTGGACAAAGCACTTACCATGTACAGTGCATTTGAAGGATTCGATGAATCCGATTTGGTCGGCACCCTGACATCAATTAACAGCGAAATCGAAAAACTGCCCGGCAGGTATTCCGATCTTTGGGATCTATTCAAAACGGTTAAGCATTCCTACGATGAAGAGGCTTATGAAGTGCTACTTGCCGATGATGAGCTCAGAGAAGAGTTTTACGGCTGTCTTTCGGAGTTCGGAAAAACCCTCGGTATCGCACTCTCCTCCGAGAAGTTTTTGACCGGAACCGATGAGAAGACATTGTCCAGATACAAGGCTGACCTTCGAAAATTCCAGTCACTCAAAGCATCTGTCAAGCTCCGGTATGCAGAGGCAATTGATTACCGGGATTATGAGCCCAAAATCAAAAAACTGCTGGATACACACATTCAGGCCAATGAAGTTGTTCAGCTGAATGAGCCGGTCAATATCTTTGACGACAAAATGTTTAATCAGGTCAAAGAGGAACAAGGCGTCTACCAAACCAAGAAAACAACGGCTTCAAAGGCTGATACGATTGCACACGCCACGAAGAAAGTCATCACCGAAAAGATGGATGAGGACCCTGTGTTTTACGAGAAGTTCTCAAAACTGATCCAACAGGCGATTGAAGATTTCAGGGCTAAGAGGATATCCGATCTGGATTATCTGAACAAAGTCGTTGATATCCGCAACAAGGTTGTCGGCAAGGTACATGATGATATACCGGACAAGCTTTCCGGGAATGAAGATGCCATGGCCTATTTCGGGGTGCTTAAGCCTTTCTTTGAAAAACACGAATTAGGTGAAGAAGACCTTGAATCAGCTGCGGCTGATACGGCAATTTCTATTCATGGCATATTGGAAAAACACAAGAAGGTTCACTTCTGGGATGATGAAGATGCTCAGAAACAGGCGGTTAATGAGATTGACGATTACCTCTATGATGAGCTCAAGACGGAAAGAGGGATCGAGCTGTCGATTGATCAGATGGATGACATCATCGGGAAGGTTCTGCAGGTGGCAAAGCACAGGAGCTATAAATAATGGAGGCATTAATCCATAACAACAAACATTCGGTTGTTTACGGGCGGAAGACCATCGATTTTAGTCTGTTGTACTGTGACAGAAAAACGATGGAAATTGCTGTGCATCCTGACAGTACGGTTATTGTCAAAGCGCCCGTGCAGTCCGATATCACCTTGATAGAAAAGAAAATAATAAAGCGGGCTCGTTGGATTCTCAGGCAGCTGAATTATTTCAAACAGTTTAATCCAAAGACACCTGATCGCTGTTACGTGAACGGCGAAACCCACCTGTATCTTGGAAAGCATTACCGCTTGAAGTTAGCCGAGGGAACGGAAAATGCAGTGAAATTGTTTCGTGGTTTTTTTCATATCACTTGCCGGAGCAAACCGACTTCAAATGCTGCCAAGAAGCTATTAAACCAATGGTATTCGGAAAAGGCACAACCTCAATTTGCAGAGAGCATGGATCGCTGCTGGCAGAAATTTAACGGTCTCGATATTGACCAGCCAAAACTATCCATTAAGCGAATGCAAAAAAGATGGGGCAGCCTCTCAGACAAGGGTACAGTAACCCTCAATACAGACCTGATCAGAGCGCCTAAAGAATGCATTGACTATGTTGTTACGCATGAGCTGTGTCACCTGAAATATCATGATCATAGCCCAGAATTTTATAAGCTCCTAGAATCTGTTATCCCAGGCTGGGAGAAGATAAAACACAAACTCGAACTAAGTATGGTGTGATTATGAATGGGAGGATCTTGTGAATTGGCTTTTGCGCCTGCGCCCCTTTAGTATAATTTGATCAATTTTTAGTGCCAGCTGCTGGGTCGTTATCGATACCAAAATGGACCTAATGTAGGGTTGTGGTGGTATAAAAATGACCCAAAGTTATGCCTTGGATGAACGCGTTTTAGCCCGATTAACTCCAAATTGAGCAACTGGAAGGTGAATTTCCGGAATCTGAGGGTGTTAAAATCCCGCCGCAACTAGATTTTATATTTATAAGAAATTGATGTACATATAATTAATAGTTCTTGGCATTAATATATACTTTATTATATACTTAAGTGTTTTTTATTCATTAAATCAATAAGTTGCCATATCACAGTTTCGTCACTTTCATATAATTAAGCATATATAATCAATGGGTTACGTAAACTCTCGATTATTATTAAGCTAGCCAACCCCTTTTTTTCGTGCTTTCATATTTGCTAAGTAAATAACTAATTAGCAAACGATGAGAGTTCACATGACCACACATTGCAAAAATCCTCCCTTCCATCGCCTATTCGCGGAACTCAAATGGCGATATGAAACCGCTTATCAACGCGTTGAGAGCACTTTGAGATGAAAGCTCAAGCGGTTATCACAGAGAAGGAGCTCAAGAAAACGTCGGCTTGGCTGGCTAAAACGGAGCGTTTACAAGAATTCGTTCCTTTTGTCGGCATCCGCGACACGTGGAAAATCGGCAGACGTCACTTACACCTCGAGCCGGGAACAGAACGTATGCATGTCTCTGCGAGTGATTTAGAGCTGCGGGCCATGACTTATCTGCGTTATAAGTTTAAAAATGCAACATTCAAGACGCAAGTCCCCCTACATCCGATTGAGTTAACAATAAAAATTGCCAATGAACTGGGCGTCATGCACCCACGGGATTGGGAAGAAAATGCGGCTAAAACGATGTCGACAGATATTGTGATGGAAGGCACTGACTATGAGTCGGGCAAGCATCGAGAAATTGCTGTATTTGTGCGATACATGAATGGGCTCTACAAAACTGTCAACAACGAAGTATCACCGATTACTCGAGAGTGGCAAAAAATAAAGATCGCCGAGATCTACCACACGAAATATCAAAAACAAGAATTTATTATTCTAACAAACAAGGAGCTATCGAAAAACACAGAATACAGTATCAACTGGCTAAATGAGTACCGTCACCAGGTCTATCAAGAAGAAGAGCTTGTAAATTTCGTATCCAAATTTTTAAAGGTTTTTGATAAAGACCCGCTCAATATTTTGAATGACGTGTTAAAAGAAACGGCTTTTGAAGTAAAACTGCCATTTTCTGCATGCCTGAATATGTTCCGCTACTGCGGTACCAAGCACTACTTACCGTTAGATATCACTCAGAGAATTACGCTCTCAACAACTCTCAAGATGAACTACGATGAATCTCGTTGAGCGCGATATTTTTAAGAAATCTGACGGAAAGACCGTATTCTTTGTCGCACGTGTATGCCATGAGCGCCAAAAAGTCGCACTGATCGATCAAGGCAGCTGGTTTAATCAAAAAAGTCAGTATAAAAAACCGGTCATCTATTCATTTAAAGACATCAAATCACAATTAAATTCTGGAAAACTCATTGCTGACGGCTGTTTGCAACTCCCGGCGATGATGCTTAAAACAGAAAAATGGCTGGAAAACACCAACAAGGATAAATGGCTTTTTCAGCGTGACAAAAACTATAGGATCATAAAATCCATTGTAGAAGATGAAGACATTTTTGAACGTTATATCTTCGGCGATGGAATTACTGAAGAAATCCAAAAAATTCAAAGTAAATTTTCGATTAAAAGTAGTGGTGTTATATACCGAATTTTAAATCGACTAATAACATTCGGCTCTATTAAGAACTCCCTGCTACCGATTGCTTACAAACAATGCGGAAATCGAGTCGTCTACGATAAGCCAGATGATAATCAGATCAAACGGGGGCGGAAAACCAGAAAAAACCGCCATGGGCAGATAGTAGGCTGTAAATCAAAGACGAGAGGCATTACAGCGCAAGACAAGTTGAATATTCTTAAGATATTAAAAGAGTTCAAAATTACTAATACTAAAGCTTTCAAAGAATTCAGCTTGACAAAACTCTTTGGAGAATTTCAGTCGAAATATCAAAGTCACGTAATCTTAAGATCAATTGGCGACGAAGTTATTTACTATAACTGGCTGCACGAAGAAAAAGATCGTATTTCAAAACAACAATTTTATTATCACGTTAACAGTTTGTTGTCAGATGAAGAATTGCTGAAGCATAAGCTCGGCAAGCTGACTTTTGAAAAAGATAAGGCGGTTAAAATCGGGCTGGCTCGAGATAGTGTGCTAGGTTCGGGGGACTGCTACGCGATAGACGCCACGATACTGGATATTTATGTGCGGTATCCGTACAACCCTAAAATAAAGAGCTGTGGACGACCGGTGCTTTACTTAGTCGTCGACGTATGGAGCACATGTATCGTCGGTTATTACATTGGCTTTCACGGTCCGGATTGGGCAGGGGCAGGAGAAGCGCTCTACCACGCTTGTATGAATAAGTCTGACTGGGCTAAATCTATCAGCTGGGATCTCGATGAAAATGCCTGGCCGTGTCATCACGTACCGCGAATCATCTTTGGTGACAATGGAGCGGAATATTCAGAGTACAACATAAAGGCGATGCTTAAAGCTGAAATCGGCATCAAAATGATGAACTACGCAGCGATTTTTAGGGGTGACGCCAAATCGGTCGTGGAACGTAAATTTGGTGTTATAAATAAAACATTTTTGAATTTTCAGCCCGGTTATGTTCATAAAGCAACGCTCAGAGAATTGCCACACGCTGCAAACAATGCTGTGTGGGACTATCGCTCACTGGTAATAGCCATCGGTAAAGAAATTATTTTTCATAACAACAATGTGAATCGACTTAAACTCCACAATTTTATTATGTCAAGAGAAGGCATCGGTATTACACCACAGGCGATTTACACTGCAGGAATGGAGCGCGAAATGGGTGGCGGCCGGATTATCAAAGATCTAGCAAAATTACGTTTCGCATTTTTGCGCGAAGAAGTAGCCACTGTCCATGGTGATTGTGTCAAACACAATGGTCTCGAATATGAGTACCCTAATGGCATTGAGCGGGGTGTCTATGGCAAGGCCAAATATAAGGGCAGCTATAAGATCCCGGTTCGAATTACCAACGCCACTGTCAGCTACATTTGGCACCGAGATGACGATGGAAATATTATCGAACTTCGTCTGAAAGATGTTGATCATTGGGCGCAGAATCAGCGCAGAGAAGTGGTGATGGATAAGCTTGAAGAATACGCTGAGGAAGTCTACGAGCTCGAACAAAAAGCTTTGCAAGAGCGTTTGCAGCTCAATTTCGATCACACACAAGCGATGGCGGTAAACGCTGCTCAAATTCTCGATCATCCTGCCAGGAAAAGCATGCCTTCTGATATCAAGGAGGCCAAACTAGTCATGATTGAAAAGGATCATAACAATATTGTACAGATGATACGAGAAGGCTTTAAAAGCGATAAATTACGCTATACCGACCCCTCAGCGTCTAACGATATCGATGACGATTTGTATGCAAATTATTGAGCTTAATTTGTACTAATAATGAGGTACTAATAATGAGAATAAAACCCCATTACCAAAAGCACCCTGATCCGGAACTAAACGGCAATCCTCTAGCAGAGGCTTTACAGCCAATTCTCTGCCCTAATGAAGTGAGGCGATTGATTGATTTTTCGCCTAAATTTGCCGATGATTTTCATACCTTGTCAAGGATCTATCAAAATCTCAACATTCGAAGAATAGCTGAAATATTTGTGGCTCCGACTATTTCCACGCTGCTGTACGATAAGCTTTTTGAGCTGATTCTAGACGGCTATCGATATCGCAATCCATTGACAGTAAAAATGACGCGTTTTCTTTATGAACTGGCTTCAAGAGGTGAGTTGATTGGTGGTGATGATGACAACAAAATCTACGAAGTGGTCCCACCAGGCATGACAACTGCCCCAGGCTCCATTTTTTCAGGTCCCACTGGCACAGGGAAAACCAGCGTTATACGAGCAGTCTTGGGTATTATCCCGCAAGTGATCTCACATAGTGCTTACGGCTCTATTCCGTCGTTTCAGCAAGACCAGATCGTTTGGATTTCATTCGATGCACCTGCCACTCCGAGCCCAAAAGCGCTCTGTCTAAATTTCATGAAAGCTGTCGACCAAGCACTGGGTATTGAACGGTATTTCACAGAATTCAGTCGAAGATCTGACAACACCTCTGTTGATCTGCATATATTGAAAGTTCAAGAGGTCGCGGCCAACCATTTTATTGGGATCGTACATTTTGACGAAATGCAGTTTTTTCTAAAGTACGCAAAAATCAAAAACTCACCAAATTTACAAATTTTAGAAGCCATGTTTAATAAGCTGGGTATCCCGATCATAATTTCAACCACGGATGAAGGACTTCCACTGATCAGCGCAGACCCACAAACCAAACGTCGTATGCTCAGCGAACAACACTTTAAACTAAAACCCTTAAAATATAACACCCCGGCGTTCAAAGATTTCATCAATGCTATATTCCTCCGTCAGATATGGGGGGTTGATGATGTCCTCAACACCCAATCCGAGTTCATAAAAAAGTTTTATGAATTATCGGCCGGGTTACAGGCGGTCATGATCCGATTGTCTCGTTTGCATTTGTATTACAGCATCCAGAAAGGCGGTACCCCATTTGATGCACAATTACTTGAGCAAGTATTTGATAGCCAATTTCACTATATGAAAGGCTCATTGGCAGCGCTTCGTGTGGGCGACTTTGACTCATTTGAGAAAAAAATACCGAAGAACCCAGATGGTAGTGTCGCATGGAGTGATGAAGCGATGGACTCTACAAAGGAATCCGGCGACGTGGGTGAAGAAAAGGCTACTACATCGACCCAATCGCAAAAAAAGAATACATCAAAATCTCCCGCTAAACCGGTACAAGCTTTTCATAATCCTGCGCTTATAGGTGGTGTATGAATAATCCGGCAGCCTCCAGGCGCTGTTCTTATATGCCAATCTTGTATCCTGGCGAGCATCTCATGGGGACTCTCATGCGCGCTATCCAGCGTGGCGTTACAAACGATTGGCGTGATCTGGTCCCTGGCGATTTACTGGAAAAGGGGGACTTTTATCCTAGCCATGTGTTGCGACCAATATACGCGGCTACGGCAAGTCAATATACTGGGATGAGCATCTCCGTCATACTGTCTGAACACTCACTCTGGCAATATTTTCGCTCATTTCTACCCGGCCAGCCGGAGACTGCCCCGCCGCATACACAGTGGCATCAGTTGTATAACCACTCCCGCATCCTTCATCCAAAGCGGCAAGTGCGTTATAGGCATGACAAACAATGGCGATGGTGTTTAGCCTGCAACCAGGAGAATTATAAGCAGTACGGAACATGCTTCTGGCAAGTAGAACACCAGTTACCTGGCGTTGCACATTGCCTTAAGCACCCAGAGGTAAAGTTGCAAGGCGCCTGCTCGGCCTGCGGTTATCAGGTTAAAGACATCAGCGTGAAATCAATAAAGCTTCTCCCGGAAAACCGGTGCCCAGTATGTGGTGAGTGTATGGGGGCTGCGAAGTCTATCCCTGACCATCCGTTCATTGACTGGATTAGCGAGGTATCGGTTGAACTCCTGACAAAAGGCGCACAATTTGATACCCAGCAAGTCTATTCGGACATATTCGCCGAGCTGGGATTCAACCCGTCAAACTTTCCGTCGGTGGCTAATACCAGAAAGATAACTACTATTCGAAAAACGATCGATGTAACGTTCCCTTTAGACGTTATCAATTGGTTTTTCCAAGCGAAGTTACGATCTAACTATCGGCAAGATGAATCCGTCAGCCCTCTATGCCTTCGGTTGTTGTACCATCGAGATACGTTCGTTCACCCTCTGAGTTGGATGGCGATTTGCTGGGCAGTCCTGTCAAAATATGGCGACCTCCAACGCTACGTGACCCCATGGATAGGGACGGAGTCTTGACATAAAAACATAGGCTACCAGATTCCCCATTTAACGTACTTCCCCGTGATATTTCCTGATGAAACTGCTTATAGCATCATCAATCGATTTCACAAGCGTTCTGGCTTTCTGTCCGTGAATTCGACACTCGACTTATTGTTTGATGATCATAATATGCAAGTCAGTTCTGACTTCTTATCGGTGATTCCCCAGCTGTGTCAGGCCAGCCATTCGTCACCTGTAGAGTTCATCGAGGGTCATACCATTCTCCCGTTTTACAGGCCGTTCATCTCACGGCAAGAATATAAACGTTTGACAGCCTGCTTGGCCGCCAAAAACAGCTGTCAAGTCATCTCCCTGCTATCGCTAGCCGCCAACCGCATAATTTCTGAACCTTGCTTCAAGTGCTGCGCAACTTGCATTCGGGATGACATGGCTAAACATGGCGTAGGCTATTGGCACTGCACGCATCAACTGCCGGGTATCTCGTGTTGCACCCAGCATGCAGTGGCACTAAAAAAATATCGGAAAGGCCGCAAAAAATTAATATCTCCACCGAATTTCTCAACGACAGAAAGGATTGATACGTCATCAGCTGCCTTTCGTTATGCAGCGCTCTTAACAGACTGTTTCCATGACTCAAATGTTCATCTCATCCGTGAGAGACTATACAACACTTACTACAGGGGGCTTGCCGATAAATCCTTATTGACAGAATGCAATCACATCCGTATGAGCTCGTTAAAAAATGCGCTATACAACCATTGGTGGGGTCTTTTTAGACACGACCTTTTGAATCGGGTTAATCCCATAGATAAGCACCGATATCCAGAATGCCTATTTTACAGCCAAGAATCTACTCATCATCCGATTAAACATCTTTTGCTTATCGGCTACCTTTTTGGCAGCTGGAAGATATTTATTAACCAATATCATGAGAATAATGACTTCAAACAAGCAGTCCAGCAGTCCAAGACAAAAATTGATCCGCTAGCCGGTCAGAAACAATTAGCACGCTGTTTGCTGCATCAAGGCAAGAGCCTTAGATCAGTATCTAGTGAAAGTGGTCTATCGGTCACTTCACTTGGCTGCATCGCCGAGCAAGAGAATGTCAAAATCCGAACTCGACCTAAGTCAATTTACTCACACGAACGCCGAGCGATCTGGAGGAAGCTCATGTTTGGTGAATCTACCCAGTCGATAGCTAAGCGGTTCGGAGTATCTGTCGGCTCTATTGAGCTCATTCTCAGGGCACATCACTATCTTATACCGTTGCGAAAAAAAATTTGGTTTTACAAATCACTTCGCCAACATCAGCAGGTTATAACAGATAAGTTGCATGAGAATCCGTCAATACGACGAGTCGATATTCAACGAGAATGCAAAAGGTCTTATACGTGGCTCTATCGGCATGACACAAAGTGGCTTTATAACGCACTGCCGCCTGAAATTCCGAGACAAGAACGATTCATCCGAAAAAGTAGAAAGCTGGAAAGATTTTGATTAACAATCATATAGTGGGAATAGCCGACGAACACAGTTAAGTTGTTTGCAATTGCAAACGCCACTGTCGAACATCAGTGAAATGAATAACATTACAAAAACCGCTAAAAAGGCGTTTAAGCTATTTTAATGGCTAAAAATTACGAATAAGCCGTAAGCGCGCCAATTAGCGCCGTTTTGATTGCAATCCATACTAGCTACTAATTCAACCTTTGCGTACGATTTCTGTCGAGTCAAAACATCCATTTATAAAAGACAGACATATTATAGTATATATTAAGTCATTGATAATAAAGGCTTTTAATCATAATAATGCTTCCTTTCTTGGGTTTTTTATGATCTCATATTCTGTATTACATTTGATCAAAATTTAAAATTGGTTGGTGAATCAATGCCTACTCTACAACAAAACGGTGAACAAGATTCTTTTAATCAGCTCATCATTGATTATCCCAAACTCTATAACAACGCAAATTTTACCTTTTGTGTGCCTGCTAGCTGGAAAAAGGTGATTCGTCATTTATCGGCGCAGATAGACGATGCACTCAAGCGCCAGCCCAAATATTCAATTGAGATTACCGATGTTAAAGAGAAATATGGGCAACTAAGGTTTTATTACTCACTAGTCGGGCCAGCCGCGGGTTACTACGAGCTAGAACAGCAAATGGATGGTTTCATTGATCAAGCCGAAAATCATATCCACACCCTCTCCCGGTTTGAGCATCGTAGCGCAAAGCGTTCAACCTGATGAAAATTAACCCTCTAAACAAACATCGTGGTACCAACTCGATCCCTTAATAGCTCGAGTCAAAAGCTGATCGCACAGGAGAACAATTAAATGACGAATATCTATCTTGTATCGGATTTGCATTACGAGGTATGGGGACTGGATGGGCCAGTCAAAGTGGCACCCGGCGCAGATATCGTCGTTATCGCTGGAGATCTAAGAGGAATGCCGCAGGCGTTGGAAACTTGTGGTATGACAGCGGAGAGCACCGGGCTGCCGGTGATTTTTACGCCGGGAAATCACGAATACTATCAACGTGACTACGAGCAAATGAATGAATTGGCGCTAGGCTATAAACATAAAAATGTCTCGGTGCTGATCAATAAAACGGCTGTTATCAACGGCATTCGGTTTTTAGGCACCCCGCTTTGGTCAAACTTTGCGGGGTTGGGTGATCCGGAAAAATACATGAAAATCGCTGAACAATACGTATTTGATTTCTTGGTCATTCGCTATAAAGGCAAGCCATTAACTGCCGCGACGATGCTCGATTGGCATCAGGAAGCCCGGCGTTTTCTGGAAAGCGAGTTAGAGAAACCTTATGCGGGTAAAACCGTTATCGTGACCCATTTCCCACCAAGTTATCAGCTGTGCCACAAAATTCACCGCGGCAACGAGTTGTCACCCTATTTTAATTCGGTGTGTGATGAGCTAATTATGAAATACAAACCTGCCGCTTGGTTTTTTGGACACACACATGCTGCTGTTGAAACTAATCTGTACGGCACGGACTTTTATTGTAATCAAGGGGGCTATCCGGGGGAAACTACAGATATCACGGGATTCAACCCTAACAAATTGATTAAACTATAACGCGCGATTGAATCAAACATGCGTGATCTACCCAAACCTTTGGATATACTGCGCGCCATCAACTTCGATTTTACACAGTATCAACTGACTCAAAATATACGCCTTCTGCCTTACCCCTAAAGCAAAATATTTACCTTAGGATTTTGTCTTTTTTGGAGCTAAAAAAGACAAAATTACGCCTTAGCTATTGCAATCAAACACATAATAAAACATATATAAATCATATAGTTAAAAAATATTGTCTTCTTTCCATTCTGGATTATTTGTGCTTAGATGTTAAGCGTCAACTATCATTCGAATCAAAAGTAACAACAATGAATAAAAGTCCTCACCTAAAACATTCCCAAGCCAACCTTCGCATTCAAAGCACTGAGGCTTGGTAACCATGGATATCAAATCCTTTGTTACTCAGGCTGACAGAATCTTTAACTGTACAGGTGATCCCTGTGATTTTGGTTGTCATGAAAATAAAGTGGCAGAAAAGATCGCGTATGTAAAAAAGCACTTGTCCGGTTATCTCTACTGCGTCGTTGCGGACTGGATTTGGATTGATATCAACGTCACTCCTGAGAATCTGAAACGTTTTCAAGTACGCGGCATTAAGCCTTCTTTTGTCTACGCACACAAAGTTATCGAAGATGAGGCGCAAAGGCCTTTTGTTTCTGTACGTACGACTTTTCTGCAGGACTTCCATGAGAACTGTATTTTTTTATCGCGAAACACGGCGTATATCCTCTGTGGCAAAGGAACGCGAGTGTCGATAGATCCCGTTGTTTATGCCGCCGTTTTTTCCTAGCTAGTTACCCAGTCTTTGAGAATAATTAGTCTTACTGGTCATCACAATGAAAGACTTGCCCCAAACATCTACAAACCCAGCGATTGAAGAGCTCAGGAGAGTCGTCAAGGAACGGCAAAGCCTTTTGCAGCAACTGTCAGAAGAATTGAATACGGCGCTGGAATACAGCCCGAACCCCATTGACCCTCCGCCTTCTGAGGAGGGTTACCTACAACACCTTATTTACCTACAGAAGATCGATTACCTCCTTCTGCTGAAGGCACAACTCAAATACGTCGTATCGCATAATAGGCGTCTAGTGATATTGGATTTAGATGATACCCTGATCCATCTCTACAACCCGGCTAAAGAAAAGGAAGCAGCCTTTTTTGCCCGGCTAAGCGGTGTAGAACTGAACCCTGAGGAGCCACCGAAAGGTATTGCGTATCAGGGCTGCACATTCTGCAAACGGCCTGGCCTTGAAAACTTCATCCAGCAATTACAAAGCTGGGGGCTGGATTTAGCCATCTATTCTACGGCGACATTGCACTATGTCCATACAATGCTTGGGTTAGCCAAGATCGAATCAGCTTCGTTCGTAAAAATCTGGCCCCGCGAACACTGTGGTCGGGAAAGGGGGCAGTCTCTCTACAAAAGCATTGAATGGGCGTTGGCTGAAGGCTATCAGCCTGGGCATATTTTAGTAGTCGACGATACGCCAAACTACAGGTCACTCTTTCCTTGCGGCAAAGAAGCCGTACCTCAACAATTCAATATTTTGCAAATCCCCTCTTTTGAAGGCCTGCCGGATGATGCCCTAGCCATGATGCTCAAACGCATCGCAATTCTCAAGGAGCTCGATATCGTGAAGCAACGTCAACTGGAGGAAGATGCGTTCCAAAGTTGGCAAAAGGAAGCCAAAGCCTATGAAACCAAGACTAACAAAGGCCTTGGCTTATTTATTCATGACGAAGCGAACGGTCTGAAACCTAACCCAAACTACAAGCGCTATCCGAAACCAGCCCCTAAACCAATTGACCATTTTAATGAGGAGTAACAACCCATGACCTCACAGAGCGCACCAATAATTTGTTCTTCGGTAAAACGTTTCTTTTTTTAGTGAGAGTTCCTCGTTAGTAGATTAACTGGAAATCTCATCGTGGTCATGGTTCTATTTATCGGGGAAAGGTCAGTTCTCCTTAATCAGATCATCCAGTGTGGGGCGCTTTCTCGGTACCTGTAGGGCAAGTTGCAGGCCCAGGGCGTTCACGATACGCTCAGCCTTGTTGAAGCCCAGTTCTAGCAGATGACCACCTTCTAATTTAGATATCGTCGTGCGATCCAGGCAGGCCAGTTCGGCCAACTCACCCTGGCGCAACCCCTGTGCTTTTCGTTGCGTTTTGATCTCGGCGCCCAGTTCAAGTAAATACATGATCATGCTCATTTATTCATCATTGTTTATGTGATTATATGCCGCATTCCTATTACTTCAAGCTGTTATGTGGCAAATATACCGCAATAGCCCCCTTGTTTGGTTTTGCGGTCATCATTCGCTTGCCGTTAGATTTCATTAGTGGTGAGACTGGAGTATTTATTAGGCAAATTAACTTAAACCCTTAACGGTTTGAATCATTGCATATAGCTGGTCATTCCATTCTAACCATTTGGCGCAGGAATTGACCAAAGAATGACAAAAACCAATAATAACGCCAACAGAGCACCGCCGCCTAACCTGAGTCTTTTATTCGCTCCAATAAGCTGTTTCTTGATCAACACCAGCGCGATCAAAACTTGGAATAAATAATAGATTGCGAAGCCCTTGGAAGCATAATTGATGATTTCGAATACGTTGGCCGACCAGATCAACCCAATCGACAGAGCAACCACCAGCACGTAGTAAATGTGATCAGAAAATTTTGTAGGCACCAAATCCTTCAATAAACCTCCACCTCCTAACGTATCTGCGAGTGCGGCACTGAGTTGGCTAGCGGTAGCTGCAAACAACAGCAATATGGGGATAACCGAAATTGCATTCCCTAAGGTGTAGCTAATGCTGGTTTCATTCAACTCGGCAATAGGAAAGGTCAGGAAAATAGGGCAGGTCAAACCAATGAACACCACATAGAGAAAAATAGCGATTCCTTGCGAATAGCGTGCTGCATTTATACGAACCTGCTGAGGGTATTGTGCTCCCATAAAACGGGTAGTTTCAAAACCCTGGGTAACCATTAGCATTCCCGCCAACATAGCTATCGTATCCCAGTTTGACAGTTTTTTAATCGGCTCATGCTCAAACCAAACTGTTCCAGACATAATGTCGTAACTTGCCAACGCAACCAAAACACCAACGATGATCGATAATTTGATCGTCACAGCAAATAATTCAACCCACTCCAGCCCCCGCGTGCCTCTCCACCAAGCTAGAGCCATGATAGTTAGTAGCAATGCTGTGGTGGCCCACTTGGTCCCCAAAATACTTGCCACCGATAGACGGTCAAATACAAAAGCGACAAACAAGCTAATATAAAAAGCCACAGAGATAGCGTAAGCAATACCGAGAACCCCCTGCGATGTCTTTTCAATTCTAACCAAAGTGCTGCGAGGGTGAGATGCTAGATAAGGCTCCGCATAGCGAATATTAAAACGAATTACGCTGCCAATAGCGTAGGCTAAAATGGATAGCGCCATTATTCCACCCAGAGCCAATTTCCCCAGCACGGAATGCAAGAGCGGTGCAATAATCAAAAATCCACTACCGATGATAGAGGCTAGTGGCGTCACCGTAGCTTTCCACTGAACTGAGTGCAGCAATTTTTTATTTGCCAGAAAGAGAAATACCAATATCGTGACGACAATAGCGGTAATGTTAAGTAACATATTTTGCGCTATTTATATTTTTGACCATACGAAATACTGCTCGAGTATCAAGACTAGGCTCTTTCCCCGCAGATTCCATTTTATGAATTAGTGTTTTCCCACAATGGCTTGAACGCCAACACTGCATAACTAAATTTTTGTCCAAATTTAGATCTGACCTTCTCTATAAAAGCTTGTTATAAAAATATGCCAGCAGCCAGCCGATAATACCTGCGGTAATGGCCCATCCTGCCAATCCAGCCAAAATACCTTTAAAAGAAAGCTGCCAGCAGATGGAGGCCAGATCAGCATGCAGCATATCGCCCGCCATGCTCATCATCATTTCCGGAAAAAGCCAGACCAGCAGACTGCAAACAATCCAAATCACTGAAAAACTGATCGCCGAAGCCAAACAAAATTTGTAGGCATTAAGTGTCATTACATATCTCCTTTACTGATTAATGAATAATTGCATCGATGGATTTCTTCAATTTTGAAACAATCACAACGGGCCTAGCGCTTTATAGATACTCCCGCACAAGGGGCTACTCCCATGGCCACCGCACTTAGAATATGCCTGCTTACCATGATAATTTCTCACTTCATGCCCTACGGATATATTGCTGGTATAGCGATCCGCATAACGCTACTTTTTATGACAGCTCCATGGTTCATGTTTGGCGTTGTCTTTTACGTTCTGATCGACAAAACGGTAATTGCTCTCTTTGTGCTGAGTCCACCAATCGTGGCTCACTTCAAGCCCATGTTTCTTCATCACTTTTTCAACATCTTCAATACTTAACCTTGATGCGTCATAGGCCAAATCTAACCGGTAATGTTTTTCGTCGAAGGCAACCGAGTCCATCCCGTAAATCTCATCTATTTCAACGACCGCTGCTTGAATCTTTTCTGCGGATATATCTTCAATCTTCAAATGTCTTGTCACCAAATCGACTTCTGAAACACCCAGTCTGTGTTCTTTCTTCTTCATGACGGTACTCCTATTATTTCTAGTTGTTGCTGCAACTGATATAAGCCACTGAGTGGTGCGGGTACGAATTGCGCACCACTCAGAATTCAATTAACGTTTATGCTTGTGCAGTTTCTTCTCTTGTGTGCTATGCGACTCCATTTGATCCATCATCATTTCCATCATATCGATACGCTGTTGTAACGCCTCCGTTCGTTCATCCATATTCAGAGTTGGAGATGCTGTACCCTCTCCCATATCTTTTTTCATTTCACTCATGGACTCCTTCATGGCTTTCATGCCCTGCTGCATGCTTTCCATATGTTTTTGCATCAATTGCGCGCGTTTTTTTGGATCGTTTTCTTTGGTTATCTGTGCCATGAGCTTATGCATCTCCTGCATATGTTCATGCATACCTCCCATCTTGCTGTGATCCATCTTGTCCATTTTTCCGTGGTCCATCTTGCCCATCTTGCTATGATCCATTTCTCCCATCTTCATTCCTTCCGGCATTTGGTGAGTTTGAGTCTTGCCTCCTTGTTGGTGCTCGCCAGCAGCGAAGACCGGGGCTGAGAGTGCGGTGGATATTACGATTGCTGTGACTAGTGTTTTCATTGTCGCCTCCTAGGCGGTGGTGGTTGCATTAACGTTAAATTTTGGAATCCATGCAGGTGTAATCGCCATATAGGCACGGTATTGATCGCCGAACGCTGTCAGTGCTGCCTGCTCTTCCCGTTTTGCGAGACGTACATAGACCACTACCAAGATCGGAAACATGACTAACGTTGGGATGGTTGGCCACTGAAGCAAAAACCCGAACATTATGACGATAAAGGCCAAATACTGAGGGTGGCGGCAACGCGCATACCAGCCGTTAGAAGCCAATGACCCCGCTTGTTGCGCCTTATGCAGCACATTCCATGCAGAGGAAAGCAAAAAGAAGCCAAGAATAATCAGGACATTACTGGCAATATGTAGCGGATCCCAGTGAGGGTCACCCTCAAATCCTAATATCGTATGCAATAAATGGCCATTATTGTGCGCAAGAAAATCGATATCCGGATAGCGATCGGCAAGCCACCCTGAAAAGAAATATATGGTCAGGGGGAAGCCATACATTTCCGTAAAAAGCGCGACCACAAACGCGGAAAAAGCCCCAAGGCTGCGCCAATCGGACTTCGTTTTCGGTTTCACGAAGCTAAATGCAAAAAAGATAAATATTGCAGAATTTAATATCACCAGGGTCCAAAGACCGTAACCTGATTCGCCATGCATAATTACTCTCCTTAATGCGGGTAGTGGCCCGAGTCTTTTTTGCCTTCTTCATAACCGCGCCGATAAGCTTCGCCTTCGGGCTCTTCCGGCTTGTGAACATCTTGTTGCTTATTCTTGCTATGCCCCCCGTGGCCTCCGTGCATAAAAATATGCATGAGAGGACAGAGCGCCAAGATTAAAAAAGGTAGCCATTGAAATAAATGCTGTCGGTGCTCGATCAACAGAAAGTAGCTTGCGGCGCCAATCAACACTAAACAGGCTAAGCCGTTAGGCGTAATCCAAAACGAACCTTCTTTTTTAGTCATGACTCACCTCCAAATCAAAATAGATTAATCTACCAAAAGAGTTCCTCGATACATTTGCATCTGGCAGCTAAACTCATACTCACCTTTCTCCATCGCGGGTAAAGCAATGGATTTAAGTTGGTTCAGTGGCAGTTCTTCACTAATTTCAAAATCTGAAAATAACACCGTGCCCGCGCAGGGCGATGCATCTTTGCGTAAAAACTGAATGGTGGCTGGTTGTCCGGCAGGAAGTTTTATTCGCGATGGCTGATAGGTGCCATCCTCTACCGTCACAGTAATTGCGCCTTCACTAACACTGACTTCACGCGGTTTATATAGCCAGAACCACCAGACGATTAGTGCTATCAGTAACAATCCGAGAATATTAATTATCATCATAGCGAGAGCCTCTTAGTGTTCCTGCGCTTTAAAGAAACGCAATCGATTGGCGTTACTAACGACGGTGAGCGATGAAAAAGCCATCGCCGCTCCGGCGATCACAGGACTGAGCAATAAGCCAAAGAACGGGTATAAAACACCAGCCGCAAAAGGCACCCCGGCGACGTTATAGATAAAGGCGCCAAACAGATTCTGTTTGATATTGCGCAGGGTTGCTTTACTGACGGCGATCGCATCGGCCAGGCCATGCAAGGAACCGCGCATCAGTGTAATATCGGCGCTCTCGATGGCAACATCTGTGCCCGTACCAATGGCAAAACCGACATTCGCCAACGCCAGCGCCGGGGCATCGTTAATACCGTCGCCAGTCATGCCAACAATTTCATTTTGCATTTGTAGCTGGGCGACCTTTTCGGCTTTTTGTTCGGGTAATACTTCGGCGAAGAACTCGGTAATCCCGACTTTTTTCGCCACCGCTTTTGCCGTCGCGCGGTTATCACCGGTCAGCATCACCACGCGTATGCCATTTTTTTGTAAGCGTTTAATCGCTGAGATGGAGTCTTCCTTAATCGGATCAGAAACGGCGATAATTGCCGCCAACTCCCCATTCACCGCAAAATACATGGGGGTTTTGGCTTCTTCCGCCATGGTTTGAGCAACATTCACGTAGTCGTCTACGGCTATATTTTTATCGCGCATCAGCTTTTCATTACCAAACAGCAACTGCTGCTCACCGACGAAACCCTCTACGCCATGTCCGGCAATCGCCGAGAACTTTTCAACTTTATCCAGTGACAAGTTGCGTTCGTTGGCGGACTCCACGATAGATACCGCCAAGGGATGCTCAGACCCTGCTTCCAAACTTGCCGCCAAACGCAGCACTTCATCTTCACTTTCAGCATGAGCAAGATGAATATTGGTGACTTTAGGTGAACCCAAAGTAATAGTGCCGGTTTTATCCAGTATCATGGCGGTGATTTTGGAGGAGGTTTGCAAGGCTTCACCATTACGAATCAGCACCCCCGCCTCGGCGGCTTTACCCACACCGACCATCACCGACATCGGTGTTGCTAACCCCAGCGCACAGGGACACGCAATAATTAACACTGTGGTGGCGGAAACGATGGCAAAGGCTACTGCCGGATCAGGGCCAAAATTCAGCCAAGTTAATGCACTCACCACCGCAATGATCATGACCACAGGGACAAAATAAGCAGAGATCACATCAGCCAAGCGGCCAATCGGTGGTTTCGAGTTCTGCGCACGTTTGACCATGCCGATGATTTGCGCCAGTGCTGTATCTTTACCCACGCGCGTGGCCTTAAACACGATTGAACCAGTTTTGTTAATGGTGCCGCCGACGACCTCATCATCCTGCTTCTTTTCGACCGGCATGGGTTCACCAGTTAGCATCGATTCATCCACCGCGGTATGACCTTCGAGCACCACGCCATCAACCGGTATTCTTTCACCGGGCCGTACCCGCACCTTGTCATTCAGCAGCACCTGCTCGATCAGGATATCAATCTCTTTATCATCACGAATGACCCGTGCGGTTTTCGCCTGCAGGCCGATTAAACGCTTGATCGCTTCGGAGGTTCTGCCGCGCGCTTTTATTTCCAAAGCAAGACCCAGATCAATCAGGCCTATAATCATGGCGGTCGCTTCAAAGTACACATGCCGGGCCATCTCGGGAACAGCGTACGGAAAGAACACCACCACCATGGAATAAAGCCAGGCAGTGCCGGTACCCAAGGCAATAAGCGTATCCATGTTCGCACTGTGATTCGCCAAGGATTTCCAGGCACCCACATAAAAGTGTTTGCCGGAAAAGAACATCACACCTAGAGTGATTAGCCCAACAACCAACCAAACCATGCGTTCTGTATTGGTGGTCACTGTCATTTCGCCAACAATGACGCTATAGGCCATCAGAGGCACGCCCAATGTTAAGGCGATGGTCATTTCACGCATTAAGCGCTTGTAATAGGCCCAGTCGGCTTGCTCCTTTTCATCCAATGAATCCTGCTCCGATCCATCCTCTTGTACTTTCGCGTTATAGCCTGCTTTTTCCACCGCTTTAATCAGGTCATCTGCATTCACCGCACCGATGACTGTGGCGGTTCTCTGCGCAAAATTCATTTCGGCCTTCTCGACACCTGGCACATTGTTTAAGGCAGCTTCTATTTTTCCGACACAGCTGCCGCAGCTCGCCCCCTCAATGATTAACTCCTGACTCGCGGAACCCACCGGCGATTGCTGGTCGTCCTGATGGCCTTTGGCATGACTTGCCTGTTGATCCTGTGTTGAGTGATTCATAACGAAACCCTTTTCATTATTTGGTGGCAACAGCCGACAGGTTGATTACTATTTGCTTTATTAAATCGACAATACTTCATTGCCTGCCTCCTTTATTTTTCGTAGGAAAGCTTTCAATCAAATGACAAATCATTTGCCCGGTTGGCGCTTGATCCGGTTTAGATTCCCAGTCTTTTACGGCCGCTTGCATGCGTGCTCTGAGCGCCTTCATTTCGGTAAATTTTTTCTCTGTTTCAGTCAGTCGTTGCTTAATAAGTTCTCGCACCACGGGGCATGCCGTATGGCCTGCTTTAGCTTCGTCGATAACCACCATGACGTCTTTCACCGAAAACCCCAGCTGCCGTGCAGCCAAAATAAAACTTAACCTTTGAGCATCTGATGTCGAATATTCTTTGTACCCATTATTAAGGTTCTTTTTTGGCGCTAACAAACCCACACGAGTGTAATAGCGCACTGTGTCGGCGCTGATATCCAATGCATCGGCTAATTGATTGACTCTCATAAACGCCTCTCGTTTTCGGAATAAAACCTAGGACTACTCCACACACCCGAAAGCCTACACCTATGTCTAAGACACAGGTCAAGCTGACTTTTGGCATTTGTGCAGCACCAGCTAAACAAGTAGTCTTTACCTCTTTGCCAACGGCTCCTCCAGACCCATAACCCCGACACTCGCCTTAGCGGTGAAGTTATATCCTTCGGGCCCTCAAAACTTCGCCTCAAAGTATTTTTGATTTTGATAACTGCCCTGGGTAATTCAATTTACCCAGGGCAGTCCTTCCACCTTTAGTCAGCGAACTGATCCTTGATATATTTCAACACGGTATCCATATCTGCCGAAGTTAAGGACGGATTGCCGCCTTTTGCCGGCATCGCCATCAAGCTTGCTGGGCTTTTAAACCCGTTGATGATATTGGCTAGCAGCTCTCCATCAGGCTTGCTCAACCTGCCGCGTTTATCAGTAAAGTCAGGCATGCCTGGCAGGCTTCCCTTGCCATCGGCGCCATGACATGCGACACAGGTACTCTCATAGATACTTTTACCAGAACTCATTCCCGCAACACTACCAGTTGAATTTTTTACAGCAGCGATGCCACTGACGTTTTCAGCTTTGGCATTAGAGCCCTGCAAAAAAGTGAGAATATCCCTGGTTTCTTGTCCGGTTAGACCACCTCGTACGCGCATATGAAATGCCGTGGTAATCCACTGATCATCACTGAGGTCAGTGGGACTTCGCATATTATGACAACGCGTACAGTTGTCCGCCCATGCCTTACTGCCTTTGGCGAAATCTCCTTTTTCAGGGTAGTCAAAAGCCAGAGCCCATTGTGAAAACATGGCCGCTAAGAGCACGGGTATTGCCTTCAAATATGAAGCATATGAGTTTTCGATCTTTAGTTTTTTCACAATCATTCTCCTAGTTAAAATCCGTAACTCAGCTGTAACAACAATCGATCCTCGTTGGCAGAGGTGCCACTTAGGCCGTCGTTGAACTCATAACTCAACTTGCCCATCACACTGCTCGCAAAGAGGTAGTTAATACCTAGCCCCCACTGTTGTTGATCATTGCTGTTATGTGGTGAATCAAAATCCGTATAGCGCGTAACCAATTCCCAATTGGTATTTGGAATTCGGTATCCGGCTTGGGTATACCAGGTTTCCCATTCAGCGCCTTTAGAGGCGGCCGTGCCACTGCCGTTGTCATCGCCAATTTCAGTCTTGACATATTCACCGCGTAAGTTGAACGTTTTCCACTGCCAGTAGAAGTCGGCTCCGAACACGTCATAGTCACGAGCGGCTTCGTTTGCGAGCAAGGTGCTATCACCATCCTCAACGGAAGTGACTGTCGCCTTACCGCTGGCCGCTGACAGACCGAGCTCTAAGCCAGCGAAAGGAATGATGCCAATCCGGCCACCATAGGTTTTTTCTCCGTCCCTATCCGCGCCAAATCCCTCAGCCTCGACACCATCAAGTTCGAACTCAATTTCCCCATCTTCTTCCTCCATTTCTGCTTTGAGTTCTGGACCATTGCTCACATAGAAGGCATAGCTAGTTCGTATACCGGCTATTGGGAAGCCGCCTCGCAGCTGAAACCCGACGTCAGAGACTGGCGCCGCACCGTCATGTCCGAATCCGGGCGGTGCTGAAGCCATTTTGTTAATCCATGAGGGGTGAAGATTTTGCCGAAACTGACCGATAGGGCTGAGGAATTTACCACCGACCAAGGTCATATAGTCATTCATAAACCAATCGATCGTTAGATATTCCAGGGCAATATCTGTTTCACCGTCTTCCCCAACTTTCATCTCTAGTTCGGACTCTAACATCACCAAGTCCCTATATTGATAATGGAAGATCGGCGCAAAGGTGCCCGCATTAAAACTACCATCCTTCGATTCTGTGTCCGTGTAGCCCACATCGGCATAACCTGCCATATGTATCAGCGTATCGGGTTGTCGCCATTCACTAGCGACAGCAACTTCCTGCCTCACCGCCTGGACCTCCTCTTTACTGGCGCTTTGCTGTAGTTGCCGTTTAAGCTCGTTCATTTCTTTCTGCATCATTTCGAGACGCTGACTTAATGCCTCGACACTGGTATCAGCAGCTATAGTCATAGCACTGACAGTTGCTAACGTTCCACAGGTAATAACCTGCACTAATTTCTTAATTTTCATGTTGACTCTCCATTGGGCTGCACCGGGTAAAGCGCACCGCGTTGCATCAAAATCAACTCGTTATCTCTGTATTTATCTCGCACCACGTCTTTTAAAGACCATCGATACTCGCATTACAGGCGATAAAGGTTTTTGGCTAAGTCCTAGACCCAGACATTAAGGTCTAGATGGATAGATTTACCTTAAGGGAATCCGAAATTTCAGGCGCAGTAACGCCACTTCGGAAAATCAGGAAAGATTAGGGGGGTGGTATATAGACGAAAGTATACCGAGCACTAGATGTTCAGCATTGCCAACAATGGGCGTACTGATTTGTTGCTCAGCAAATTTGATGACTTGATGATTAAGTGAAGCCGCGCAAACGCCACAGCAGTTACCAGCACTGAGACAGTCATTTTCACAATCATTATTAGCATGAGAAGTTAAGTGATCAGTTGAACCATTTTCTTGATGATGTGCACTACCGGTTTCATTACCAGCTTTTTTACCATGGTGACTAGTATGCTCATCCACGTGTGCCGCTGGATCAACGTTAAAAGTTACTATGGTATCTGATCCATGGTTGGCCATTTTGACAGGCATAGACATTACCAGCGGTTGAAATATCAACCCCCAAATAACGAGTACTATGCCTACCAAGCGAATCACAATGGCTCCTTTTTGCTTAATCGCAAATTAGACTGTGAACTTTCTAACGACCAATATTGAGTGTGAATGCCATTAATAATCACAGCTCTACGATTGATAACTCTATTAAATAAATTGAGCAACTGAGTTGACCCAAATCAATATTACAGGGTAATAAATTTACCCAATTTTGGGGTATACCACTAAGTGAGTATATTTTTATTTCAAGCAAATCGCTAAATATCATGCAGTTAAATAACGACTTCGCCTTGCTCCATAATATTTACTGCTCAACCACTTTTTGGTGGTAGTTGGCGGAAATGGGACACTATTTGATGAATCGGTACTCAAAAAAACACCTCGAAGATCAGTATTGAGCAACCTACAAAAATTAACTCTCTGTGATTGCTAACGGAGAATCCACCGCTAAGTTAACTTCATTAATGACTATGATGCTCGCCGGTTTTATGCTCATGCTGCGAGTTCACTTCCAGTTGCTGCTGCACACTAGGCTCAGACACGGCGCTCTCAACGGATCTAGTCTTAGCTTCGTTGTCTTGGTTACCATTGCCTGCATCAGGAATATCAGTAGTGTGATGCCCCATTCCCCGCGCTCGCTCAAGCAGACTTTCATACTTGGTTTGGTCAAGTTTTGGCAATTGGGTCATCAACGCAACCACAGGCCATAGTGCCGCATCATCATGTGTCGCTCCCCAGGCCGGCATGCCGGTCATTTTAATGCCATTTTTGACCACCCAGAATAGCTCTGCGGCGCTAAGATGTTGCGCTGATTTTTGCAAATCTGGCGCTGGCGGATTCAAACCCTGTCCCATCGCGTCAGGCTGCTTGCCAGGTGCTCCATGGCAAGCAATACACATGGCATCGAAATCGTTGACACCGGCAAGAATCAGTTCTTCTTGCTCCAAGTCAGGCACCGTAATCCCTTTGGCCCTTCGCTCCACTGAGGCGTGCATGGTTGTGGACACTGCCCACTTCGTAATGGCGGCATGCGGTACTGATGCGCTAACATCAAACAGTCCCGAGTAAATAAAGAAAACAACGCCCGTCAGGCCCAGTATTGCGGTGACACATAAGCTAATAAATAATTTTTTCATCGATCATCCTTACACGTTTATCTTGGTCTAGTCTGTTTTGAACCGAAATTGGTTAGCTTTGCCGCTGAGGATTAAAACCACGCCCGTATACCGATGACGAGCTGTGTATCATCAAGATCTTCACCGGTACGCCTAGAATAGTCGGCGGTTTTCCCATACTTCCTAGACCAATTCACACCAATGTAGGGTGCGAATTCACGCCTTATTTCGTAGCGAAGACGCAGCCCCATCTGTACATCCGATAACCCTGAGCCAACACCAGTTTCACTATCATTTTGGCCATAAATATTTAGCTCTATGTCTGGCGTCAAAATCAGCCGCTGCGTGAGCAACAATTCATACTCTGCCTCTAGCCTCAATGCTGTGCGACCGCTCTCCCCGATAAAAAATACCGGTTCGACTTCGAAAAAATAAGGAGCGAGACCTTGTAAGCCAATCACCGCCCAACTTCTGCTCGGTGAAGGTTGGAAGTCTTTACGTAGCCCTAATTGTAAATCCCAGAACGGTGCGATAGCCCGGCTATAAAGGACTTGCAACTCGGCGTCTTCAGTTTCACCCTCAACACGTTCAAAATCCGTTTTTAGCCAAAGTTTATGTAGGTCTTTGCCTATCCAGGCTTGCCCCTCAAGCACCAAAGGGTTCTCACTATCGGAGTCTCGTAACTCAAATTGATCAATTAATACTTTCGTTAACAGCGGGTCATCCTCCCCGCCTGCATCGACACTATTGGCGGCTAGCGAAAGCGTTGAAGCGAGCAAAACCGATTGAAAAATTTTGATTTTTTGCATTCGTATGTTCATCCATTTAATCCCCTCAAACTACCCTAACTTCCCGGAACATTCCCGGCATGTGATACAGCAAGTGACAATGGAATGCCCAGCGCCCGACCGCATCGGCGGTGACTAGAAAGCTGATCGTCGAGCCCGGTTGAACAATGACAGTATGCTTGCGTGGAATGTAGTGCGGATCACCCGTTTCCATTTCACTCCACATACCGTGTAAATGAATTGGGTGTGTCATCATGGTGTCGTTAACCAGAATAATGCGCACCCGCTCACCGTAAGCTAATTGAACGGGGGCCGCATCGGCAAACTTGATACCATTCATGGACCACATGTAACGGCTCATATTGCCCGTTAAGTGCAATTCAATCTCTCTACTGGGTTCTCGCCGATCAATAGTTGGGTAATAGTTGCGGATATCGGCATAGGTCAACACGCGTCGACCATATTGCTCCTGGTGCTTGCGCAGTCCAATCCCTGGATCGTTCAAGCCACTTTGAGGGTTACCGGCCCGCATATCTACATGAGGGCCAAACTCGGTCGAGCTGTGTGCAATCGCTCGAGCACTACCGTAACCCGCTTTGCCCAGTGATGTTGACATACTACCCTGTTGGCTATGATCCATGGTGGCCATACCACTCATTTGGTGCTGGCTGTGATCCATGCCAGGCATACTCTCCATCTGGTGCTGGCCGTGGTCCATACCAGGCGTACTCTCCATTTGGTGCTGGCTGTGATCCATTCCCATGCCCATCTCACGGTGACCCAAAATTGGAGCTGGATCCATTTCAGGTATCTCAGCAGTCCAACCGGAGTCCGGAGTTAGCGTGCCTCGGGTAAAGCCAGTACGGTCAATACTCTGGGCAAAAATGGTATAGGCGCTATCATCACTGGGTTCCACGATTACATCGTAGGTTTCCGCCACACTAATGCGAAATTCATCCACTGTGACTGGCTGAATATTCTGGCCATCCGAAGCGACTACGGTCATTTTTAATCCGGGGATACGTACATCAAAAATGGTCATCGCAGCACTATTAATAAAGCGTAAACGTACTTTTTCTCCACGTTTAAAAAGGCCCATCCAGCCACCTGCAGGCGTGATACCATTCATTAGAAAAGTGTAGGTATAGGCTGTAAGATCGGAAATATCTCTATCACTCATGCGCATTTGATTCCACATCGCGCGCTCGTTCCAGGTATTCGTCACTCCTTTCGCTTTTATATCACGCCATAGATCCCCCGCGGTGCGTTCGCGGAAGTTGTAATAATTACTCATCTTTTTTAATTTAGCGTAGATGCCCTCAGGCGCTTCGTCTGACCAGTCAGATAATTGCACCACGTAATCACGGTCATACCTCACAGGATCCGGTTCCTTGGGGTCAATCACAATCGCACCGTACACGCCTGTTTGTTCTTGAAAACCAGAGTGGCTGTGATACCAAAAGGTGCCGCTTTGCTTGACGTCAAACTGGTACTCATAGGTTTCACCGGGTTTTATTCCGTCAAAGCTGAGGCCCGGCACACCATCCATATCGGTGGGCAAAATAATCCCATGCCAATGAATTGAACTGTCATGAGCTAAATTGTTGGTAACACGCAACGTGACTCGATCACCCTCCTGCCAGCGTAACACCGGTGCAGGCACGGAACCGTTCACCGCCGTGGCAATGCTCTCTTTCCCCGTAAAATTAACCGCTTGGTAACCAATGGAAAGATCAAATTGCTTCCCATTTAACGTTTGTCTTGCGCTACGCTGGGAATCCGATGCTAAGCCAATACGCGGCCACGACCCTAGACCCAACATCAAGCCACCTGCAGTCACGCCGGTAACAAAACGGCGACGAGATAATGTCGGTTTAATGAATCGGACGAGTTCTTTCTGGTAATTTTTCATTCGCTATTCCCTGTCCATCAAAGTCGGGACATTTAATACCCGCTTATATGCGCATAAACTTCAGTGCTGCCGTCCTGTTTCAACAGGAGTACGTCATAAGCATCATGCCGATCGCCCATTTCCATGCCGGGGCTCCCAGCTGGCATGCCCGGTACCGATAGGCCAATGACGTTTTGCGGTTTTTCTGTCAGAAATTGGCGGATGACGTGCGCCGGGATATGACCCTCAAAGGCATACCCATCGACGACAGCCGTATGACAAGATCGATAGCGCGGCTCAATGCCATATTTGGATTTAATCGAGACGACATTTGAAATAGCGTCGATTTGGCTCGAAAACCCAAAATCATTGATATGCTCTACCCATTTACCACAACAGCCACACTGAGGGTTTTTGTATACAACCAAGGTGTTTTCCTTGATATCGCTCGCCTTGAAATCGGCGTTTAACGACTCGGCGTATACCGGTGCTTCACTAACTAACAACGCCAGTGATGGAATGATTATTAATCGCTTAAACATAATGAGTCCTTAACAATTGATCAACAGGCTCCCACGAGAATGCGGAAGAACCGATAATAGCTATCGATAATTAATGGATCGGTTTTGGTCTTTCGGCCAATGTGTCTTTGTGAAAACCCAGCCGCAACTCTGTTTGGTTTGCGATGTTCTCAGGTATCGAAAAGACAAATTTTGAAGGATGGTTATAGCGACGATTAACGACTCGAGGCCAATAGTATTCCGCGTCCTCAAATACCACACCTCCGCCTTCATCAAACACCGTTAGATCAAAGTGACCAAAGGACAACGAAAGATTTTGACGTCGTCGCACTTCCCCGCTGAGTCGATAGTTACCATCGTCATAATGGCGTAGTTGCACATGGCTCAATCGAATGGCATTAGTACTATCGCGTTCAATTGTAATGTTCGTATCCACAGCATGACGAGCAATGGCTGCGCTTGAAAAGAAATAGGCTGAGATGACAATAAAACTAATTTTTACATAGGATGTTTTCATCACTTAATCCTCAAATACGGGTGCAAAAACTGCCAGATACAGCAGATTTAATATTTGTTGGGCGCAATAGCCCTATGGATTAAGAAATATTGGGGGGCGGAAAAGTGAGCTAGCAGGGGTATGTGGTATGACTGACAAATAATCGTCGCCTGTATATACGGACGGCGCGGGTATGTTTTGATTCGATTCACTACTTAACATTGATTGGCAGCCACTCATACAACATTGACAGCTTATGTCGCAACAACTCTGACTGGAACTGGTTGATGGCTCTAGGTTTTCGCTGACATCACTGTGGCTATCTAGACTCGTTAAGCTAGTCTTATATGGGATATTTTCAGCTGTATTGTGATCATGGCAAGGAACGTCAGTTTGAACGATTGATCCAAGTTCATTTTGAGATGGAAAAACCATTGCGATGGCACCAGCGGCTGCCCCTGCCTGTTGGCAGAACAACCAAAAAATCATCAGTATCGCTGTGTTTTTAAATTTCACTGAAGCAACGCCTATCACCTTCGATAATAACATCCAATGGTTCGATCTAGCGTTCAACATATAGTTCAATACCCCTAACCATACTACGAAATTGTAGCTTTGTATGGCTTTTTGCACCACTGTTTTCCGACTAGGTACGCCGCGATCCACAAAAATTAGGGTCAAACTACATTAAAGTCAAAATAAATTCGTAATTAAATGATCGCTGTTTTTATGGGACAGTTCCAATCCCACCTATTCTACAGAATATATTTTACTGCTAAGAATGAAATGCTTACGAAGACCTGAAAAAGCCGCAAAACATCACTCGGTAATATTCTGAAACTTATCGCCTAACTTATAAATATTGTGTTTATCTTGCTTTAAGATTCCAATAAACAACGCCCCATGGAGAATGGGTGGTTATACCAACCCTATACTTTGAGGAGAGAAAAAAATGTATCGACAACCATTCTCGAAATTTACTACTGCCAGTTAAATTACCATGTTACCCACTGAGGGATTTAGGTGATGTCGGCACTGAGTGCGATGTTCGAAATATTACAGCAACTTGTATTCCGCAACGAATCAGTTTCAAAGCTTACGATGGGCTTTGGGCCATTTGCCCTGAGGAGATCATGGTAGCGTGATCTTGTTATTGCCCGATTATTGGCGCAATCGTACTTAACGGCGAATAGCATATTTTACATTTGAATGTTTAACTCGCGATGCTATCATTTAGCAGGCTGCAACTTTTTTATTGCGAATTGGCGCATCTGAAAAGTTTTTCGACACACTGATATAGTGTTGCCTATTACTCTAAGGGTCTTTTTGTGATTAAACGTTGGATATCTTGTTTGCTTATTGCACTGATTGCTTGTCAATCGGTTATGGCAATGGCCGATATCCATCAATCCCACCAGTCCGGAGTTGAACATTTAGAATTCGATCACGATGATAACCCCGACGTAACACGAAATAACTTAACAGCCGATGATCTGAGCCCAGTAAACTCAACAACTGGTAGCGCCTATGACTGCCATCACTGTTGTCATTGCCATACAATGAGTCATTTATTTTTATCAAGTAATGATGACTATTTACAAAATATAGCATCAAAACAGAGCCCGCCAAGCTATCAACTAGCTTATCTGTCCAATATACAGCGTCCCAATTTCCGCCCTCCAATCGTTTAATCGAAAGTCACGCTATTCATTTATACCAGCCAGTATTCTGCGCTGGCTGAGACTTATTCGAAAATGAGGATGAAATTGTATGAAACTGGTTATTGCCATTTATTTAACAGCCATTGTTATGTTGCCTGCCTGGGGCGCTGAAAATAAACCAACCATAGAAATAGTTAAGCCCCCCTCATCGGCTTGGCGTTTTAGCCGTGTGAAAACCTGTGCCAGTAATGAGGGAGTTCGAGTAAAAGGACGCATGACCGCTAGCCGTAGCTTTGGGCTTCCCAAAGGTCATATTGACATTGCTGCGTATAAACCCAATGGTCAGCTCATCACCGAAACCACAACCACATACTCCCCTCGATTGTTGACAAATAGCATAAAACGAAAGGGAGGGGTTCGCTTTTCCACTACAGTTGCTAAGGAATTACCACCAAATTCCACGATCAAGGTCGCTTTTCATTCACAGAAACTGCCCACAGAACAAAACCCTATTCACGAAAAAACGATAGCGCGTTAGACCTGTCGCCAGCTAAGGAAAGGTAGCTGGCGATCAATTTCTAGCTCTACGTATAGTTTTGTTTTACAGGTATCCGATATGACTCTTTTTATGAAAAGTTTTCCCCACCCCAAAAGGCTAGCCAACTCTTTTAGGCTCTCCAATAGATTTGGTTTCGTTTTCCTTAATCTTTTTGTGTTTTCTTTTAGTAATTTACTACTGGCCAACACTAACGAGAATGTACTTTCTTTATCTACAGCCATTGAGCAAACGCTGGCACAAAATCCCTCCCTCAAAGTTTATAATTTTCGCAGTGCCGCGCTGACTGGACAGCGGGAGACAGCAAACTTAAAACCGGCCTATGAATTGGGTGTAGAGGCTGAGAATTTTTCAGGCTCTGATGAGCTCAGTAACTTCGATAGCGCAGAACTCACACTTGCGCTTTCTTCTGTACTGGAAATGGGTAACAAACGCGCTGCCAGACGAGGTGTTGTTGCTAACAACTTCTCAGTGCTGGAGGCTCAGCGACAGGTGGCGTCACTGGAATTATTGGGTGAAGTTACCCGGCGCTATATTGATGTTCTCACAACCCAGGAAAAGGTGTCCCTCGCTAAGGAAGCGAATGAGCTGGCTCAGAATACACTTGATTTAGTAACAAAGCGTTCCGAGTCAGGTGCCATCCCTGAAGCAGAGGTAAAGCGGGCGCAAGCTGCCGCCGCACAAGCGCACCTACTTTGGCAATCTGTCCTGCAACAGCTTAATTATTCGAAAGTATCACTCACCGTACTGTGGGGGCAAACAACACCCGAATTCACTGAGGTTGATGGTGATTTGTTTCGTTTTGGAACCGACATAACCTTTGATGTGCTTTATGCCAGAGTAGAGAAGAATCCGGCGATTCAAATCTTTGCGGCTGAAGAACGACTCAAAGAGGCTGAGCTGCGTCTTGCCAAAACCCAGTCCACTGCTGATATTAGCTGGTCGTTAGGCCTGCGTCGTTTCGAGGAAAGTGAGAATTCCGCAATTGTTGCTGGCTTTAGCATGCCGCTATTTTCTTCTCGGCGAAATTCAGGTGCAGTTTCCACTGCGCTTGCCCAGCGAAATGAGATCTACGTTCAAAGGGAAGTGGCATTACTCGATATGCACACGCAGCTATTTCGGGCGTTTCACAATAGGCAGCAGGCCATTCTCGCTACAAAGTCACTGCAAAACACCATCATCCCCGCTCTTGAGCAAGCGCTAAAAGAAACACAGACAGCCTATCAACGCGGCCGTTACGGCTATCTTGAATACGTTTCCGCCAGACAGGAATTACTTAGTGCCAGACTTACACTGATTGAATCCGCTTCATCGGCCCTGGTTTATGGTGCCGAAATCGAACAGCTAACGGCCGAGCCTTTGTCCGCATCGCAATATGGCGAATCAACCGAATTTTCAGGATCAAAATAATGAAACCAATTAATCGCACAAACACACCCATCATCAACATTATTTTTTATTTAACCTTATATTTGGTGCCGACGCTGGCGCTAGCAGAAACCGGTCATGGTGCAGAGGAAGCGCATGACGAAGATCACATCGAACTAACGCAAGAGCAAATAAAACATGCCGGTATCGGCCTTGAGCAGGTTACTTCGGGAACGATTCGAGAAGCCTTGCCTGTCTACGGCGTGGTTGCCAGTAATGCAGAACAAGTACAGTCGGTCAGTGCACGTTTTGATGGTGTTATTCGCTCAGTCAATAAAAGAATTGGCGATCAGGTTCGCAAAGGAGAAACGTTGGTCACTGTTGAAGCCAATGAAAGCCTCAAAGCCTATTCCGTTGTTGCGTCACTTAACGGCGTTGTCACTCAGCGCAATGCCAACATGGGCGAGCAAACCGCCGATAGAATTTTATTTGTTATTGAAGATTTCTCAACAGTTTGGGTGGATTTGTCCTTATTTCCAAAGGACGTGGCCAAAGCACAGCTAGGACAAAAAGTTCGTATAAAAAACGTTAATGGTTCTCTCTCTGCCGAGGGAAAAGTCATCTACATTGCGCCTTCCGGCAACAGTAATAACCAAGTCACGATCGTTCGCGTATGGATTAACAATACAGATAACCAATGGAAGCCAGGGCTATTTGTTAATGCTGAAATTACTTTGTCAGAGATAACTGCTCCCTTAGTTATTAGCAATGAAGCCGTACAACTTGTTGAGGGAGAGAAGGTGGTTTTTGTCAAGGGCGAAGAAGGTTTCGAGCCACGCCCGGTTAGTTTGGGACGTGCCGATAGAGAGCTGAGTGAGGTGCTTTCCGGTTTAGAAATTGAAGAAGTTTATGTGGCAAAAAATAGCTTTGTTTTGAAATCAGAAATGGGTAAGGAGGATGCTGAACATGGTCACTAACCGTATCCATCACATTATGCTTGAAACGCGTGATTTTTTGCCACCAGCACCAAACCATTTTGTAGTGCGAGACCATAACAGGGCCTCGCTATGATTGATAAACTGATTCAATTTTCCATCGCCCGCCGATGGCTGGTGATGTTTTTTGTGCTGATGATCAGCGCCTTGGGTATTTGGAATTACCAAAACCTGCCGATTGACGCGGTGCCAGATATTACCAATGTCCAAGTACAGATTAATACCGAAGCGCCGGGTTATTCCCCGCTAGAGGTCGAACAGCGTATTACCTACTTAGTTGAGCTTGCCATCACGGGTTTACCTTATGTGGAAAGTACGCGTTCTCTATCAAGATACGCACTCTCCCAAGTGACAGTCGTATTTGAGAAAGGAACAGACATTTACTTTGCCCGCAATCTGATTAATGAAAGGCTTCAGCAAGCCAAAAGCGATATGCCATCAGGCATCGAGCCTGTGATGGGGCCTGTTGCGACCGGGCTTGGCGAAATTTTTCACTATGCGGTACATGCCGATAAGGATGCGCGACAGGCCAACGGTGAAAAGTACGATGCCACCGCATTACGGACACTGCAAGACTGGGTGATCCGCCCTCAACTACGATTAGTGTCTGGGGTGACCGAGATCAATACTATCGGGGGCTTTGAAAAGGAATTTCATATTACACCCCATCCTGCCCAACTATTGGCATTTGGGCTTAGCTTTGATGATATCGTCGCAGCGATGGAAAAAAATAATGCCAATGTCGGTGCGGGCTATATCGAAAAAAACGGCGAGCAGTACCTGATTCGAGCACCCGGACAAGTAGCAGACGTCGCGGCGATCAAAAAAATTATCGTCGCTCATAAAAATGGTATCCCAGTAACCATAGCCGAAGTTGCTGACGTCGGCTTTGGTAAACAACTTCGAACGGGGGCTGCTACTCGCGATGGTGAAGAGACCGTGCTCGGCACTGCGGTCATGCTGCTGGGGGGCAACAGTCGCAGTGTGTCAGAAGCGGTTTCTGCAAAATTGGTTGAGATTAACAAGACGCTTCCAAAAGGCGTCGCTGCTGAGCCTGTGTACAACCGAACCGTGTTGGTCGACAAAACCATCGCCACTGTGCAGAAAAACCTACTCGAAGGTGCCGTATTGGTTGTCGTCGTTTTACTCGCCATGCTCGGCAATGTGCGAGCCGCATTGCTCACGGCCTTGGTGATTCCGTTATCCATGTTGATGCTGATGACGGGGATGGTTCAAACCAAGGTCAGTGCAAATCTGATGAGTTTAGGCGCATTGGATTTTGGTCTGATTGTCGATGGTGCGGTGATTATCGTGGAAAACTGCATCTTTCGATTGGCGAGCCAACAACATCGTCTTGGAAGACTACTAAAGTTGGAAGAACGGTTTCAGGTCGTTTTTTCTGCCACGCGCGAAGTCTTTACGCCCAGTTTAATCAGTGTGCTGGTTGTCATTTTAGTTAATTTACCCATCCTCGCTCTTACTGGTGTCGAGGGGAAAATGTTTACTCCAATGGCCATGGCCGTGATTATCGCGTTGTTATCCGCTCTGGTTTTATCATTAACCTTTGTGCCCGCCGCAGTCGCCTTGCTACTCAGCGGTCATATCGAAGAAAAAGACAATATCATTATGCGTTATTCAAAACGAGCCTACACTCCCATTCTAGAGTGGGCGCTTAGGTTTCGCCTGTTTGTGCTCACGGGCGCGATTGTTTTTGTCATCGCTATTGGTGGGATGGCCACAAGAATGGGTACTGAATTTATTCCTAATCTCGATGAAGGTGATATCGCCATTCAGGCCTTACGCATTCCTGGAACAAGTCTTACTCAATCTTTGGATATGCAATTTCAGCTCGAACGCACCGTGTTGGAAATACCGGAAGTGAAAACGTATTTTTCGCGCGTCGGCACAGCTGAAGTTGCCAGTGACCCAATGGGTCCGAATATTTCGGACGGCTATGTCATGCTGAAAGACCCTAAAGACTGGCCAGACCCTGATAAGTCAAAGACGCAACTACTGGACGACATTCAAGAAAAACTGGCACTGATTCCCGGCAACGCCTTTGAAATCAGTCAGCCGATTCAGCTGCGCTTTAACGAGCTTATCTCCGGTGTTCGATCCGATCTGGGCATTAAAGTCTATGGTGATGATCTCGACCAACTGCTGAAATCAGGCACTGAAATTGCGGCGGTTCTCAATCGCATTGAAGGTGCTGAAGGTGTCAAAGTCGAGCAAGTTTCCGGGTTGCCGATACTGTCCGTTGAGACCGATCGCTCTGCCTTGTATCGCTATGGTCTCAATGTAGCCGACGTACAGGACATAGTCGCCGCCGCGACAGGCGGTGAAGAAGCCGGATTGATATTTGAGGGAGACCGTCGATTTACCATCGTTGTCAGAGTAGCGGAGCAAACCCGTAATGACCTGCGAACCTTAGAGCGCCTACCGATTCCATTACCACAAGGCGGTTACGTACCTCTTAATGAAGTCGCTACACTCAACCTTGCTCCGGGGCCAAACCAAATCTCCCGAGAGAATGGTAAGCGCCGTCTGGTAGTTAGTGCGAATGTTCGTGGCCGTGATTTGGGCGGCTTTGTCGCCGAGGTACAAACACAGGTCGAACAACAGATTACCTTGCCTCCGGGATATTGGTTGGAATACGGTGGTACATTCGAGCAATTGCAATCTGCAACCGAGCGATTAACGTTGTTGGTACCCGTTACACTGGTTATGATTTTCGCCCTACTGATGATGACCTTTGGCTCGGCCAAGGATGCAGCCCTAGTCTTTAGTGGCGTTCCTTTGGCGTTAACCGGCGGCGTCATCGCCCTTTGGTTGCGTGATATTCCATTGTCGATCACTGCCGGTGTCGGCTTCATTACACTGTGTGGCGTATCGGTACTTACCGGTGTCATGATGGTTTCGGCGTTCCGCGATAAATTAAGTCAAGGTGAAAATATCGATGCGTCCATTCGAGAAGGTGCGATGTTGCGACTGCGGCCAATATTGATGGTCGCACTGGTCGCAGCACTAGGATTTTTGCCAATGGCACTCAACACCAGTACTGGCGCAGAAGTGCAGCGCCCTTTAGCAACAGTAGTTATTGGAGGAATTATATCATCCACGCTGTTAACGCTGCTGGTACTGCCAGGTCTCTACCGAATGGCTTACCGCAAAGGCAAAGACCTTATCGGAAATAATGATAATGCAATGGCATCCTAATAGCTGATGAACTGGCCATAGGGGGCACTTTTCCCCTATGGCCAGACCCACTATTTACACACGAATAGCTATTCAAAGCTTGGAGTAAGCGCATGAAACAAATTAAAGCATTTATACATCACGTCCGTTCCGCCACTGTCGTTGAAGCGTTGCGTGATGCTGGTTATAAAAACATTACCTTACTGGATGTCAAAGGTACTCTCAAACCGCTGAGTGAATCCGAACAGGATTACTCCACTGATGCTGACGTGGTTATTTCAGAAGTCCGAATATCTTTGGTCTGTGAAAATTCGCAAGTTGACGAAGTCACTGGCATTATTCGTAAAGCAGGACGAATTGGGCCGAATATTTCTGGCTGGGTCTACGTCAGCCCCATTGAACAAGCCCTACCGATTGGTGGGGAAGACCTTTAAAATAACGAAATCTAGCTATGCACAACCACGCACATCGCGACAATAACAGCGCCTCTTCACGTATCGGCTGGGCATTTTTTCTCAACGTGGGATTTACATTCGTTGAATTTATTGGCGGATGGCTGACTAACAGTACTGCCATTATGGCCGACGCAGTCCATGACCTGGGTGACAGCTTATCAATAGGTCTGGCCTGGATACTGAATAAATTTTCAGATAAACAAGCCAACGATTCGTTTAGTTACGGATACCAACGGTTTTCATTGTTGGGTGCGTTGACTAATGGTGCAGTACTCATCGGCGGATCAATCTGGGTATTGAGTGAATCCTTACCCAGATTGGCCAAATCTGAAATGCCTGATGCTCAAGGCATGATCCTATTATCCATTTTTGGCGTAGCTGTTAATGGCTTTGCTGCCTATAAACTGAGTCGGGGCAAGTCACTAAATGAACGTGTATTAAATTGGCATTTGCTTGAGGATGTATTGGGGTGGTTCGCTGTGTTGATCGTAGCAACTGTACTGCTATTTGTAGAACTTCCCATACTAGACCCAGTACTATCGATCGGTTTCACATTATTTATCTTATTCAATGTTGCAAAAAATCTTGCCGAGACTATCAAACTATTTTTGCAAGCCACGCCCGATAAAAGAATCAGAGCGAAGATCATTGATGATCTTCGCTCTCTGCCAAATGTCTGTGACGCTCACCATGTTCATTTGTGGTCACTTGACGGCAACAACCATGTTTTGACCGCTCACCTTGTTCTAGATAAGGCTATCGATCAATTGCCACAAGCGAAGATAAAAAATGAAATAGCCACGCTCTTACTTCCCTACGATTTGTCGCACACTACGATAGAGCTAGAGTTCCCAGGTGAATTTTGCCGGGATAAATAAAGGTGTCAGATTTATTTTTCAAAATAACCGTAAGCCTAAGCTGCCGCCCTACCTAAGCCTGTTGCCGGAAGGGGTTATGCATCGTGGTATTAGATATCAATCGCTATTTTGCGGGCCAAAAATACCTATGCTCAGCCATTAAATATTCATTAGCAATAATCAGACGGTTAGTGCCGCCTCGTATATTTTGGGGGGGTGTGGCCAGGAAAATATTGACCACTACAGCTCCTGCCGGACAGCAAATTAGTTTTCTAAGAGTTCGACTATCTCTTATTAGGACACTCCTGCCTGCCAAGTTATATCAGAACCAAATTTGATGACATTAGATTTAGTTTGAGGAAATGCAGATAATCATAGGATAATGTGATCAAGATATTCTTTGACTGAGTATCCATATTTTGAATAATGAACCGGTTTGATTTGTGGTTAAGCATCGGAGAGTAGGTGCAGGTATTTGGTGGTGCGAAAAAGACACAGGCATTCTCGGTTTAGCGGCTCATCGTTGTAATATTGTAGAAATAGGAACAGCTTCTGTCGCTTGAGGGCACGTATTCACAATCTTTATTAAAAAGCACCTCGAGATATGATTTTTAATTTCAAATAGTTCACAATCTTTATTAAAATTATGCGCGCTTAAAATGCGGGTTTCAGCGGCACCGATTCACAAACTTTATTTAAATCGGACAATTGTTACATCAACACAAATGACGACGGAAATTCTGGATAATTTATCTGATCTCACATTGCGCTTAACAGCCTACTAACAGGACCCTACGGCCCCGTTAGTAACTGTTGGTTTACATGCGATCACTGAGAATATACTGGCGTAACACTCTTTCGCTACGCATAACATATAGAACAAATACTTTATTTTTGTCTACTCGGTAAAAGATACGGCACGGACCAATTATAATTTCGCTATATCGAGTGTTACGGGAAAGTTCAGGAGGTTTTTTTCCTGAATTAGGAAATTGCTTTAATCTCTCTACAGCTTCGAATACCCTTTTAACAAGATTTCCTGCGGCCTCAGGCTTATCTAAAGCAATGTATTCTGCAATTTTATCAAGGTCTGAAATAGCAGGCTCTGTCCATATTATTTGAGCCATTTACTCATTCTTTCCTTGGCCTGAGCCTGTGAATAGGTGCGCCCTTCTTGTAGGGCTGTTTCGCCTCGTGCAATTCCTTCCAGTATACCCATGCGATTTTGCATGTGCTCATAGTCGTCGATATCTATGAGGTAGGCCGATGGTTTGCCGTGTTCAGTAATTAGAACGGGCTCCTTGGTCTCATGTAGGTCTGCAAGGATTCGGGTGGCTTGGCGCTTTAGTGTGGTTACGAGTTCTGTTTTCATAAAAGTGATACTATTCTATCACTCTGTGATTGGCAAGAGCTAAGACGGTTAACAGCCTACTAACAGGGCCCTACGGTTCCGTTAGTAAGATTTTTAACTTTCTAGTAAGCGCCTTGTGAATAAGTTAATTCATAGCTATGTGAATAGACTTCGAAGATGAGGCCGAATGGATCTTCGACGTAGCACATCTTGTAGGGCTTCTCTCCAGGGTAATATTCACGGATAGGCATCCGCTGCTTCCCACCGTGCGCCACGATTTTTGCTACCAGTCCTTCAATATCCGGGTCCTGAACGCAAAAGTGAAAGGTGCTCGTTTTCCAGTATTCAAAATCTTTCGGAGCTTCATTGTTTTTAAATTCAAACATTTCAACTCCGATTTTGTCGCCAGTAGACATGTGAGCAATCTTAAAGGATCCCCATCCTTTGCCAAAAACATCAATACACATTTGGCCTATTGGTGTGTCTGATTCTTCGGTAATGACGGTGGGCTCCATTATGTGATACCAACCCATGACTTCGCTGTAAAATTTGGCCGCTTTCACTACATCAGGAACAGAAATTCCGATGTGTGAGAACGTTCTTGGGTATGTACTCATGGTAATTCCTCGTTTTGAAAGTTAATAGCCTACTAACAGGGCCCTACGGTTCCGTTAGTAAGATTTGTAGTTTTATTAATTTGTCATTACTTCCCTATAAATCATTAAGATACGCAGTTTCTAGCGTTTGGGTCTTTTCCGCATAACAGGACCCCATTAGGTGTGGTTATTGTGAGGAAGGAAAATACTCCGGTCAAGTTACACATGACAGCCCGAAAAGATGGATTGAGAGTCCGCTTCTAGGGTACCCCTGCCTGCCAAGTTATATTAGAACCAATTTTGATGGGATTAGATTTAGTTTGAGGAAATGTAGATCATCATCGGATAATGCGATCAAGACAACACTTCCGGCTGACTTGGGTCTATTGGCCGTCCTGGGGTCAATAATTCGCGCAGGCCTTGATCCATTGCCAGGAAAGCGGCATCTGGCGCTGCGCCCAAAGCGTCTGCAATTTTAGCAAAAAAGCAGCGTGCAGCGGCGACTGAAACAATATCGAATATCTTCGCTTCAGAAAAACCAAGGTCAAGCAAGTCTTGAATATCAGCGGCATTGATAGAAGAGGAGTCTGTTGCCACCTGACGGGCCAGCCTCATCATCGCTTTCTCGGCTTCTGTTAATGGACTGGTGTCGGCGTTGCTGGCAATCGCCTTGACTTCATCAACTGTATAGAATTTTTCACAAAGCACTTTGCTATGCGCCAGACAACAGTATGAATTATGAATCGCTTGGGCGGCAGCAAGCGTAATCAACTCAAAGGATTTTTGATCAAGATGCTGGCGGATAGTTATTTGTAGATTAGCCCAGGCCTTCATTACTTCGGGACGATAACAAAATACTTTCGCATAATTAGGGAGATAACCATAGGGGCCCTGTTGTCGTTGGTATAACTCCAAAACCTCGCCAGTGGCTTCACTAACGGGAATAGTCTGTATAAATGCCATAAGGGCTCTCCTCTTAGGGTTGGCGATAATGACTAATTTGGATCTCTTCACCAACATCAGCATAGTCACCCAGTGCTCTCTTCTGACGAAACTCTCCCCAGTTGATCTGACGATAACGTGGCGGGTGCCGGTCATCAATCATCGTTGGTAAAGGACTATATTCAGTGTTGTAAGCCGGGTTGAAAAAGAAAGGTGCGGTGAATCGCTTAACGCCTTCATGGGTAATAACCCGGTGTACTGGCGCGCAGTACCTATCGTTGGACCACACCTGAACGATGTCACCCAGGTTAATCACCAATGCTTCTGAACGGGGTTCCACTAAGTGCCATTGGTTATTCCGAAATACCTCCAGGCCTGCCTGGTTGTCTTGCAAAAGGATTGTCAAAACACCGGCATCGGTATGCTGATTAACACCCAAATAGTTGCACTGTGAGATATCAAATCTGTCAGCTTTTGGAATTTTGGGATGCTCTGGATAATAGTTAAGCCGGACAAAGCTGGTGTGATGTGGTCGGAAATAGGGGGTCAGTTGCTGTGCCGACACGCCTAAATTTGATGCGATAGCTTGCAGCAGTCGAAATGCCAAATTTTCACCTGCGCGGTAAAATGCCAGCACAGCAGGCTTGAACTGTGCTAACCCTGGCGGCCATTGGGGTTTTTGCGAGCTTCCATTTGCAGGGCCATAATCGAAAATCTCTTTCCAGTCACGGGTATTTTTGGTGAGCTCCTGATCATAAAACCCCCAGGGATTTTCATAGCTGCGGGAAATTGAACGTTTGCGCTCCGTTGGCTGGGCAAAAAATTGATGCATGGCCGTAAAAACATCCTCAGCAATCTTCTTGTCAATACCATGGTTTACAATTTGAAATGCGCCCCACTCACGGCAGGCACTGTCTAAAGCACGTAACGTCTCGCCAAGATGCAGGTTTGAGATATTTATCACAGGAATATGGTTTGTACTCATCGCCTTTACCTCATGCGCTTTTACGAGGGTGCAGCCATTTTGGTAACAGGTCAGCGGCGACCAGGCCAAGGGTATCTTTGAAATCAATATTAAGGGCCTTTAGCTGAGCCTGAAGGGAGCCATTTTGATAGGCGGCAAAGAGCTCGGTACTACCGCCAATAGGTTGGCCGCCAATAAAAATCTGTGGAATAGTCGATACCCCCAACCGGCTGGTCAGGACTTGACGAATATTCCCACCCTTGTTTTGTTTTTGATAAGCGACGGAGTCAAGATCAACGCTAAGGTAGTCAATGTTCAGCGTATTAAAGAGTTTACGAACCGACCAACAGAACTCGCACCACTCAAGTGCGAACATGACGACTGGATGCGAAGTAATGGCTTCATCCACGAAGCTAATGGCATTCACATCCAGCGCTACGGATGGCAGTTGCCCCCCGTTCTTTGGCTGTGCTACAGCTTGTGGTGTTTCAAATCGGCATCCGGGCGTGGATTGTGATAACAAGGTTTCTTCTTCATTCATCTCCTCTGAGATACCCTCAAATAATGGGGTGGACATGTAACGTTCGCCTGTATCGGGCAACATACAAACAATATTGGTTCCTGCGGGCGATCGCTCGGCAATCTGCAAGGCTCCTGCCAGTGTAGCACCGCTGGATATTCCGACAAAAATTCCTTCACGTTGTGCTAACGCTTGAGAAAGACGCAATGCCTCATCGCCTGAAACCGGTACTACTTCATCGACCAGTCGAGCCGACATAGCTTCTTCCGTCAGGCGTGAGACAAAGTCAGGACTCCAACCTTGCATAAGATGAGGTCTGAAGTAAGGATGGCTCTCGGAAATGGAACCATCTGGATTGCGTGGTTGGGATATCCCGCTACCGAGGACCTGAGAGTTGTCAGGCTCAACCGCAACTACTGTGGTTTCCGGCTTGGCAGCTTTCAATGCGCGAGCGACACCTTTCAGCGTTCCTCCGGTCCCAAAACCAGACACCCAATAGTGCAATGGTTCAGCGGCAAAATCGCTAATAATCTCTTGGGCGGTTGTTCTGGAGTGAACATCGGCATTGGCTTCATTTTCAAACTGCCGACATAAAAAATAACCATGTGTTTCGGCTAATTCCATGGCCTTGCTAAGCATCCCTGTACCCTTTTCTGAGGCCGGGGTGAGCACTACCTTGGCACCGAGAAAACGCAACAATTTACGTCGTTCGATGCTGAAATTTTCGGCCATAGTGACGACCAAAGGATAACCCTTTTGCGCACAGACCATGGCTAGTCCGATACCGGTATTACCACTGGTGGCCTCAATAACCGTTTGTCCTGGTTGAAGTTCGCCACTTTGTTCTGCGGATTCGATGACGGCCTGCGCCATTCGATCCTTGATAGAACCCATGGGGTTAAATGACTCTATTTTGACATAGAGATTAACATCAGGTGGCGCCAACTTTTGCAGTTTTACCAATGGTGTGTTTCCGATAGTCTGAAGAATGTTTTCGTAACGTGGCATAAGGATCTCCTCCAAATTGAGCCGATGAATCATTATTCGGCGAACCCTTACTTTAGGGGATATGGGGTTAATCCTGCGTTACTTTCGAGGAAGTGAGCGTTGTACTGAGCGTGGTTTTTTTCTTTGGGCAACTGTTTTAACATATACTGCTCACGGCAGTAGTTGACTCTTTAGAGTGCCGGCCAGGCAGTCCTAACATGATGGCAAATAATAGACTCAAACTACATTTTCTTGGTGACCTTGAAGTCATTCGGGGACAAGATGTGCAAGTCTTACCGCCGTCAAAAAAAACCAGAGGGTTACTTGCCTACCTGGTGCTTCATAACAAACCCTTTCGGCGTGAACACCTCTGCGATTTGCTCTGGGAGATCCCTGATGACCCTCGCGGTTCGCTGCGTTGGAGCCTATCCAAACTAAGGCGCTTGGTGGATGATGCGGAGCATACCCGCATTATCGCCGACCGCGCCAGCGTATCCTTTGATGCCAGCGATGTTGAGATCGATATCACTACCTTGCACAGTCTGGTTAGCAACGATCTGGAAAGAAAAGACACACAAATTTTAGAGGATTGTGCGAATCGATACCGTGGGGAGTTTTTGGAAGGGCTTGAACTGCCAAACTTCTCTGATTTTTACACTTGGTGTATTGCTGAGCGAGAGAGGGCTGCCCGTTCCCAGACCATCTTATTGCAGGAGCTGATCAGCCGATTGAAAAGCCAGCCTGAAAGAGCTCTGGACTATCATCGACAATTGGTGGGGTTGCTGCCCTATGATGAAGCTGCCCGTGCGGCATTCATTCGAACGCTGATCTCGCTCGATCGTAAGCAGGAAGCTGAACAACAATATCAGGTCGGTATTCGCCTGCTCAAGGAAATCTCGGTAACAGGCTCTGGGCTGCTGTATAAAGCTTGGCGGGAACCCGCTAAACCCCGTACTTTCATTAAAAGAGAACCTTCCAAAATTGTTGACTCGGGGGGAGTCCAGAATGAATCTCTGGTTGGCCGTGACCCTGAAATCAGCAAATTGCAGACCCTATTGGAGACGGCAATCGGGGGCCAGGCTCTTTTTGTACTCTTGTGTGGTGAACCAGGTATCGGTAAAAGCCGAATCCTCGAATTCATGGCAGAATTAGCGCAGGAGGCAGGAGCCTGTTTGCTGCGTGCCAGCGCCTTTGAGTCTAAAATTATTGGGCCTTTTGCCCTATGGAGTGATGCATTTCGCCGTTCCCAGTTAGCGAGCGCAGCTGAACTACTCAGTGGTGATAAGCGTATCTCACGCGATCAGCTCTTTCGTGATATGAGTCAACTGGTTGCCAGGGAAACACGCCTACACCCGATGGTTGTGCTGTTTGACGATATCCATTGGTGTGATGAATCCAGTGCCGCTGCTATTCACTATGTCATGCGAACCAACCGTGAGCAAGCCTTAATGGTTGTCGCTACTGCGCGCGACGGGGAATTGCGTAAGAATGAAGCTGTTCAGCAGGCTATCCGGGGAATGCGACATGATCAACTATTGCAGGAGTTAAAACTCGGACCGCTTTCCCAGGAGGCTTTATGCAAACTGATCACCACGCGAGCACCACAGGCAGACAGTCAACGATTAAGTCAGGAGTGTGTTGGTAATCCGCTGTTGGCAATAGAGTTGGCTCGCGCTGAAGTTGAAGGTGATCAAGGTAGCTCACTTGATGAGCTGATAGAGGAACGAATTTCTCGTCTTGATGAAGAGGTTAAAGACGTCTTATTGTGGCTGGCCGTATTGTCACCGAATGTTGATTTAAAACTGCTGGAAAGAGCCACGGGCTTAAATGGCAGTCAGCTCAACCGGGCTCTGGATCTTGCGGAAAAGCACCATATTTTGCAGCTGACACAACAGCAATTTGGATTTTTCCATGACCTTATAGCAAAAAGTGTTTATCAGACAATCTCGCCGACTCGACGCCAAATTATGCACCGCCGTGTTGCTGAGCTTTTAGAGATGGAGATGGCCCTGAACCTTAAGTTGGCAGCCGACCTAGCTTACCATGCGGAAAAAAGTGGTGACCCTGCGCTTGCCGCCCGAGCGATGGTGTCGGCGGGGCGGCTTTGCCTGCGTTTTTATGCTAATGAAGATGCGCTGAACCTTGCCCATAAGGGGTTCCAGTTGACGACGCAACTGGGCGATGCTGAACGGGTCTGTCTAACACTGGAATTGTGCGAAATAGAACTAACAGCTGCACCTTTGAATGATTGGAAAATGGCCGCAGAGAAGTATATTTCACTGGCAGAGCAAGCCCTGGATCATGGGGCCTTGCCTTATGCAAGGCTGGGATATCAAATGGCCAGCTATGTTCGCTGGATTCATGGCAACTGGTCCGGCGCACAACGTGCCTCTCTGCAGGCAGAAAGAGTGACACGTGGTGGTAGCGATGAAGAGCATATCGTGGGTATGGCCGAGACCGCCTTGTGTCTGACTTTGTTGGAAAAGGATTTATCGCAGGCGGAGGCTATGTTAATGGAAGCCCGATCATTAGCGTCTCGCAAACAAATCAGCACCTCTGCAATATCCGCCGCACAAGGAATTCTTCGTTATTTTGATAACAACCTCGATGAAGCGGAAGAATTACTAGAGGAAGCCCGTGTTCGTTGCAAGTCCGCAGGCGATAGACTCAATGAGTATCTGGCCAATGAATACCTCATCATGATAGATATCGAACGTGGAAATTTTAATATTGCGATTGACCGTTGCCAGCAATTGACCGCCATTGGTGAAAAACTGCGTGAAGGGAGCGAAGCACCTTTTGCGAGGTGTCTTACTGCACTGTGTCACTATGCCCTTAATGGTGAGAGCGAAACACTTGACAGTAGCATTGAGGAATTACGCTATGCTGATGCCAAACAGCGATTAACCTACATTCTGAACCGGGCCGCGTTATTGGACATCCAGTTTGACGATGCCGATTCTGCAATCGCACATGCAAATGAAGCTCTGAGTTATGCGAAGCAGCTTACCCGCAATTCTGACATTCTGTTATCTCATGTGGCGTTAGTCCAAGCTGGCAAATTACTTAACGATAGGGTTACCTGGCAACAGCACTTGACAGCGATAAGAGCGATGGATATGACACCGGTAGCAACCTGGGCCCGTTCACGTGCTAACCAACTATTGGCAGAATTAAATTAAGGTATTGCCGTCATGGCCGAAATATTTTTGCTGAGAGAATTTAGTCCACCGATCGGGTTGGGCGATGTCCAAAAAATGGCAGACGAAACTTTCGAATGTATGCCCCTGTACGATATGTCCTGGCATGAGAGCTTTCTAAGTAATGACGGGCGAAAAATGCTTTGTCATTTTAAGGCACCTGATGCGGAGGCGGTCAGGAGAGTACTGCATCTTAATAGTGCTAGCGGTGAAATAATATGGACTGGCTCCATTCACGATGCCGGGGTTCAAGGTACCATTAATACTGTTGTGGAAAGAAATTTCAGCGAGTCGGCGAGTATTGAGGAATTGCAAGGACTTGAGAACAAAGGTGCCTGGTGTCTCGAAATGCACCAGGTTACTTTTATTCGCACCTTCTTTTCCATGGATAAAAAACATATGTTTTGTCTTTATCAGGCACCCGATGCCGAATCCGTACGGATTGCTCAAAGAAAAGCAACTATGCCATTTGACGCGATTTGGTCATGCCAACATCTGAAGCCGGAAACGCAATAACACAGAACCGGGAGTTTTTTGCTAGCGCCCACCATCGTTAATCGGTTGCTAATCTGCGCGCCGCCAAAACGACCTTTCAAGCGAATAGAACTCAAGAAAACAAAAACCACGATAGTTTCCACGCTGTATCAAACGTAACCAGCGCATTCTCTCTTTGCCTGCCAGCATAATTGACAGGCCCAACGATATATTCCGAACTGCTATCGTCGCGGGACGGATAACCATAAAACCATTGGATAGAAGAGGAATTAATATGAACATGTACACAAAAATCGTCAATAACGGTGTAAACGTAGGTGCTTTGATGGAGGCTCGTGAAGCGCTTTCAGCAACCCCTGAAGCGGCTCAATTCACTTGGCGAGCAACCTGCCATTGGGTCAAGGGGACACACAGTTATTCCGAGATCGAGGGGTATTATGGCCTGGGTGAAGAACAGAGACACAAAAAGCGCTTTACCTTTGATGCGGATCACCCGGAAACCTTTGCAGCCGACGATCAAGGCGCTACCCCTGTTGAATATGTTTTGGTTGGGTTAGCCAGCTGTTTGACAACCGGAGTGGCTTCTGTTGCTCAGCACCGCAACATTCAGTTGCATAGTGTTAAGGCAATGATCGAAGGTGATATGGATGTACAGGGTGTGTTGGGAATGGACAAAGGTGTGCGTAACGGCTTTGAATCCATCAACGTCATATTTGAAATTAAGGCGGATGCCTCCCATGAAGAGATCGAAGCCTTGGTCGCTCAATCGCAAAAACGCTCTGCGGTTTACGATATCCTCAGTAACCCTACTAATATTATGGTTGAAACAATGTCATGAACCATACTCCTTGTTTTCGACGAGCCCGTCATGTCTCCACCATTATTATTGGTGGCGGCCAGGCGGGCCTGGCAATTAGTTATTACCTGTCGCAACGTGCAATTGATCATCTGATTCTTGAGCGTGGTGAAGTGGCGAATTCCTGGCGCCATGAGCGCTGGGATTCGTTGCGTCTGTTAACACCTAATTGGCAAACCCGCCTTCCAGGCCACTGCTATCAGGGTCTAAAGCCCGATGACTATATGACTATGCCTGAGATTATCGACTTTATTGGCCAGTTTGCGCAGCAGATATCCGCTCCGATACAGTGTGGAACTACGGTTACTGCGGTGCACCGGGTTGATCAAAGCTATCATGTCAGGACAACACAGGGTGACTGGGTATGTAGTACTTTGGTTATTGCCAGTGGTGCCTTTAATATTCCGGTGGTCCCTGAATTCGGTCGCCAGCTAGCGGGAACGATAACGACAATCACACCTCATCAATACAGGAACCCGGCGCAATTGGCCGATGGCGGCGTGCTAGTGGTTGGAGCTTCAGCAACAGGCTTACAGCTCGCTGATGAAATACAACAGTCTGGCCGTCAGGTTATTCTCGCAGTCGGTGAGCACGTACGTATGCCTCGCTATTATCGCGGGCGAGATATTTTGTGGTGGATGGAAACGACGGGGCTGTCTGATCAGCGTTATGATGAAGTGGACGATATTACTCGCGCCAGACAGGTACCCTCACCTCAGTTAGCCGGCTCATCTGAACACCGTGCGCTGGACTTAAACCGCTTGACCAGCCAGGGCGTACAGATAGTCGGTCGTTTGTCCGGTATTCGGGATCACACCGCACAATTTGCGGGTTCGCTGCCTAATGTCTGTAAATTAGCTGACCTCAAACTTGGGCGTTTGTTAAGCATAATTGATCAATGGATAGAGGCGCATGGCCTAGGGGCAAAATTTGGTGAACCTGATCGTCTGGAGCCGACAGATGTCGGTGGTTCGCCAAGACTTGACCTGAATCTAGCCAGCGGAGAAATTAAAACCATTATTTGGGCAACTGGATTTCGACCGGATTATTCCTGGCTCAAGTTGCCCGTGTTGGATCGTAAAGGAATGCTGATACATGACGGAGGCATAGTTAACGCACCCGGGATGTATATCCTGGGGTTACCCTTTATGCGTCGACGTAAATCCAGTTTTATTCATGGCGTGACTGATGATGCCTATGATATTAGCCAGCATTTGGCGAATTACCTCAGTAGTGTACATAAACGGAAACTTGTTTCCGTTGCTTAGTGATTATCGGTGTAGATTGGCAGTTGGTGGCGCCAAAAAGACGCTGGCATTATAAGCGATTGATAACTAGTGACTTTAGCGGGTCATATGTAGGCGCCAATCCACCCGTAGCCGGTCGAGCGATCTTTAAATTCAATCTTTAATCACCGGAAAAACTACCCTGACTTCAAACCCATCGGTACGGCCGGTCGCAGGGGAATTAAATGTCATAGTCGCACCTAGGCCTGTGACTATAGCGTCAGCAATTGCCAGCCCAAGCCCCGAACCTGGAGCCGTCGTATTTGACCTGACAAAAGGTCGTCGCAGTTGCGCGAGTGTCTCTGCTGGAACAACGCTTCCGGCATTAACAATTTGTAATATACCCGTAGCAGAAAAGTTTATTTCCACCGGTTGATTCTGAGTCCCGTGATTGATGGCATTATCCAATAAATTGCGAATTAGAATTGCAAAAGCATCCGGGTCGATGACGGACATAAATTTTCCGTTTTCCGGTAGGGTTAGGTTCATCTTTGCGGCAGAGGGTGACCGCCGTAGGTCGTCAACGATCAGCTGTAACAGACTAATAAGATCGTGTTGTTCTGTGGATAAAAGCCCGCCCCCTTCCGCCTTGGCCAGCTGCATTAATTTTTCTGATAAACCGGATAATCCTCGTAATGATGTTTCAATTTTGGTTATTCTCTCCTGGATGGGTCCTGCCGAAACTTCTTGTTGTAACCTCTGAATTTGTGCCAAAGCGGTGGCAATTGGTGTGCGTAATTCATGGGCGCTGTTAGCCGTAAATGATCGTTCTGCCTCCAGCGCTCGGCGTAAGCGATCCAGTAAATTATTGACAGACTCAGCGATAGGGAGGATTTCAGTTGGCAAGCCTTGCATTCTGGGCGGTGAAAGATCGCTGCTGCCGCGGGATTCAATTTCATTACGGTAGGCAAGGACATGGCGCAAACTGTAGCGGACAAATAGCCAGGTTCCTATAAAGCAAAGAGGGATAAGTAATACTAACGGCCATAATAAAGTGATGGCCATTTTGATGATGGCTTCTCGTCTTTGAATTAGCGGTTCGGCAACCTCGATATGCAGGGTATCTTGTACCGCTGTCGCGCCATAAAACCGGTGCGTCGCCGATGAGCTAAACCCTTTAAGTAGTTTTTGATTAAAAACCGTCGGGTCAGCGTTATGAGACTGTAGTAGAATTGTACCGAATTCGTCACGAATCAGGTAAACAAGCTGCTCATCATGGGCGTCGAAAGGCATTATATTTTGCAGTTGTCTGGGGTCTTCAGTATTGATTATTTCAACCACGGCAAGCGGCATTAAACGTTGAGCCGTTTCTGCCAGTGCGCTATCAAACAATGCATTAAGTTTGCTTTGTGCAACGAAGATGGCACTTAAAAGAGCAACCATCCACAGTAAAGTCATACCAACGGTTAAGCCAACTCCCAGGGTTTTCTGAAGACTTTTTGTTTTCATGGGCGCCTCAGACGGTATCCTAAGCCCCGCACCGTTTCTAACTGATCCTTCCCCAGTTTCTTCCGAAGACGACTGATATATACTTCAATGGTATTGCTTTCGATTTCTGCTCCAAACGCATAAAGACGGTCTTCTAATTGTGCTTTCGAAAGTAGAGTGCCTGGCCTTTGGATCAAGGCTTCAAACAAAGCCCATTCCCTTGCGGTTAAATTGATCGCAACGCCAGCGCGGGAAACTAGGTGCTTGGTCAGGTCGACTTCCAATGCTCCAATCTGAAGCAGGGGGTTTGGATTGCCAGCGTAGCGTCTAGCAACTGCCGCTATGCGAGCGGAGAGTTCTGACAAATCAAACGGTTTTAACAGGTAATCATCTGCACCGGCATTTAACCCTTTGATACGGTCAGAAATTTGATCCCTGGCGGTTAAAATAATCACGGGGGTTGTCGCCCCGGATTGACGTATTTGTTTTAACAAGTCGATGCCACTGCCATCCGGTAGCATCAGATCCAGAAGAATTAAATCATAGTGGGTGGTATGGATGCTGGTTTCGGCATGGGAAATAGTTTGCACCCAGTCAATGGCATGACCTTCAGCCGTCATTTGCTCCTGTATCACTTCGCCTAAACCTTCGGCATCCTCTACCAATAATATACGCATCTCTTTCCCCTAGATCTTCTCAGCGAAGCTGATCATAACCCGAGTTGCTGACAATAAACTGAAAGAATAAGAATTAAACCGAGCCTCCTTAAATAATATCAACACACTGGATGTTTTACATTCTCATCCCCGTTCATTCATTGCCTTTGTGGATTAAGCCTTATTTTGTATTTTCAGGTTGCTGTCAGGAATGCACGATACAGTGAGCACTCAATGCATCAATGGATGGCTAAGATGAGACATCAAAAACTAAGTATCACGCTCGTGCTAATAACCGTCACAATTTTCATCGTCTGGGGCTGGAGCTACCAAATGAACGCCACAGCAACTGCCTCGCTGCCATGGGAAATTTATGATAATAGCCTCTATCTTAGCGGGTTGCTGTCCATCGGTTTAATGTCAGTGACCATGATGCTGGCTATCCGTCCAGCCTGGTTAGAGGCGCCATTCAATGGTCTTGATCAAATTTATCGCCTGCACAAGTGGACGGGTATTTTGGCGGTCGTTTTTGCAGTGCTTCACTGGTTGATCGAAATGGGTGATGACCTGATTAAGTCAATGTTTGGACGAGCTGGACGTTTACCCGAGCAGGATTTTTCAGGTTTTGTCGACATGATGAGAGATGGAGCTGAAGCGATTGGCGAATGGGCGGTCTATCTGGTTGTTGCCATGCTCGTGCTTACCCTGTGGAAACGGTTTCCCTACAAACTCTGGCGCTATTTACATCGTGCCATGCCTGTACTTTATCTATTACTGGTATTTCACGCTGTTTGGTTAGCACCCCTCGTTTGGTGGCAACAACCGGTAGGCTTGCTGATGGCACTGTTGCTGACAGGAGGAAGCTTCGTCAGCATCCTGTCCCTCCGAGGAAAGGTGGGACAGTCTCGGCAGGTTCAGGGCACTATCAAGTCAATCTCAACCTCGGCAACGGGCATCATCGAAGTTGAGTGTCAGCTTGAGAAAAAATGGCAAGGGCATCGTGCAGGACAGTTTGCTTTCGTTACCTTTGATTGTAGCGAAGGGGCTCACCCTTTTACCATTGCCAGCTCAGATCAGGGTAACGGCCAAGTCAGTTTTCAGATTAAGGCGCTGGGCGACTATACCAAGCGCCTGGACCGCCAACTAAAAATTGGTCAATCGATCACTGTTGAAGGCCCTTATGGAAAGTTTAACTTAAAACAATGCAAGCCTAATGCCACGCAAATCTGGGTCGCTGGAGGCATTGGTGTAACGCCTTTTTTAGCCTGGCTTGAAGAACTAAAAAATCAGCCGGAATATTCACCCGTAGCTCAAATGCATTACAGCACGAGTAATAGCGCAACTGACCCCTTTGTTACGCGTTTAGAAAAGGCTTGTAGCGGTTTACCCGGTATTCAACTGCATATACATGACAGCCATCAAGGCAACAAACTCACGGCAGATCAGCTCCTGACCCAGCATTCAAAGAAAGACGCTATGGAAGTCTGGTTTTGTGGGCCCACAGGCTGGGCCAAAATATTAGAAAAGGAATTACAGGAAAGGTTACCAGGGGCATTACTTTTTCGTCAGGAAGCTTTTGAGTTGCGATAAAACTAAAACTGCATTGCTTTCAGCTTAATGTTAGGAAAGTGGTTTAGCATAAATAATGAAATCAATAGGAGAGACACCATGAAAAACAAACTGATTACTGCCTTTATCACCTCATGTTTAATTAGCGGCGCCGCCCTGGCAGACGATGACTGCACAGACCCTGTCGCAGACTGGCAACCCAAGGAACAGCTCCGTCAGATGATGATAGACAATGGCTGGGAAGTTAAACGTATTAAAGTGGACGATGGCTGTTATGAGGTCAAAGGGTTTGATCGAAATGGTCATCAGGTAGAGGCGAAATTTTCGCCGGCCTCGTTAAAAATAGTAGAACTTGAAATTAAGTTTGAAGGATCGGGAGATGCCTCCGACTACTTGGAAAACCTTAGTGTCAGACAAAAATCGGAAAATGGCATAGGCTTTGAAGATAATAGGGCACCCAATAAACCTAAGGTCACTATCGAGTGAAAACCAGGGAGATAAGGCGATGAAAGTCTGGATTATTGTACTGAGCTTTGTCACTGCATATTTTGTATCTATGCAGACTTATGCGCGTGAAATAACCTTGGTCACTGAAATGAAAAACTATGGTGGTAATGGCGCTTATCTGGCGCTCTATCTCACCAATTCAGCAGGTGAGTACCAGGATACTTTATGGGTCGCCGGACAGAAATCCAAATATTACAAACATCTAAGCGGCTGGGCTCAAGGCAGTCGTCTTAGTGCCAGTGAATATGACGGACTGACCGGAGCCAGCGTTACCAGTGGCAGGACATTAAAGATTAGCTTTGATCTGGCTGACTCTTATATTGATTCAGGCTTTCAGATCAGAGTGGATTCAGCGGTCGAAGATATGCGCGACAGTCGTAATGATGTTGTTGTGGCTTTAACCACCGAAGGGGTAGGTAAACCTACCTCTGGTCGCGGGTACATCAAAGCCTTCACTTATTCATTTTAAGCTTGCTGATTGGGAGCTTTGCAATGTTTCGTAAATTTCACTCATGGTCTGGTTTGCTGGCAGCATTGCTGGTCGTTGTTCTCGCCATCACAGGTGCGGTTCTATCTGTTAACCCGTTTTTGGAACGCACCCAGGCCAAAGTATGGGGTTCATCCTCGATTAATGTTGCCGAGTTAACCGGAATGATAGCGAATCGTTATCCGGGAGCGGAACAGATACGGCGAAGCCCCTCGGGAAGTATTATCGTCTATTTTACCGACGGTGATCAGGCCGGGGCTGATCTGATCGACCCGATGACAGGAACCACAATCGGCGCTTATTCAACGTCAGCCATGATGGTCTGGGTAAAAAATTTGCACCGATCATACCTGCTTGATACGCCCGGGCGGGTTGGTGCAGGCATCGGTGCTTTTCTTATGCTGCTGTTAACGATTTCAGGTGCCTTCATGCTGGCCAACCGGTTTGGCGGCTGGCGTCATATTTTTCGACCGACTCAAGGCTCTTTGAGGCAGCGCTTGCACTGCCAGGTGGGCCGGATGGCTGTTCTTGCCCTGGTGCTATCGGCCGCCACTGGTCTGTATATGTCAGCTGTGACCTTTGAGTTGATACCTGAGCATCAATCCGTTGAGCCTGCTTTTCCGGAAAATGTAAATGGTGGTATGCCGGCACCAATTGATACACTCTCGGCATTAAAAGCCATTCCTGTGACCGAACTAAGAGAGCTGGTTTATCCGTACCCGAACGATCACAATGATGTTTACTCAATCACAACCCATCAGGGTAGCGGATTTGTTGATCAGTCAACAGGCCAATTACTGTCCTACCAACCGTACGGCAGCATGCAGAAACTCTATGAGTTTATTTACAGGCTGCACACCGGTGAAGGACTCTGGTGGCTCGGCTTAATACTAGGCCTGAGTGCACTCACTGTGCCGCTGATGGCATGGACCGGTATTCGGATTTGGTGGGAACGTAAACAGTCGGCCACATTTATTGACAATAATACAGAACCACAGAGCGCAGATACGGTGATATTGGTCGGTAGCGAAGGTAACAGCACCTGGGGCTTTGCCAAAACACTGCATGATGCATTAAGTCAGTCTGGACAGATTGTTCATACTGCCCCAATGAACAGCCTTGCGCCCAGCTATCCCCAGGCAGAGCGATTATTGATCCTGACCTCAACCTATGCTGATGGCGATGCCCCGGCATCGGCCAACCAATTTCTCAATCAGTTGGCGCAGATACCGGATTCCCCCGTTTTGCCCTATGCGGTGCTGGGCTTTGGGGATCGTCAGTTTCCACAGTTCTGCCGCTTTGCAAAAGAGGTCGCAGACGCACTACAGAATAAGGGGTGGCCAGCGCTGCAGTTGACCGAACTCATTGATCGTCAGTCGAGTCAGGCTTTTGCCCGCTGGGGTGAGGCAATCGGCGCTCGAATAGGAACTCCATTGATCTTGGATCATACGCCGCCCCGCCAACGCACTATGACACTAAAACTGGCGGAGCGGGTGGACTACGGTGCAGAAGTTCAGGCTCCGACTTCCGTGCTCCGTTTCAAGGCACCCGAAAACGCAGGTTTGGCAGGCCGCTTTCGTCGTCTATTGAGAAAATCAGCATTACCCTACTTCGAAGTTGGCGATTTGGTGGGCATTCTGCCGCCGGGCAGCCACGCACCACGCTTTTATTCCCTGGCGTCTGCCTCTCAGGATGGGGTGCTGGAGATTTGCGTTCGCCGGCATCAGGATGGACTTTGCTCAGGTTTCCTGCATAGCCTGGAGAAGGGTGGGACTATTGAAGCTTTCATCCAGCGAAATCCACGATTTCGCCCTGCTCCCGGCAACAATCCTGTCATCCTGGTCGGAGCGGGAACCGGTATTGGACCATTGGCCGGATTCATTCGACATAATCAGGCGCACCATCCAACTTATCTATACTGGGGTGGGCGTAACCCTCAGTCTGACTTTTTGTATGAACACGAACTAAGTACCTATCTAAAGGATCAGCGGCTCAGTGGACTCAATACCGCCTTTTCGCGGGTCTGTGAAGGTAGTGCCTACGTGCAAAATAAGATAGTCGCCGATGGCCCTAATATTCGTCGCTTGGTACAGATGGGCGCGCAGATTCTGGTCTGCGGTGGTCGCGACATGGCAGCCAGTGTGATGGCTGCGCTGGATGATATTCTCGCACCGATCCACCTTGATGTGGTCACTCTCAAGGCGGCAGGACGGTATCGTGAAGATGTTTATTAGCCTGTTAATTGGTTGGGATGACTTGATACTTCTTTAAAGTGAAAAAACATTCAATTCTTTAATATTTTAGTAAGGAATATTCTATGGACGCTCGTCAATTGATAGACAATCTCTTTAATTCCGGCAGTGAGTTTCTCGGTAATCAATCCGCAGCTAAGACTGCGGGTGGTCAAAACAACTCGATATCCGACTTTTTGTCAGGGAAAGGAGGCGCAGCGCTTGCCGGGGGTGCTTTAGGTCTTTTACTGGGTAATAAAAAGGCCCGCAAAGTAGGCGGAACAGTTGCTATGTATGGCGGGCTGGCCGCGTTGGGTGCAATCGCTTACAAGGCATATGGCAACTGGCAGCGGAATCAGACCGATATACCTGTCCATGAGCCCCAAACAATTGATCGACTCAGTGGACCGCAAGCGGATAAGCACAGTAAAGCAATACTCCGGGCACTGATCGGAGCGGCCAAGGCCGACGGTCATATTGATGATCGGGAACAGGAGATGATTGGAAAGGAAATTGCTAAGCTGAGTGATGACGTGCAACTACGGCAATGGTTTGATCAGGAGTTGAGAAAGCCGCTGGATCCTGCGGAGGTTGCGTCTTCTGCATTATCATCGGAGATGGCGGCCGAGATGTATCTCGCCAGTGTGGTAATTGTCGATAAAGAGAATTATATGGAACGAGCTTACCTACAGGAACTCGCCCGTCAGCTAGAGCTGGACACAGCACTTATCAATGAGCTTGAGCGGCAGGCTTCGCATGTGCTGTGAATTGGTATCCATACAGATTGAAAACTGATAAATCTGCTGCATGGGTTCCATGCTAGCTTAGGGAGCCTCATGCCTGCGGTCAAGCGTGTCGACAAAAATGCACTCAGTCCAAATCACTGGCGTCGTGGCGTTCGGGTAGCTGTAATTCTTCCTCGCCCCAGATTCGATTGACCCGTCGTCCCCGTTGTACCGCAGGGCGCTGGCTGATTTCCTGCGCCCATCGCACTACATTGGTATAGGACTCTACACCAAGGAACTCACCCGCTTCGTATAGTTTTCCATTTGCCAGGGCGCCGTACCAGGCGTAGTTGGCGATATCAGCGATGTTGTAGTCGTCGCCGCAGAGGTAGCGACGTGAGGCCAGGTTGCGATCCAGCACGTCCAGTTGCCGTTTTACTTCCATGGCATAGCGATTGATAGGGTACTCTAACTTCTCCGGCGCATAAGCGTAGAAGTGGCCGAATCCCCCTCCGAGAAAGGGTGCGCTACCAATTTGCCAAAACAACCATGATAAACATTCGGCTTTCGCGGAGGGTTCCGTTGGCAGCAGCGCATCAAATTTTTCGGCCAGATAGACCAGGATGGCACCCGATTCAAATACTCGGGTCGGCGGTGAAGTGCTTTGGTCAAGCAGTGCGGGGATCTTGGAGTTCGGATTTATTGCTGTAAATCCACTGCCAAACTGATCCCCTTTATTAATATCGATTAACCAAGCATCGTATTCTGCTCCAGTTTTACCCAGTGCCAGCAACTCCTCCAATAATACGGTGACTTTCACTCCGTTGGGTGTTGCGAGCGAGTACAATTGTAATGGGTGCTTTCCAATAGGTAGCACTTTATCGTGTGTCGCCCCGGCTATAGGTCTGTTGATGCTGGCAAATTTCCCGCCGCTCGATTTATCCCAGGTCCATACACGGGGGGGAGTGTACTCGTCTATTTTACTCATGGATTTGTAGCCTCATTTGCGCTGAACTGTTGAGATGATGATAGCATTCAGCTATGCAGGCTGCTCTTCAGATAAGCTCAATCGTTATTCAGTAAAAGCTTTATTAACAGGCGGAATATAGGATAACAACCGGCCCCTGTTATTTTCGCCTAATGTCTTACAAAAGGGAGGATACCATATACGGAAAATTTATGAGTTTGTAGAGAAAAACGGCGAAAAGTCCGTAACAATGAGGTTCTGGAGAAAACCAAAATCCGATGTTTCGAGGAGAGGTATCTGTCGGCACGGCTGCAGTTTAAAGAGGCAGGAGGGCGGTAATCCGCATAGATTTGCAGTCACAGTCCTGGGGGTTAAGCCAGCCCTGATTGTGGTAGACATGAAGCGAATCTCTATGATCTTAATATCAAGTATGTTGATATGGTTTCTTTAGATGGTGCTATGGTTTTGTTAAAAGTCGCCAATTCCCCATCCTAAAGCCTTCCAATTTGAATGCAAAGCTGTAAGAAGGTAAATACTTAGCGATGTGGGTGGGGCGGTTTATTACATTAATGCCATATTCCAAAACTTTCTGTTTCAATCTTTTTAGAACGAATCTGGTCAGATTAATCGATTGGATATGCAGTACTAGTACATACGGTACGAATGCCAAAAGCGGTCTTGATTCTTGCCACACCGGGTAGGTTGGAAAGGTGATTTTTATGCAGTCGTTCATAATCACTGGTGCCGCCAGCCGCCACTCTTAACAGGTAATCAGCCTCTCCGGTCATTAAATAGCATTCCATAATCTCTGGGTTCTTGCGTACCGCTGCCTCGAAAGCTTCCTGGCACTGGACGCTCTGGCTATTCAGTGTGATTTCTACAAAGATGATTGTTGGTCTGCCGATGGCCGCTGGATTTACCAACATTACATAACCAGCAATAACTCCTTGCTCCTCCAGTTGTTTGACCCGCCGCAGACAGGCGGAAGGGGATAGGTTTATTCGCTCTGCTAACTCCGAATTACTTAGTCTGCCATCATTCTGGAGAGCCCGCAGTATCTTGCGATCAGTTGAGTCTAGTTTCATAAATAGAATTTTATGCGAATTAATTTAATATATTAGGTAATAAGTTGTTTTTTTATACATAAAATTAGTGGAATTTGCAATCACCTATAAATCAATTTCCAGTATGCTTTGCAACAGTTTTGGTCATCCATTAATGGAGCAATCTTCAATGAAAATTATCGTTCTTGGCAGTGGTGTAATCGGTGTGACGAATGCCTATTATCTCGCGAAGGAAGGACATGAGGTTACCGTAATCGATCGTCAGCTTGAACCCGCGATGGAGACCAGCTTTGCTAATGCGGGAGAGGTTTCGCCCGGATATTCGGCGCCTTGGGCGGCCCCCGGTATTCCGTTAAAAGCAGTTAAATGGCTGATGATGAAGCACAGCCCTTTGATCATACGCCCTTCTCTGGACCCCTCCATGTGGTCATGGAGTCTTCAGATGCTCCGCAACTGCACTACTGCACGGTACGAAATCAATAAAAGCCGTATGGTGCGTCTAGCTGAGTACAGCCGGGATTCCCTCAAAGCGTTGCGTGCTGAAACTGGGATTCAGTACGATGAACGCAGTCAAGGCACCTTACAATTGTTCCGCTACCAGAAACAATTGGATTCGGCTGCAACCGATATGGCTATTCTGGACAGATTCGCAGTGCCCTACGAATTATTAGATCGGCAAGGATGTATTACTGCGGAGCCTGGACTCGTACATGTAAAAGAGAAAGTAGCCGGTGGTTTGAGGCTGGTTAATGACGAGACAGGCGATTGTTTTATGTTTACCCAGGCGCTTGCCAAAATGGCGCAACAGATGGGGGTTCAATTCCGTATGGGTATCAATATCCGCCGTTTACAAGCAGAGGGTGGAAGGATCAGCGGTGTCGAAACGGATACAGGGGTTGTGAGGGGTGACGCCTATGTAATGGCACTCGGCAGTTATTCTTCTCTTTTACTTAAGGCGGTAGGCATCAAGGCACCAATTTATCCAGTAAAAGGCTACTCCATCACATTACCTATCGTAGATGCGAGTGCGGCGCCCGTATCTACCATTATGGATGAAACGCATAAAGTGGCGATAACCCGATTAGGAAATCGTGTCCGTGTTGCCGGTACAGCAGAGATTACTGGTTACAACAACGAACTCAAAGAACGCCGACGTGAAACCGTTGAGCATGTGGTGTCAGATCTATTCCCCAAGGCTGGGGATTTATCCAAAGCCGAATTTTGGTGTGGCCTGCGCCCTATGACGCCGGATGGCACACCTTGTGTGGGCTCGACAACCATTCCCAATCTTTATCTTAATACTGGTCACGGTACACTGGGTTGGACGATGGCTTGTGGCTCGGGCCGTCTGTTGAGCGACCTTATATCCGGCAAGAAGCCTGAGATTGATACTGATGGGCTTTCCATTCATCGCTATGCAGCTTAATAGTCTTGGATATGAAAAAAGGTTGGGGTGCTGAAAAAATCTTAAAATTGTACGCTTATTAAGAATACGGTATCCCGGCCTTATACAGAGCTATTCGCTTTGCACAGCGCTAAAAATTTTTCCTAAACTTCGGAATAACTAACCTAAATGGCACGTCCTACAAGAGTATCGATTAGCCTTGAGGCAATTCGTCATAACTATACATTTGCCGTTAGGCTGGCGCCGTTGTCAAAATCGATAGCGGTCGTCAAAGCGGATGCCTATGGTCATGGGGCGACAGTAATAAGTAAGGCCCTCGAGCCACAGGTACCGGCCTTTGCGGTTGCTTGTATCGAAGAAGCAATAGCGTTGCGGGAAGCAGGAATTAAAAAACCGATTTTATTACTTGAGGGTATTTTCTCGGCCGATGAAGTAAATCTGGCATCTATGTACAATTTCTGGATGATGGTTGGAAACCAACAACAGGTCGATGCGGTCGTTAGTGCCAAAATTTCCAAACCGGTGGTTGTTTGGATTAAAGTAGATACGGGCATGCATCGACTAGGCGTATCTCCGGTCGATGTGAAAAAGGTTTACGCAAACTTAGCCAATAGCGCCAATGTCAATTCAGAAATGGTGATAGCCACGCACTTTGCTTGCAGCGATGAGCTAGACAGTCATTTCACCTATGAGCAAATAAACCGCTTTCAAGGAGCGGTAGCAGGGCTTCATGCGCCGATCAGTATGGCTAATTCAGCGGCTATACTGGGTTGGGAAAAAGCCAGGGCAGACTGGAATCGTCCTGGTTATATGCTCTATGGTAATTCTCCCTTTCCATACAGTCATGCAGCGAGTGATCAACTTAAGCCTGCAATGACATTTCAATCCGCTGTCATCAATATCAGAGAGATTGAAGCGGGCGAGTCGGTAGGTTACGGTTTACAGTGGCAAGCCGATCGAACCACAAAGGTTGCCACTGTCGCGGTTGGTTATGGGGATGGCTACCCACGAAATGCCCCCAATGGCACACCCGTATTGGTTAATGGGCAACGCGTACCTTTAATCGGATGTGTTTCCATGGATATGATAACCCTTGATGTCACCGAGTTGGCAGATGTTGAAATTGGTGATGAGGTGATTCTTTGGGGCAAACAATTGCCGGTTAATGAAGTCGCGAAATGGACTGGAGCTAGTGGTTATGAACTGCTGACACGCATGCCTAAACGCGCACCACGAATTTATACTGACCATTAACTCGTTGTAAATCAACAGACTATAGATTTAAACGTATTTGAGTGGGAGATTCGTTGTATTTTTGACGGTTTCCATAACAAAGTTGCTATTGAGACTGTATAGGCTAGCCTCTTCGTTCAGTTGTTTGTAAAGTCGACTATAGCCGTCCATATCAGTGACTACCGCTTTAATTAAGTAATCCATATCGCCAAGCAGCCGATGTATTTCTAATACTTCAGGTATTTCTTTTACGACCCGCTCAAATTTATCTAAACCATGCGGGTCGTGGCGGTTGGTACGTACCACTAAGAATGTAGTCAAGGGTAAATTTAGTTTTGAGGAATCAAGCAGCGTAAGTCGTGCTGTAATGACTCCACTCTTCTCCAGTTTTTGAATTCTCTGTCCGCAAGCACTTTTTGAAAGCCCAACGCGGTTGGCGACAACCGTTACAGGCAAAGTAGCGTCTTGCTGAAGGATTGCGAGAATGGCTTTATCAAATCTGTCCATATGCGAAAGTCTGTTTGATCCGAGGCTCTTTGGTTATCCTCTATTATCGAAACGGGGGCTCTGACAGAACCCCCGTCGGAAAAATAACAGGTTTATGCCTGTTGACGCCTTTTATCTTTTTTCTCAAGGCGTTTTTCTTTTAGGGTTTTTTTCGGCTGTTTCTTTTCTTTGAGCTTTGACATGTCATTACTCCTTGGATAATTCTCTCGGGGTAAGCACTGCGGCTGACCACTCTATTCAATCTTATCTAATATTTATTTCACAAACTCTGGCGAAACATGCATGTCGATATCCTCCTTCCTATTTCGGGAATGATTAAGGTTAAGCGATCGCGAGAATACGAACCTGTAACCGGGAGCCCAGAAAGTTCACCCTTACCTTGTCGCCAATGCCACATCCCATAAGGCGTCTACCTAGAGGCGATAAGCACGACAGTTGTCCTTTCTCCAATTTACGCTGTTTCGGATCGACCAGTATGAAATCTGTGATTTCTCCGGTCAGCAGGTTTTCCACTGTGACAGTCGATTGCAGAGAAACCCGTGGGGCTTGCTCTAGAATAGAGCGTAACGGGTACTCGAGTGCAGAAAAAGCATCCGCTAGTTGCACTGGTGATAACGTAAAATCCAGCGGTGTAGAGATAAAATAGTTTTGTATGCAGCGATTCAGTGATGATTGAATGCGTTGCCTGATTCCCCTGTTCAAGACAGTACTCCTTCACGACCAGCAAATGGCCGTCAAATTTAGATGAGTAAAAAAATTAAAGGCTTACGGCGGGCGCAAGAGAGCGCCCGTTAGATGGGGAAGGTGAGAGTAACTCTCCAAGAAAAAAATCGAACCAACTTATACATCACAAAAACTCTGAGCGTAATTTGCCTGATTGGTGACCTAGTAAAACTGAGTCTACCTAGTAAAAAAATAAAGTCAAACTGAAGACTTTTTCAATACGTGATAATACTGAAATAACCTGATTTTTGTTCATCTTGAATGGCTTTCAGCTTCAATTGTTGTTATCAATTCTTCTTGGGTCTAACAATATTAATCGGTTAAGCTGAAAAGGGGTTGCTTCTCTATAAGTGTATCCACGGCCCGAAACATTTTGTTTCTGTACCGTCCAAGTTGTTTGTCTTCTCTCACAGGAGTTATCACATGTGGTTGCGAACAAGCTGTGATTTGGTATTTGACATTACTGTACCGACACCCTTTGTTCTCATGTTGCGCCCGCGCAGCGGGGCACAGCAATGGATTGCAAGTGAGGAATATAAACTCGATCCGAGCGTACCCGCTTTTGAATTCACGGATGGTTATGGGAATCTCTGTCAACGCCTCATCGCACCTTCCGGCACTTTTGTCGTACACACCGCAGCAGAGGTAATGACGTCCGACTATGTGGATCAGGCGCCAGGCGCGCCGTTTGTGGAAATCCAGTATTTGCCTGATGCTGTTCTATGCTATCTCTTGCCCAGTCGTTATTGTGAGTCGGATCGGTTCAGCCAGATGGCGACCGCTATCACCGCAGGGCAACAGTTGGGTTATGATCAGGTGGCGACTATTGAAAATTGGTTGCGTACAACGATTCGTTACGAGCCGATGAGCAGTGATATTCTGGTATCAGCGATGGAAGTCAACTCCAGACAATGGGGCGTTTGCCGGGATTTGTCTCATCTTGGAATCACCTTGTGTCGTAGTCTTAGTATTCCTGCGCGCATGGTGGTTGGTTATCTGTATGAACTGGAGCCTATGGACCTGCATGCTTGGTTTGAAGCCTATGTCGGAGGCCGCTGGTATTCATTTGATGCGACGCAAGCTGAAATGAAAGGCGGTTACGTCGCTATTGGTTATGGCCGTGATGCAGCGGATGTTGCTGTGTACAACCAGTTTGGACCTGCTTTGTACCCCACCACACAGAAGGTATGCGTATCTCGAATTCATGAAGACAGAACGCATCGGTAGGGCGGTAATGTCGATTGTACTAGGGTATTAGGAGCTAAGAATCAGGAATGAAACATGCAACGCTATAAAATTATTCATCGTACTTACTACAATTATTCTGGAGATGTGACTCTAGGGCCGCACAACCTACGCTTGCGCCCCAGGGAAGACCATGAGTTGCGGATCGAGTCCTTAAAGTTAAAGATCACACCTCCTGCAACTTTGCTTTGGCATCGGGACGTGGAAGGGAATTCAGTCGCTATAGCAACATTTGATTTGCCTGCCAACCAATTGGTGGTGGAGAGCGAGGTTATTATCCAACAGTACAATGAGGCACCGCTCGATTTTTTAGTGGCTGATTACGCGATTAATTATCCTTTTTCCTATCAGTCGGATGATAAAGTCTTGCTGTCTCCCTATATGGCGTTACCCGAGCAAGCCACCATCGCAATGGTCAATCAATGGATTACAAATTTTTGGCAAACCAACGAACAGATTCAATCCTACACGCTGTTGCAGCGCCTTGCTGAATATATTTATCAAACCTTGGCCTACTGTGCGCGGGAAGAGCCCGGCGTACAAACGGCGCCTCAAACACTATCCTGCGGCAGTGGTTCTTGTCGAGATTTTGCATTACTTTTTATGCAGGCGGCGAGGTGTTTAGGGCTCGCTTCGCGCTTTGTTAGCGGCTATCTGCACGCGCCTCTATTAGTCAATGAAATTGGGTCAACCCATGCTTGGGCTGAGGTGTATTTACCCGGAGCAGGTTGGAAGGGTTTTGACCCCACGATTGGCAAAATCGTCGGAACGGATCATATCGCCGTTGCGGTAGCAAGGCTGCCCGAATCAGTACCCCCCATAGCGGGTTCATTTATTGGGACGGCGGATTCGAGCCTTGAGGTGGGGGTTTGGGTCAGTAAATGCTAGAGAATCTTTTTAACAGCTTAAGTCTGAGTCAGCACTAATATTGATCAACCTGAGTAGAGTAAAGAATTATTTTTGGATATCCTCCACTACCTTGTAAACTAGGCTTTCATCGATATCATACTGATCAGCGGCGCGACGTAAGTCATTGTCATTCCATCGAATATTCTGCGGATTAACAGGGGTATCGGCGCTTTCCCAGCCTCGCTCCCGTCTGACGAGCAGGCGAAGCACGTCCGGGCGGTCATAATGACCCACGCTATCAAGAATGGCTTTCACGGCTTTAATCATGTCTGCCTGTAGTTCTCCATAGATAATTTGGGAGCCATACTGTGGTTCGACCAGCGGTACGCCTAAGGGAGAAATAATAGCGCTGCCACCATGGGCATAACTGGTATTCATTTTTCCTTTGTAGGGGAAGTCGTCAGGGATATCTTTCTCGTCAATGAAGCTGCACGCCTGAATCACAAAAGTTCCGGCTTCCATGGCATGGGCTCGGGCGGCGAAATTTCCCCAGAAGTACCCCGCTTTATCCGGTTCTTCCAGCTGCGGCCCGGTATGCAGGGCAAAAGAGCCGGGAAATACCGCAATGTGAATATGCTCACCTTGAGCGGCCATAGCGGCTCGAGCGGTTGTCATTAAATTTTCACCGCAGATTAAGCCACCGATCCGGCCAATATCCGTTTCAAAGACAACGAGGTCGCGACCATCGCCCTGCCCCCAAAACATTCGTTCCGTAAATGTTGGGATGAGTTTACGATGTTTGCCCAGCAAATTTCCCTCGCGCCCGATAAACAGAAGGGTATTGTAGATGGTTTGAGCGCCAGGCCTTGAATCCATTTCGTTACACCCCATCACGACATGAGTGTTGTTATCACGAGCGGCATTGGCAAGTCTTTCGGTATCTTCGCTGGGGATCAATACAGCAGCATCATGAAAACGTACTCTGCCGTTAACCCATTCCGGCATATTCGAGTCCCAGCCTTCGGTCCAATAGGGGTAGCCGGCCAACCAGACTTCAGGAAAGACGACCAGCTCGGCACCGTTGCTGGCGGCTTCTCTAATGGCTTCCACGGCGCGCGTAATACAGGCTTCACGATTTAGGAATTGGCTGGAGATTTGTGCAATGGCAACCTTAACTTGTGCCCGCCCGCCAAGAATGAGTTGTTTCGTTTTCATGGTGTTTTACCTGCGTTTTAGCATTATCTGATAGCTATGCTTTTCAAGCACATCTATTTGACATCCTAATAGTAATGAAAACTATCCGAATTCAGAAAAAATCATTCATCTTGAGCAGATGAAATGGCGCTGATAGATTAAGTGAGGAGAGCTGTTGCCAGGTAAGCTTTTGTTGAAAATACAGGATTAAAGGATTGCGGCCATTGAAATAGAGGTTGCGTCATTCATGATGAAAGCTAGATAATCACCCATTGCTGTTGATGATGTCGCACTTCAGCTTTGCTAGAGAGTGGTAAAAATGAAAGAAAGTAAGTCCCAAGCGATCCGGTTTGATGCGGATATGCTCAAAAAATATGATACTTTTGGGCCGCGGTATACATCCTATCCAACCGCCATTCAATTTTCCCCAGAGTTTAACGAACAGGGTTATCTTGCTGAGCTGGCGGAAAGTAACCTGCAGCGCAACCCGTTATCGCTTTACTATCATATCCCCTATTGTGAGTCGCTCTGTTTCTATTGCGCTTGTAACAAAATAATTACCCATACCTTTGATAGGGCTATTCCTTATCTTGAGCGCCTGCACAAAGAAGTTGCTATGCAGGCGGCTTTAGTGAGCGATCAGCGCCTAGTGAACCAGCTTCACTTTGGTGGCGGCACCCCTACTTTTCTAAGCGATGAGCAATTACAGCAATTGATGTTGGTGACAGAGCAGCATTTTAATATGGCGCCGGTGGATCAGCGAGAGTTTTCAATTGAAATCGACCCTCGTGCGGTACGAGGAAATACTATCGCTATGTTGCGCGAGTTTGGCTTTAATCGTGTCAGCCTTGGGGTTCAGGATTTTGATGAAAAGGTACAGAAAGCGGTTAATCGCCAACAATCGATTGAGCAGACTCAGTCCGTGTTGGATGCCGCACGACAGTCAGGCTATCAATCCATCAATATGGACCTTATTTATGGTTTGCCGCATCAAACAGTGGCCAGTTTTAATCGGACTCTCGATACTATCATCACCATGCGCCCAGAGCGTTTGGCAATCTATAGTTATGCCCATCTGCCGCATCGAGTTAAAGCACAAAGCCTGATTAAAGCTGAGAATCTGCCGGATGCTGTGACAAAACTTGGCCTGTTGGAGCTGACCATTAATCGCTTACAGGAAGCAGGCTATGTTTATATCGGTATGGATCATTTTGCCTTACCTGATGATGAGCTGGTGCGAGCAAAAGAAAAAGGCACATTGCAGCGGAATTTCCAGGGCTACTCCACTCATGCGGATACCGATATGATTGGTATGGGTGTAACTTCTATTGGTAAAGTTAACAATGCTTATAGCCAGAATGAACGGTTTGAGAAAGGTTATTTTAAAGCGATAGATGCTGGGCGCTTGGCGGTGTTCCAGGGTTACCGTTTAAGCGATGACGATAAATTGCGACGCACAGTTATTCAGGGGTTGATGTGCCAGGGCGTTGTTAATTTTGAAGACATAGAAAAGCAGTACCAAATTGATTTCAAATCTTATTTTGCAGAGGAATTAAACCGCTTGCTGCCTTTGGAAGAGGATGATTTGGTAACGCTGAGTGATCAACAAATAAGCGTTCAGCCTTTTGGTCGTTTATTGCTGCGTAATATCGCTATGGTATTTGACGCCTATCAACAGCCAACAAAAGAGCAGCGGTTTTCGCGGGTTATTTGAGCGAGAAATGATTAGTCTGGGTGCCGGGCTTCGATATTTATTCCAATGTTGTTTCCTCAGGGAAAAGTGCTTCAATCGGAATGTCTGGTGTGTGTTCATAACGCGGATCAAAATCAACAGCAACTTGGTTTTCTGGAACGGCAGCGATGAACTGTGCCTGTTCTGTAACAGGTAGTGGGGAGACCTGGGTTTGACGGTAACGGATAAACAGGGCTAACAGAATCAGTATTAGGGAAAAACCATAGAAAAATGCAGCAGCTGAAATTTTTTCCATTAAGACAGAGCCTCCCAGTGGCCCAAGGATACTGCCAAGCCCATAGCTAAGCATCAGGGCCGAACTGGCGGCTACCCGCTCTGAGCTATCGACTAAATCATTTGTAATTGCGACAGAAATTGAATAGATGCTGGCACTTAAGCCGAGCACTAGCGAGGCAAGTAACGCCCGTAGCAAAAACCCCCAGGTAGTTCCAAGGCCAGATAACATGCTGAAAAGAGCTGCTAGCAGGCAGACCAAGAGCATGATGGTGCTGCGCTGCATGCGATCACAGATCCAGCCAAGCGGCCAAGCCAGCAGCATGGCGAAGGTGACTGCCGCGAACATTAACTGTGAAACTTCGGCGGTACTTAACTGAGTCATTTTGCTAAAAAGAGGGGCCAGCGCATAGAAGGAGCCGAGTAGCAACCCGGCACAAAAAGCTGAAGTAAGCCCCAGCGGCGCTATTTGCCAAAGACGGATAAGCGGCATACGTGTCTCTTGCTCTAATTCTGGCGATTGCAGGCGGGACAGAGATAGAGGGATCACTGCCGCAATGAGAAGCAGAGTGGCCAGTACAAATGGCGCTGCCCCGCCAGCGCCACTGACACCAACTAAAAGTTGAGCCATGGCGGAGGCTGAATAGGAGGCAATTAAGTAGAAAGAGAATAGTGTGGCACGATTTTGATTGGTCGCCACAGCACTAAACCAACTTTCAATGGTGATGAGCATGCCAGCAACAGTGAAACCACCAATCGCCCGTAATCCTGCCCAAACATAAATATTTTCGATGAGAGGGTAGCTTGCGGCGGCCATTGCGCAGGCGCTGGCAAGTGCAGAAAATGTCCGGATATGGCCAACCCGCCTGACCAACGGGACGGCGTAAAGTGCGCCGACGGCAAATCCAATCGAATAGCAGGCCATAATGAGGCCTACATTTAACGGATTAATGCCGGTGTCTCCGAGTCGAACCCCCAATAGAGTGAGTAAATAGGCATTGCCAGCGGTAATCAGCATTAGGCTAAGAAATAATGCCAACAGAGAGATAACCAATAAACGCATACTTTCTCCATCAGAAGCAGGGTTGAAATGGTGGGTTAGGCCTTTTGGGTACAATTTCAAGGATAACCGGCCATTTTATGGTGGTGAGTTCCCGGGGGTGTTTACCCCTGTTTCTAGCAGGCCATATAATGCTAGGCAGTGTGCTCTGCATGCCTCCGCAGTTTGTATTAAGTGGTTATTCTGTTTGAATCCCCGTTCGATCCAAAGTCCCCACATCCAGTACCGGGGATGCGTCAATATTGTTAGCATCCATCATTTGTGCAATCCGTTGTACGGCAGAAATGATCATGTTTTGTTCCCATTCCTCAAGCTCTGCAAACTGACGAGCAAAGTGATCTTGAAGAGGGATAGGGGAATTTTTTAAAATGTGTGTCGCCTTGTCTGTTAGGTTCGCGTGAACCTTTCGCTTATCTTGCTCAGAGCGTTTCCGATAAACGAGGTGACGTTTTTCCAGTCGGTCAAGAATGGCAGTTACTGTAGCCTGGCTAAGATTAACCTCGTTCGCCAGTTCGCCGATAGTCACTTGGCCTTTATCCCTAATGGCTTGCAAAAGTAAAATTTGTGGTGTTGTCAGGCCGGTTGTTTTGACCAGATATTTTGAATGTAGATCGGTCGCTCTGATGACTCGTCGCAAAGCAACTAATACGTCTTCAATTCGATGCAAAGTAAAGCCCTTTGTAAAATTAGAGGGGTATTATAAACCGGAATATTGATCACCCGTGTGGTTTCTTCGTCACCAATGGAGTCAGCACTTTGATTTCTGTGTCGATATAGGTAAAGACAGCCGATAGTGTATAAACCTGAGCAAGCAGTATCAATGTAAAAATACTTAGTGTACAATATAAACAGTTTTAATAAAAACGCCATTATTGTATGATATATGGCGTTTTTTTATACTATTTTCTTAATAATTTAAAATTTATATTTAGTAAGCTAAATAAAAAAGGATAAATGACAATCGGTTTAAATGATATTGACCTTCGATTTCCCCGCAGTGAGGATGGTTCAAAGCTTTACCAACTTGTGGCGCAATGCCAACCACTTGATAAGAACTCAAGATATTGCAACCTACTGCAATGTACTCATTTTGCAGGCACCTCCGTTGCGGCCGAAAAGGAGGATGCTCTTGTCGGCTTTATCTCCGCACATTTTATTCCTGAACGATCGGATACCTTGTTTATTTGGCAGGTGGCGGTAGACAAAGGTTGCCGAGGACAGGGCTTAGCCACCCGGATGCTAAAGCATATTCTTGACCGACCTCAATGTGCTCAGGTGCGCTGGCTGGAAACTACCGTGACTGAATCAAATCAGGCATCTTGGGCCTTATTTGAGCGGTTAGCGGTGGAACTTGGCACTGAACTGGAGCGTACGGTTATGTTTGATCGGCAAAAACATTTTGAGGGTAAGCACGATACCGAGTTATTGGCGCGAATTGGCCCAATTCGTTTCTAAAAGCGGGTAGACGTTCACTATGGGTAACTTATGGAAAGCTATTTAAAGGAAAATAACACATGAAAATTTTTGAAGAGATCGAATCGGAAGTACAGAGCTATGCACGGTCATTTCCCCGTGTATTTAATAAGGCGCAGGGGGAGTTTCTCTATGATGAGGAGGGTAATCAGTACCTTGACTTTTTGGCCGGCGCCGGCACTTTGAACTATGGACACAACAACCCGTTATTTAAGAAAAAGTTACTCGATTACGTCAATAGTGACGGTATCACCCATGGCCTGGATTTGCATACCCGGGCCAAAGGTGAGTTTCTTGAAACATTCAATGAGAAAATATTAAAGCCGCGTGGTATGGATTATGTGATGCAGTTTACCGGCCCGACAGGCACAAATGCCGTCGAAGCAGCACTTAAATTGGCACGCAATATTAGTGGCAGAGAGAACGTCATCTCCTTTACGAATGGATTTCATGGCGTCAGTTTAGGTGCTTTGGCTGCAACCGGTAATTCTCATCATCGAGGAGCCGCTGGGGTTTCGCTCAATGGAACCAGCCGGATGCCTTATGATGGTTACCTTGGGGAGAATATTGATACGACGGATTATCTGGACAAGGTGCTATCCGATTCCAGTAGCGGGGTTGATTTGCCTGCTGCGGTTATTGTCGAAACTGTTCAGGGCGAAGGTGGTATCAATGTCGCCTCGAATGAATGGTTACAAAGGCTGGAACAGGTTTGCAAAAAGCACAAGGTCTTTTTGATTGTTGATGATATTCAGGCGGGGTGTGGACGTACGGGAACCTATTTTAGTTTTGAAGAGGCTGGGATTCAGCCTGATATGGTTACCCTGTCCAAATCATTGGGTGGTTACGGATTACCCTTTGCCGTGGTGTTGTTCAGGCCAGAGCTGGACCATTGGAAGCCTGGTGAGCATAACGGTACATTCCGGGGAAATAATTTTGCCTTTGTGACGGCCAAAGCAGCAATTGACTGTTATTGGTCAGACGAGAATTTTACGAAAGAAATCAAGCGCAAAGGGCAATATATGTCAGAGCGACTTAACAGCATTGCTGAAAAATATGGTGAAGGAAATTTTACAACCCGTGGCCGGGGAATGTTTCAGGGGCTCAATTGCGTTAATGGTGAGCTAGCGGGAGCCATTACGCATAACGCGTTTAAAAATGGTTTGATTATTGAAACCAGTGGCGCAGATGATCAGGTCGTTAAGTTTCTCTGTCCGTTAATTATTAGCGATGAAAACCTAAAGAAAGGCATTGATATTGTCGAGCGGGCGATCAAGGAAATCTGTGCCAAAGAGGATTCAATTCCGGAAGAAATTGATTATTTCGAAGAAGATAGAGAAATAAGCTGCCTGTAACTCACCATCAAAGCATGGTACGGGAAAAAGAAACCATACGAATTTGGCCTGGTGAACGGCAATTGCTGCCACAAGGGGTGGAAGGTTGTTGTTTGTTGCTGTGCTGCGTGGTGGGTAAAGGATACCTAAGATTGATGTCAGAGCCAGAACGTCAGATTTTAAAGCAAGGCGATCAACGGCTCATTAATGATGGTGAAATTGCCACCGTCAGTGGTATCCAAAAAATGATTATTGAAATTGAATATCTAGCACATGAGGAAATGTAACTGTGATAGTGAGAGATCTAAAAAAAGCCGAACAAACTGAGCGCCGCATTATTTCCCCCGACGGTAACTGGGAAAGTACTCGCTTGTTGCTTAAAAGCGACAATATGGGCTTTTCTTTTCATATTACCACCATTTATGAAGGTGCAGATTTTCAGATGCATTATAAGCACCATCTGGAATCTGTGTATTGTATTTCCGGGGAGGGTGAGATTGAGACGGTTGAAGATGGCAGGAAATACCCTATTAACCCCGGCACCCTGTACAACCTGGATCAACACGATAAGCATATATTGCGTGCGTTTAAGGAAATGAAATTGGCCTGCGTATTCAATCCACCGCTCAACGGTAAAGAAGTGCATAACGCAGAAGGTGCCTACGAGTTGGCCGCCGCAGCGTTAGAGGAATAGGGAGAAATGACAGTGATGACCGCTACAGCAGAAAATCGGTATAGTAAGCCAAGTGATCGCTACCCTTCCCGAGGTGTACAGAAGGCTCAACTTCTCGACCGCCGGGACCCTACCGTTTATGCGCCAGAAACAAAACCAGCGCCCATTGATAAAAGCCTCGTTGAGCAATATAACGACCAGGGCTTTATTGTTTTGGAAAATGTTTTTACTCCTGAAGAAGTCAGTGCTTTTCAGGAAGAGCTCGATCGACTTAGAAAAGATGAGGCGGTCAAAGCGTCAGGAGAGACGATCACTGAGTCAGACAGTGGTGAAGTACGCTCTGTGTTCAGGGTGCATGAAGTCAGCCCTCTCTTCAATAAACTCTCGAGGGATATTCGGTTGCTGGGGTTGGCTGAATATTTACTCAATGATCAAATATATATCCATCAATCGCGCCTTAATTACAAACCGGGATTTCGCGGTAAGGAGTTTTATTGGCATTCGGACTTTGAAACCTGGCATGTAGAAGATGGTATGCCCGCGATGCGCGCCTTAAGTATGTCCATCACGTTGACCGAAAACGATGAAAATAATGGCCCGTTAATGCTGATCCCCGGTTCCCATAAAAAGTACGTGGTCTGTGAAGGTGAAACACCCAAACAGCATTTTAAAGCCTCGCTGAAGAAACAGGAGTACGGCATACCAGACGATAAAAGCCTAAGTCAACTTGCCGCCTCAGGTGGTATTGTCGCGGCAACAGGGAAGCCCGGTAGCGTCATTGTTTTCGACTGCAATATTATGCATGGCTCGAACGGTAATATTACACCTTATCCACGCTCAAACGCCTTTTTTGTATATAACGCCATCAGTAATCGCGTGACGGAACCTTACTGCGATCAACCACCTCGTCCGGAATATATTTGCAGTCGAAAACATATTGACGTCGTGACAAAAACTATTGATGAGGCTGGCCATGAATAGCCGAGAGAGTAATGCGCTCAAACGACAAATTTGCGCTCGTATTACCAATTTGGAGGTGCAACTAGCGGATTTAAAGCACAGCCAACAAAAACTGGTTAGTCAATCGGATGATGAATCAGCAACGATGGATATAAAAATAACCTCAGCCGTCAATTCCCAAGTTACCGATAGTGAACACTTAGAACTGGCGCAATTAAAAGAAAATTTGCAATGGCTTGATACCGAGGAAGCGGGTTTTTGTAGCGAGTGTGGCTGTGTCATTCCTATCGCCCGCCTCCAGGCAGTGCCTGTGACGCGCTTGTGCATTGGTTGCGCGGAATAATAGAAGGGAATGTATGAATTGTCATAGTGTAGAAAAAATTGGCGGCACCTCGATGAGTAACTATCGGGCTGTGCGCGATAATATTGTGCTTAAACCTACTCGGAAAAACACCAACTATCAGAGAATATTTGTGGTATCTGCCTATGCCGGTATCACCGATGCATTATTGGAGCATAAAAAATCAGGTCAGCCTGGACTTTATGCCCTGTTCGCGGGTAGTGAGAAGGATGAAAGTTGGCTTGTTGCTTTACAAAAGTTAAGGGAGAAATTCCAGGCTATTAATGCCGGTTTATTTCACGATGAAATGGCATTGCAACGTGCTAACCAATTTATTGGTGAGCGTCTTGATGCCGCCGAAGCCTGTTTAGACAATTTGCAACGACTGTGTGGCCATGGCCATTTTTCTTTAAACCAGCACTTAGGAACCGTCAGAGAGCTGCTGGCGAGTATTGGCGAGGTTCATAGTGCCTGGAACACCGCGATATTGTTACAGCGTGACGGGATCAATGCCTGTTTTGTCGATTTAAGTGGCTGGAATTCAGATCGCCACATCTCATTAGATGAGCGTATTCAGGAGGCATTTAGGGAGATTGATTTATCAAAACAGCTTCCTATTGTGACCGGATATACACATTGTAAAGAAGGCCTGATGACAAGCTTCAATCGTGGTTATAGCGAAATGACCTTTAGTCGAATTGCCGTGCTCACCGGTGCTGCGGAAGCGGTCATCCACAAGGAGTTTCACCTGAGCAGTGCTGATCCCCGGCTAGTGGGAGAAAAGAATGCGGTGCCGATCGGGCGTACCAATTACGATGTGGCCGATCAACTGGCTAATCTTGGAATGGAGGCCATTCACCCGAAAGCAGCGAAAGGATTGCGGCAGAATAATATTCCACTGAGAGTTAAGAGCACCTTTGAGCCTGAGCATGCCGGCACGTTAATTACCTCCGATTATGTGAGTAATAGTCCCTGTGTTGAAATCATAGCCGGGTGCAAGGGCGTCTATGCCTTGGAGCTGTTTGATCAGGATATGGTCGGACAAATCGATCTTTATGACCGTGAAATTTTAGCGGTATTGCGTCGTTTTAAAGTGCATCTTTTGGCGAAAGATATTAATGCCAATACGATTACGCACTACCTTTCGACTAACTTGAAAACCATGAAACGATTACAAAAAGTGCTGGAAGAAATCTATCCCGATGCTGAGCTTAATCAGCGAAAGTCGGCTATCGTCTCGGCTATCGGCAGTGATATGCAGGTGACAGGAATTCTCGCCCAGGCGGTTACTGCTTTGGCTGAACAGAAAATTAATGTGCAAGCCATGCATCAGTCTATGCGGCAGGTAGATATGCAATTTGTCGTCGACGAAAATGATTATGAGCTAGCGATTAAAAGTCTTCATCAATGTCTGGTTGAGGTGCACGAACACGGAAAAGCGATTTGCCTTGCGTGATCAGACCAGATTGTTCGATGGATTGTCATTGCATCAAACACCCTTGCCTGCTGAAAAACAGGGGCAAGAAAGGTATTACTGCCGTTAAAGCTATACAGCCACTATTTGATAAATTTGGTTCAAATGACGCCAAACTAACAAATCAAAAAACCTAGCCCAATCCGAACTCAAGGTTAAGTCTATGATAGATAAATCCGCCTCGATACAGATTATCTTTTCCTTTCTTGGGTTCATGCTGATGTTTACGACGATTGGTCTATCGTCAATTTTTAAAAGTCGGGGAACTCGGCATGATTATTATCTTGCGGATAGCACTGTTCAGCCGTGGCTGGTTGGTTTATCTGCGGTGGCGACCAACAATAGCGGCTACATGTTTATCGGGGTTATCGGTTATACCTATGCGACCGGGCTAGCTTCAATTTGGTTGATGATAGGGTGGATTGTTGGTGATTTTTTAGCATCGTTGTTTGTTCACTCACGCCTGCGCCAAGCAACGGCCAGTAGCGGGGAAGTCAGTTATGCCGGTGTGCTTAGTCATTGGTATGGAGGAAATCACGATAAGCTTCAGCGCCTCATCGGGATTATTTCTTTGATTTTTTTGATGGCCTATGCCGGTGCGCAGTTGATTGCGGGTGGTAAAGCGCTGCATGTGTTGTTCAATTGGCCGCTTTGGGCCGGGGCGGTCATTGGGGCAATAATGGTTGCGCTTTACTGTTTCGCGGGTGGTATTCGGGCTTCCATCTGGACTGATGCTGCGCAATCGGGTGTGATGCTTATCGCTATGGCGCTATTGTTAGTTGTTAGCGTAGTGGCACTAGGTGGCGTTGATAGTGTTATTGTCAGCATGGGAAAAGTGGATGGTTTTCTTGATTGGTTCCCTAAAGATTTAGCACTGCCAGGGGTGGCCGGAGGAGTGTTGTTTGCTGTCAGCTGGTTATTTGCAGGATTATCAGTTATCGGACAGCCGCATGTGATGGTTCGTTTTATGGCGCTTGATGATGACAATAATATGCGCAAAGCACGCATTTGGTATTACTTATGGTTTTCTGGATTCTACTGTCTGGCAACCGGCGTTGGTCTGCTGTCGCGTCTGTATTTGGTGGATACTGGCAGTTTTGATGCAGAACTTGCCTTACCCACAATGGCGCTTGAACTACTGCCGCCGATATTGGTTGGGCTGATTCTGGCAGGAATCTTCGCCGCGACTATGTCTACTGCAGATTCACTGGTGTTGAGTTGCTCTGCTGCCGTTACCCATGATTTATTACCGAAGAACATTGAACGACCTCTCTTGATTAAACTCACCACCATTGCCATTACCGGCTGTGCGTTACTATTGGCGCTAACCAATAATCAAAGTGTTTTTAGCTTGGTGATTATGTCCTGGTCTGGGCTTGCTAGTGCCTTCGCACCATTGCTCTTAGCCCTTTGTGTGGGCTGGAAGCCTGGACAGGGATTGAGCATTGCGGCAGCCATTTTGGGCTTATCTGTCGCGCTATTTTGGCGGTATATGGGTTGGCATCATGCGGTTTATGAAGGGTTGCCGGGCATTTTGACCGGGGCTGTTGTGATTGCCCTTGGTCAAGTCAAGTTTGCCAGAGACCTGAGCAGTTGGTTTGGCGGAATGGTATTACGTTCCAGAGGCAGATAAAATTTCCAGCGATTTTGTCATCTGATTAAATACTTGTTGAGGTAAACCGAATACGCAGGGATGATGGTAAATTAACAAGGCTCTATTTATAATGGGTAACCAAGAAGCCTGCTAATTGAGACACCCTAACCAAGCGTATCTGCCTATGTCGACGTCCATCGTATTAACTGTGATCACCAATGACCGCCCGGGCATAGTAGAAACCTTATCGCAAACCTTGGCGTCACACGGTGGTAATTGGACAGAGAGCAGTATGCTGTCATTGGCTGGAAAGTTTGCTGGAATTTTGATGGCAAATGTACCGGATGGCCAAGTGGATGATTTGATTGCTGACCTAAAATCATTGAGCTTAACCGGACTGCAGATTGTGGTGGAGCGAACTACGGCGTTACCACGACCTGAAGGTGCGCGCGAGTTTTCTCTGGAATTAGTAGGTCAGGACCGCCCTGGGATTGTGCGGGATATTACCCGGATATTGGCGAAGCATCATATTAATGTCGAAGAGTTGGACACCGAATGTCAGGATGCATCGATGTCAGGTGAGAGCCTCTTTATTGCCAATGCCCGCTTATTGGTGCCATCCACCACCTCGCTCAGTGCTGTACAAGATGAGCTGGAAAATTTGGCGAATGAGTTGATGGTGGATATCAAGCTGGAAGAATAGCTATGGCATCAGGCGATGATCGTTGGAATAACTAAGCGACCATCACCTGCCCATAGTGCTACTGAATTAATGCCTCATTCAATATCGCGTTCAAGGTAGCGCTAGGGCGCATCACCTTTTTAACCGTCTCTCTTTTCGCGTGGTAGTAGCCGCCTAATTCAGCCGGGTGGCCCTGAGCTTCACTTAACTCCCGGATAATCTGTTCTTCATTTTCAGCGAGCTCTTTTGCGAAGGGAGCAAATTGAGCGGCAAGTTCCGAATCGTCGGTTTGAGTTGCTAACTCCTGAGCCCAATACATGCCCAGATAAAAGTGGCTGCCACGATTATCCAATTCACCAGTCTTGCGAGATGGCGATTTGTTATTGGTGAGTAATTTTCCGGTAGCGGTGTCCAGGGTTTTGGCTAGGATTTTTGCTCTGGGGTTATTCTGCTTCATTCCCATATCTTCCAGGGAAACAGCTAGCGCTAAAAACTCACCCAAGGAGTCCCAGCGCAAATGGTTTTCTTCTTCAACCTGCTGCACGTGTTTCGGAGCGGAGCCGCCCGCGCCGGTCTCATACATGCCGCCACCCGCCAACATTGGCACAATGGAGAGCATTTTCGCAGAGGTGCCTAACTCCAAAATTGGGAATAGGTCGGTTAGATAGTCACGTAGAACATTACCAGTAACGGAAATGGTGTTCTTGCCGCGGATCAAACGCTCCATTGAATAGCGAATGGCGTAGTCGTAGGACATGATATGAATATCCAGGCCCTCAGTATCATGAGTTTTGAGGTATTCTTTCACCTTCTTCGCCAGTTCCATGTCATGGGCCCGCTCTGCATCGAGCCAAAATACGGCGGGAGTGTCGGACAAACGCGCACGACTGACTGCGAGTTTAACCCAATCACGTACGGGTTCATCCTTGGTCTGGCAGGCGCGCCATATATCACCCTTTTCCACCTCGTGTTGCATCAAAACCTTGCCGGTGCTATCAACGATACGCATCGTGCCATCTTGCTTAATTTCGAAGGTCTTGTCGTGGGAACCGTACTCTTCCGCTTTTTTTGCCATTAAGCCCACGTTAGGTACGCTGCCCATAGTGGTTGGGTCAAACGCGCCGTTGGTCTTGCAGAAGTTAATCACCTCCTGATAAATACGTGCGTAGGTGCTTTCTGGCATGACGGCTTTGGTGTCTTTGAGTTTGCCATCCGGCCCCCACATTTGGCCTGAACTGCGAATCATAGCAGGCATTGAGGCATCGACAATAACGTCACTGGGTACATGTAGATTGGAGATGCCCTTTACCGAGTCAACCATCGCCATTTCTGGGCGAGAGGCATAAACTGCTTGAATATCGGCTTCAATCTCTTCGCGCTTTGATCGGGGTAGGCTAGCGATTTTGTCATAAACACTGCTCAAACCATTGTTTGGATTTACGCCTAGTTCGGCGAATAGCTCGCCATATTTTTTAAATATGTCTTTGTAGAAAACAGTTACCGCATGGCCAAATACTATGGGGTGGGATACTTTCATCATGGTTGCTTTTACATGCAAAGACCACATCACCCCGGACTCTTTGGCGTCCTCCAGGGTTTCCTCGAAGAATCGTCGTAGTGCTTTGCTGCTCATAAACATGGCATCGAGGATTTCGCCCTGCTCCAGAGATAATTCTTTTTTTAGTTCTATGGTGCCATCTTTAGCAACGAACTCAATGCGAACATCGGTCGCTTGCTCCATGGTGATGGACTTTTCGCTGGAAAAGAAATCACCTCCGCGCATGTAATCAGCATGAGAAGAGGAGGATTTTCGCCACTTGCCCATCGAGTGGGGGAATTTGCGGACATAATCTTTGACTGCTGCTGGAGCGCGGCGATCCGAATTACCTTCACGTAAAACCGGATTTACCGCACTACCGAGCGCTTTGGCGTATCTTGCTTGAATCTCCAGGTCAGTTTCGCTGCTGGGTGCTTCCGGATAATCGGGAATGTTGTAGCCCTGTGATTGTAACTCGGCTATACAGTCTTTCAGCTGCGGAATAGAAGCGCTGATATTGGGCAGCTTGATGATGTTTGCATCTGGATCCTGAGTTAGCGCACCTAAAAAAGCGAGACCATCAGCTACTTTCTGATCCTCAGTCAATCTTTCAGGAAAGAGCGAAAGGATTCTGCTGGCCAGAGAAATGTCACTCAATTTTATTTCGATGCCAGCGGCAGATGTAAACTTCCTCACGATAGGAAGTAGTGAACAGGTTGCGAGAGATGGCGCTTCATCAGTCAATGTGTAATAGATCGTTTGTGTTTTACTGGTCATTAGATTTCCGATAAAAATTCGCAAAAAGGGTGATTAGAGTCTAATCCTGGCCCGAAAAAAGGGTGTGAAGGAAGAATATAAGTCCACTTTCCAGATGTCCAGCGTAAAGATCAGGATCGGCTACTTGGCGCAAGTTAAGACCATAGAAAGCCAAAATTTTAATACATTTGATTATTTACTTAATGGTGTGCTATCGCTGATAATGCGGGTTGCGCAAAAAATATTAGCATGCGCTCGTTTATCTTGCGTATCGACGTAAGATAAACAAACAGTCCTAGGGGTGGCTTCCAGCCTGAGATTTGTCGTCAGCAAAAGCGTAAGCGTTTGAGTGCGACATAAACCCTTTGAACCTGATCCGGTTAATGCCGGCGTAGGGATAGGGATCTTTTCAATAGATACATTCTGCGCTTCGCACTCCGGGTCTCTTTTAGCAATTTTAAGGAGACACAGAGATGAAACTTAAACCTTTATTGAGAACTAAGCTGCTCTTGCCTGCAGCCTTTCTGCCTGCGCTGGCCCTAGCGGATGGCGCTATCGAAGAAATTATCGTCAATGCGGATTTCCGCGATGTCAAGTTGATGCAAATTCCCGCCAGTTTGAGTGTTGTGTCCAGTGAGACTATCGCCGCTCGGAATGCGCGACATTTTGATGAAATACTCAACGCCGCACCCAACGTTAATTATGCTGCTGGTGCTTCCCGTGGCCGCTACATTCAATTGCGCGGGATCGGTGAACGCAGTCAGTTTGTGGATCCGGTCAATCCATCAGTTGGTGTGATGATTGACGATATGGATTTCAGTGGTATTGGCAATGCGGGTACTCTGTTTGATATCAAGCAAGTCGAAATACTACGTGGTCCGCAAGGCACGCGCTTTGGTAATAATGCCTTGGCGGGGCTGGTTTATTTAACGTCAAATCAACCCACCGAGACATTTGAGGGAGTGTTGGAAGGGAGTGCGGCAAATTATGATACTTGGAGTACTGGGGCAGTTATCAGTGGTCCACTAACTGAAACTTTGCTCGGAAGGGTTGCGATTCAGCAATATCAAAGTGATGGGTTTATCGACAATAAATATCTCAACAAAGAGGATACCAACAACCGGGACGAGCTGACGGTGCGTGGTAAATTACGCTGGCTGGCAACGGATAACATCAGCTTTGATTTGTCACTGTTTTATGCTGATATCGATAACGGCTACGATGCCTTCTCATTAGATAATAACCGTAATACCTTATCGGATGAGCCAGGCGAAGACTGCCAAGAAAGCACGGCTGTTTCAATCAAGGCCGTTTGGGAAATGCAGGCAGGTGTCACACTGGAAACGGTGCTGGCCTACCAGGACTCCGATCTGAAATACGGTTACGATGAAGATTGGAGCTTTGTCGGCATTCATCCCTGGGAATATCATTCGGTGGATAACTATGTGCGCGACCGTGATCAGTTGAGTTTTGACTTACGGTTGCTGTCACAGGAGTCAAGCTCAATCTTCAATGGTTCAACTAGCTGGGTGATTGGGCTCTATTTTGAGGATCAGGAAGAACAACTTGAAAGAGCCTATACCTATGGTGATGTACCGCTGTTTGAAAGTGATTCTGAAATGCAAACGCTGGCGCTCTATGGTGAGCTAGAATCACAATTGGCGGACAATTTGATTTTGAAGGTCGGGGCGCGTGTGGAGCAGTTTGAGCATGACTATCAGGATAATATTGGTATTAACAGCACTCCTGATGAAGATCTCTGGGGGGGGCAAATCAGTCTGGAGTATCAACTCAATGACAATAGTATGCTCTATGCGTTGGTGTCGAGAGGTTATAAGGCAGGCTCAGTTAATGGCAACGCTTTAGGTAAGGCCTTATTGCGTGGTTGGACGCCGACCCTGGTTAATTTTCTGACAGACCACTTGGCATTTGATACGGAAACACTGCTTAATTTTGAATTAGGTTTGAAGGGCAGCTATTTCGAGGATCGTCTACAGACAAGGCTGTCGTTATTCCGTATGGATCGCAGCGATATGCAGCTCAAAGCCTGGGTTGTCGATGGGGTGCAATTTGCCGGTTATATCGACAACGTTAAACAGGGCGAAAACTATGGGCTGGAAATTGAAACGACTTGGCAAGCAACGGAAGGCCTACAATTATTTGTCAGTGTTGGGCTGTTGGAAACGGAGCTGGGAGATACTTTTCTTGTCGATGATGTAGACTTAGGCCTAGTGAACAAAAAAGGTCGCGAGCAAGCGCATGCGCCGAAGTACCAGTTTAATTTGGGAGCTCAATTGGATTTTACACAGCGCTTCTTTACTCGGTTAGAGGTGGAGGGGAAAGATGAGTTTTACTATTCCAACAGCCATGACACCAAGTCAGAGGCTTTTGAATTGGTTAATTTAACCCTGGGGTATCGTGGAGAGCATTTTGATTTATCCTTGTGGAGTCGCAATCTGCTAGACAAGGACTACGGCGTACGTGGCTTCCGCTTTGGTAATGACCCGCGTGATTTTTATGCCACTCATACCTATGTGCAGTTGGGTGAGCCGCGGGTTTTCGGGGTGACGGGTAAATATCGTTTTTAATTTTCTAAAATACCGAGTGGTTGTTTGCGCAAACACTCGGTTACTAGTGTTGAGGTAGGGAATGCAAATTTCAGTAGAAATCAGTATGTACCCCTTGCGGGATGAGTTTTTACCGGCGATCAGTGATTTTATTGAGATGCTCAATCGCAGCGATGCGGTGGAAGTGAAGACTAACAGCATGAGTACGCAGTTATTTGGTGAATTTGATCAGGTAATGGCGTTGCTTCAGGCAGCAATCAAATACTCCTTTGAACGTTACGGTAAAGTAGTGTTTGCAACTAAATTCCTACACGGCGATACCCGGCTCGCAAGCGGTTATGAGTGATGATCTGGCGGCAATAAATGCCGCAGTGCAGGCTATGTCATTATTGGAGTTGAGTGCTGTTGCTTTGGGCGTGGCTTATCTGTTGCTGGCGATGAAGGAAAAAATCTTGTGTTGGTATGCAGCATTTCTAGGCACGGCATTATCCATTTACATATTTTGGAACGTCAATTTACTGATGGAGTCGGCGTTACAAATTTATTATTTGATGATGGCTGTGTATGGGTGGTATCAGTGGAAGTATGGCGCTCGCCATCAGGGTCAGCTATCTATTAGTACCTGGTCGCTACCTATACATCTGATGGCGATTGCCGGGGTGCTTGGCTGTTCGGCAATTTCCGGCTACTTACTCACAGAAAACTCGCAAGCAGCCTGGCCCTACCTGGATTCTTTCACCACCTGGGGTAGTATTGTCACCACCTACATGGTAGCCAAAAAAGTACTTGAAAACTGGATTTATTGGTTAGCAATTGACAGTATATCGATTTTTTTATATCTCGATCGACAACTCTATTTGTACGCATTGTTGTTTATGGTCTATATTGTCATAGTAATTTTCGGGCTAATCGCATGGACACGACACTACCAAACTCAGGGAAAGAGCATTATCAGGCACCACGCGTAGAGCTGGAGCAAGCGCTTCAAACCTACCCGCACTGGAAACACATTGACTGCTCTACTCCCCCCTTCGTACTAGAACCGCTGGATGCCGGCTTAACTAACGATTGCTTTCTGGTTCAGGCTGGTGCTGAGCGTTGTATATTGCGTTTAAACGCCCGTAATAGCCGAGCGATGGGTTTGGATCGTGTGAATGAGCAAGTTGCACTAAGAATAGCTGAGCAGGCTGGACTTGGTCCGTTGGTCGTTTATTGTGCGCCCAGTCAAGGAGTACTGGTAACCAAATATCTTGAAGGTAATCACTGGTGTGTAGAAGAAGCGAAAACGGAACGGAATATTGAGCGTCTTGCGCAACTGTTAAAGCGCGTTCATGCGCTGCCCGGCATTGGTAAATACTTTATCCCAACGGATGTGACGGAGCGTTATCTCCGCGGCATTAAAGCCCAATTTTTAGTAGTTCCTCAACGCTTCCAAGCGCTAGAGGAAACCATGAACAGGCTGATGCGTGAATCTGCCAGGAAGTTTACTACTCGCTGCCTCTGCCATAATGATCCGGTATTAGGAAATATTATCGATAACGGAAAGCAGCTATTTTTGATTGATTGGGAATATGCGGCAATGGGGGATCCGCTTTTTGATATAGCCGTGGTGGTGCACAATTTAAAGTTCAATGAGGAGCAATTGCAGCAACTGTTGAGATATTACCTGGGTGGTCCAACGGATGTGATTACGCACCAACGTTTTCTTAATAATTATGCGATCTATATTTATATCGATATGCTTTGGTATTGGTTTAAGAGTACTGACGAGTCGTACAAAGGGTTCGGCGCTATTGCTGAAAGCAAGCTGGAGACACTTGTTGCAATCCTACATGAGTTAGGTGTTTCTTGATGAGGAAGAGCCGCTAGATGCTCGAAGATTGGCTGGTACTAGTGTAGTGAAGAACTAATCAAGCCTAATAGATTCCAAGCTTCGATCTGAGCAAACTCGATGGCTTCATCCATATCTTCCAAGTTCAGCTCGGTATAACCCCATACCCAAGGATCGATGAGTTGAATGTGATCGACCCCCTCTGTATTCTTGGTTTCCTGTTCCATCCAGCTTGCCGCGCGACTAGCGATATGCAGTAAGGCCGCAGCCTGTAGATCGATTTGTGCATTTTGCGGTTCGTGCTGATAGCGCACTGCGTCTACCAGTGTCTCCGGCAGTTGCCATATTTTAAGCAATTCGGCACCGCATTCGGCGAAGGTAAAACCAAGCACAGCTTGCTCCTGTCGCTGTGGACAATCTTCCACGGTCACTTCGAGAATTTGGCGCGCAGCGTCCGGTACGCCTGCCAGCACCATTAGTTTGCCCAAATTATGTAGTAGGCCAATTACGAACAGACGCTCGACATCTCTTACTTGTGCGGTTTTACCTAAGAACCGCATGACTAAGCCGGTATCGACGTTATGCCGCCAAAAACTGTCCATATCCACCAAGTTAGGGTCGATATTCGCAAAGGATGAAGCCACTGATGTCGCTAGCACCAAATTACTTAGTTCGTTCGAGCCGATCAGGGTAATGGCCCGGGGAATCGTTTCAATTTGTGCTGGAAAATTATAAAACGGACTGTTAGCGATTTTCAGTAGTCTGGCAGCAAGGCCTGCATCTAATGAGATGAGCTCCGCCATTTGATCAACGGTGGAGTGCCCGTCTTTTATCATGCTTGAAAGCTTCAGATAAATATCAGGTAAAGAAAATAGTTGGCTAGATTTTTGAGCAAGTTCAGCGGCGCTGACCATAGTGTACCTTCTTGATGCTCTACCCGAGCAAGTATTGAAAAACACGACCCGAAACAGGGCTCCCTTCCAGCATTATTATTTTTAAATCTATTATGCTGAGGATAGCAGAATAATTTTAAATTTCCACGTAGGCTCTAGGTACCCGCAGGGATATTTGGCAGAGCAGTTCATAAGGAATAGTATTTGCGAGTTCGGCAATATTTTCTACCGCTAACCCCTGGCCCCAAAGCGTAACTGATGCCCCAACCTGAGTGTCGGGGAAATCGGTAATGTCGATGCTAAAACTATCCATTGATATGCGCCCAACTATGCCTGCAACTTTTCCGTTTAACAGTATGGGGGCTCCGTTCGGCAAAGCGCGTGGATAGCCATCTCCGTAACCGATAGCGACCACTGCGATACGGCTAGGTCGCTTGGTAACCCAGTTTGCCCCGTAACCAACGGTTTCGCCGACGTTCAATTCTTGTATTGCAATAATGGTCGATTTTAGCGTCATTACCGGTTTTAATGCGCTATTGTGTTGGCGCCAATTAAGTAGTGGAGATGCGCCAAAAAGCATCACACCAGGTCGGACCCAATCTTTATGAGTTGTTGGCCAAGCCATGATAGCCGCTGAATTTGCTAAACTCTTAGTGGCATCTATACCGCCGGTGAGCTGGTCAAACAGTTGGCATTGCTTGTCTGTCATGGGGTTATCGGGATCGTCAGCACAGGCGAAGTGACTCATTAAACGAACCTGCGTCACATTGGGTGAAGCATGTAACCTCTGGTAGGCAGCTTGAAACTGTGCTGGTGTTATACCGATACGGTGCATACCGGAGTCCAGTTTGAGCCAAATGGTAAAGGGTTTCGTGCAGGTGATGCTTTCCAGCAATTTAATCTGGTTAAGCTGGTGTACCACCAGGTCTAAGTGCAGCTGTTCTGCCAGTTTAAGCTCTTCAAGGTTGGCTACCCCGTGAAGTACGGTAATCGGTGAGCGGATGCCAGCTTCGCGTAGCTCAACTGCCTCATCAATAATGGCGACAGCGAAGGCATCGGCCTGAGCAAGTGCCTGTGCTACCTGAACCATGCCGTGGCCATAGGCGTTGGCCTTAATGACGGGCATTATTTTCTGGTTGGGTGCGTACTGCTTAACCAGTTCAAAATTATGGCGTAATGCCGCTAGATTAATGAGCGCCTGGGTAGCTCGAGTCACAGATGCATATCCGAGGGAAATTTGAATTAGGGTAAGTTAGTGTACGAGTTGTGTGGGCGTATTTCTAATACTCATCATAATTGCCATGTGCCAAATCTTCAAAGCGAGTGTATTTGCCAATAAAGGCTAGGCGCCTTGTACCGATGGGGCCATTACGTTGTTTGCCAATGATGATTTCTGCGATACCTTTATCTGGGCTATCTTCGTTGTAAACTTCATCACGATAGATAAAGGCGATAACATCAGCGTCCTGCTCAATCGAGCCTGACTCGCGCAAGTCGGACATCACCGGGCGTTTATTGGGGCGTTGTTCCAGGCTTCGATTGAGCTGTGATAAAGAAACCACCGGGACATGCAGCTCCTTGGCTAACGCTTTTAAAGAGCGGGATATTTCGGAAATTTCACCAACTCGGTTTTCACTCCGTTCTTTAACTTGCATCAACTGTAAATAATCGATCATGATAAGGGCAGGCTGGCCGTGCTCTCTGGCAATACGACGGGCTCGTGAACGTACATCTGTCGGTGACAATGAAGGCGTGTCGTCAATAAAGAGTTTTTTATCCTTGAGCAGGCTAACAGCCGAAGTGAGTCTTGGCCAATCATCATCATCTAGTTGGCCGGTACGTATTTTGGTTTGATCAATTCGGCCAAGAGAAGAAAGCATACGCATAATGAGCGACTCTCCTGGCATTTCCATGCTGAAAACAATGACCGGTTTGTCTCCTTGGATAACCGCGTGTTCAACGATATTCATCGCGAAAGTAGTTTTCCCCATCGAAGGGCGGCCTGCAATAATGATCAAATCTGAAGGCTGAAGACCGGCAGTCATAGTGTCTATATCGCTGTAGCCAGTGCTCAATCCGGTAATGGCATTATCGGAATGGTAGAGCTCGTCGATCCTTTCAATGGCCTTCGTTAAGAGAGGGTTTACTTCCTTTGGTCCGACAGTATTGGGGCGCTCCTCAGCAATCTGGAAGACCTTGCGCTCAGCATCATCCAATATTTCGGTGCTACTACGGCCACCAGTATCGAAGGCATCTCCAGCAATTTCATTGGCGACAGAAATTAACTGACGTAAAATTGAGCGTTCGCGTACGATGTCCGCATAGGCTTTAATATTTGAAACGCTGGGGGTGTTTTTGGCGAGCTCACCCAAATAAGAGAGGCCACCGACAGCTTCAAGCTCATTGGTTTTGCTGAGCGCCTCCGAGAGCGTGATGACATCCAGAGGGCTGGTATTTTCGACCAGTTTGGACATCATTCGAAAGATCAACCGATGTTCCTGCCGGTAGAAGTCCTTATCGACCACTACCTCAGATACGGCATCCCAGGCATTATTATCTAGCATCAGACCACCGAGCACGGACTGTTCCGCCTCAATAGAATGAGGCGGCAGTTTGAGCGCAGAGGTTTCGCGGTCGATTAGGGCTGGTTTAGTCATACGGCTGTTAAGGGGCCATTAATTGGATGACGTTGGTTTGGGGAGTTGTCTTTTTGGTGGTGATAAGAATGACGAAAATGGAGTCACCTTGTACTTAAGGTTGAGTGATCAGCGCCAACAAAAAGGCAAAACCGCTAAAGGTTTATTGTCCATTAATGTCTCCCGACAAGCAATCTTTTGGATAAAAAGGGGTGAAGCCTAAAACACCTCAAGCAGCGGCATTTATGACGGCTGTTTTACGGAAGTGTATTTACGGGAGCATAGGGGCATACAGCTAATAATGATGGGCACTGAATGCGTGCCTGATGGCAGATAGGGAACATCCTCCAGTCTGAATAGTCAACTGGAGGACTGTCACTATCAACCTCTTTTCCGAAAGAAAGAGGTTGCTAAGCGTTATTCTGCTTCAACAATAATTTTTACAGCGACCATTACATCAGTATGTAACTGTATGTTGATGTCGTACATGCCGACCTGTCGAATAGGACCTTCTGGCATGCGAACTTCACGCTTTTCTACCAAATTACCAGCGGCTGAAACTGCGTCTGCAATATCTTTGGTACCGACGGAACCAAAGAGTTTACCTTCTTCACCAGCTTTCGCAGTGATAACGATTTCCTTGCCTTCAAGCCCTTGTGAGCGTGAGTCCGCAGAGGCTTTAGCTTCAGCAGCAGCTTTTTCAAGCTCGGCACGACGAGTTTCGAAGTCTGCCAAGTTCTGCTCCGTGGCAGACACTGCTTTCCCGTAGGGGATAAGGTAGTTGCGGCCGTAACCTGATTTTACTGCGACTTTATCGCCCAGATTGCCCAATTTACCAACTTTTTCTAACAATATAACTTCCATCGTGATTTCCTCTATAAGCCTCTTTGCTGGATTAAGGCGAGCTCAATGTTGCAATAACTACTCAGCACTAGGCCGAATACGCTGCCGAAAATCCAGCATACTGTCTAAAAAGGCCATGACAATTAATAAGGGATAAAGGTATGGCCCCATAAAAAACACTAAAATATAAAAAGCCAGCAACCATTGTGCTGGCAGTTTGCGAATACCCAAAACGCCATGCACGAGTGCAATCCCGGCAATAATAAAGGGCACCGACATCACCGGTATCCAACCCAAAACTATAGGATGTATACCGCCGCCGAAAACCATGATCAAGATCATGGGTAGCGCAATCACCTTCGGCAACACTAGCTGGTGAAACTCGGTCCGAAATCCACCAGGATTGTACAGTGATGCTTGCCACCAACGCGCAAGTATCAAACAACCGGTCATGGCAAACAGATGGACGCTGCCTAATATTCCAGCAAATAAGCGATACAGCCAATCGTCCAAATGTCGCCCAGTTTCGGCGCTGATTTCAGCGGCTAACTCCGCTAATACCTGTTTGCTGATTTTAATAGTTTCCGCTACCACTTCTGGTAACAGGATCGGCATCAACGCGCTCAGTCCTATTCCTAACAATACTCCCGCTAACAGAGTGTAAGCCCAGGATACCGTCGTTCTTAACACAATGGCTAGTAGTCCGCTGCCTGCGATGACGATCAGCGGTGTTGGATCCTTTTGCAGTACGACCCAAACAATAGTAGGGAAGCTCGCCCACAAAAATAAATTAGATCCTTCTGTGACACCTTTGCGCAGAACCGTCAGAGCAACAATGCCAGCACTTAGCCAAAAAAATAAAGGTACGGCGGCGCTTAGGGTAGCAACAGTAACGGCCTGAGTGCGGCCACGCATTGCGTATTCAGCGAGTGCACGCACGGCTATATTTGGTTGCTACTCGTGCGCATCCGTATATGGCAGCAGGGCGAGATACCTTGCCCGCTTGATGGCGGTTGCCAACTGGCGCTGGTAGCGTGCATTAGTGCCAGTAATACGACTGGGTACAATTTTCCCGGTCTCGGTCACAAATGCTTTTAACGTTTCTAAATCTTTGTAATCTATTTCTTTAATGCCTTCCGCAGTAAAGCGGCAGTACTTACGGCGACGAAAATAACGGGCCATTTGAATTCTCCTGAAACTTGTGGGTCTGGTATCAACCTAAATAAAAGAGTACCTGCTCGATAAAAGAAAAACCTAGCTTTTTTCTAGGGAACCTTCTTCCTCTTCTGCATCATCATCCGTCTCTACGTTGTCTGAGGAATCTATAGAGTCCTCGTTATTGTCTTCGACGGATCGAGGCTTATGCCTAGTTTCGGAGCGGTCTTCTCGGCTTTCATTGGCTTTGATTGGCGAAATGCCGGTGACAGCTTCTTTGCAGGTGATAACCAGATTGCGAATCACTGCATCGTTAAATCTGAAGGAATAGTTTAGTTCGTTCAGTGCTTCGGTGTTGCATTCGATATTCATCAGCACATAATGTGCCTTGTGAATTTTATTGATGGGGTAGGCAAGCTGTCTTCGCCCCCAGTCTTCCAGGCGGTGAACTTGTCCGCCACTGTCCTTGACGATAGAGGTGTAACGGTCAATCATGGCCGACACCTGATCACTTTGGTCAGGGTGCACGAGGAATACTACTTCGTAGTGTCGCATTGTCTCTCCTTACGGATTAGGCAGCCTCCCAACATAAGGTTAGTGAGGCAAGGAGTTAATAGGGTATATTTTTCAGAACGGCGCATTCTAGACAACCAGCCAGCCAGATGCAAGCGCTTGAAACAATTTATCATTTGTTTTAATTAGAAGCGGCGGGGAAAGCGCTACTTTTGTGGTTGTGATCTTTGCCGTACCGCTTCGAACAGGCATACGCCAGTGGCGACAGAAACATTGAGGCTGCTCACCTCCCCCGCCATTGGGATATAGACCAGCTCATCGCAAGTTTCTCGTGTCAGTCGGCGCATACCTTTCCCCTCGGAGCCCATCACCAGTACTCGGGGGCCGGTGAGGTCAGCGCAATACAGTACTTGTGCACTTTCATCGACGGCGGCGCCAGTAATCCATAGCCCCCGTGCCTGAAGCCATTTTAATGTTCTGGCGAGGTTAGTAACACGAACAAAGGGCAATGTTTCCGCCGCCCCTGATGAAACTTTACTCACGGTGGAGGTGATGGGAGCACTATTGTCCTTGGGAACGATTACGGCGTTGACGCCAGCCGCATCAGCTGTGCGCAGGCAAGCGCCTAAGTTATGTGGGTCGGTAACACCATCTAATACGAGCAATAGCGGCGCTAGTTCTAGGTTATCTAACAAATCTTCCAGATAGCCTTCGTCGAACTCTTGGCGGGCAGCGCAACGTGCTGCAACACCCTGATGATTACCATCCACCAAAGTATCCAGCTCTTCACGTTCGACTTGGAGCACGGGAACTTGTTTGTGATTTGCGACTTTTAATAGCTGTCTAATGCGCGAATTAAACTTGTCATTTTGCACCCATAATTGTTCTATGCGTTCCGGGCTGCGTTGCAGCAAGGCTTGCACTGGATGAAAGCCGTAAACTAGGCTCTTGGTTTCGGGGTCGTTCGTCATAGGTTTTGGTTAGTCCGCTAATTACCTTTGCGTTTACCTTTATAGCCCTTGCCTTTAGAGGTGCGTTTACCGCCTTTTTTTGGTTTACCAGAATTTTTCTTTTCCTGGGGTAATAGTTCAAAATCAATTTTACGTTCGTCGAGATCGACGCGCGCTACTCTGATCTCAATGCTATCGCCCAAGCGATAGCTAAAATGCGTGCGCTCGCCAGTGAGTCGGTGTTTGGCAGGGTCGAAATGATAGTAGTCGTTATCCAGGGCGCTGACATGCAGCAAGCCCTCCACATAGATATCTTGCAGCTCGATAAACAAACCAAAGGCGGTGACGCCGCTGATGACTCCAGCAAAGGTATCGCCAACATGATCGAGCATATACTCGCATTTCAACCAGAGCACGACATCACGCACGGCTTCGTCGGCACGCCGCTCAGTAAGTGAGCAGTGTTCGCCAAGATGAATCATGTCCGGTTGCTGATAGGGATAAATACGGGCACGTTGAATTGCCTTTGCGCCTTCAACCCGGCGTACATGGGAGGAGGTCATTTTACTGCGAATCACGGAGCGAATCGCACGATGCACCAACAAATCTGGATAGCGCCGAATGGGGGAGGTGAAGTGTGCGTAAGCTTCATAGGCGAGACCAAAATGCCCCACATTATCAGGGCTGTAGACTGCTTGCATCATCGAGCGCAACAACACTGTTTGGATCAGATGGGCATCTGGCCGCTCGGTAATTTGTAACACTAAATTTTGATAATCTTTAGCGCTGGGTTTGTCGGCACCGCTCAGGCTTAGGCCCAATTCGCCGATGAATTCGCGGAGCTTGGCTAGTTTTTCGGCGCTGGGGGTCTCGTGAATACGATACAACCCAGGCAGCTTATGCTGCTGTAAAAAGGTAGCCGCGGCGACATTAGCACAGAGCATGCATTCTTCGATCAACTTATGCGCTTCGTTTCGTTGCACGGGGACGATGCGCTCAATTTTACGCTCCGTACCAAAGATAATGCGCTGTTCCACGCTTTCAAAATCTATCGCGCCACGCAGTTCGCGCGCTGCGCGTAAGGTTTTGTATAGGTTATATAGCGTTTCCAGGGCGGGCACTACGGTTTGATATTGGTCTCGTAGTTGCTGTCCTTCTGAACTGTCTTGATGTTCGAGCATTTGGCTGACTTTGGTATAGGTCAACCGTGCTTGCGACTGAATCACCCCTTCAAAAAAGCAATAGTCGGTCATCACCCCCTGGGAATTGAGCTTCATCTCGCAGACCATAACCGGGCGATCGACATGGGGATTTAATGAACACAGATCATTGGAGAGCAGCTCCGGCAACATCGGGATCACCTGAGCGGGGAAATACACCGAGGTGCCGCGCAGGTGCGCCTCCTGGTCCAGGGGCGATCCTAGGGTGACGTAGTGGGAGACATCCGCAATGGCAACGTAGAGCAACCAGCCGTTTTTATCAGTTTTAGCATAAACCGCATCGTCAAAATCACGCGCATCTTCACCATCAATAGTGACAAAAGGAAGTTTTCGCAGATCGATGCGCTGCTGTAATTCCGAGGCTGTGATTTGCTTGTCAATCTTTTGCAAAGATTGGGTAACTTCTTGGGGCCACTCAAAAGGAATTGAATGAGTACGCAACGCCACATCGATTTCCATACCGGGAGCCATATGCTCACCCAGAATCTCAACCACTCGCCCAACTGCATTATTGCGTTTGCTCGGATAGACAGTGATTTCAACACTCACCATCTGGCCTTTGCGGGCTTTGCAGGGAGAGTCCTCCGACACTAATATATCCTGGTTAATACGTGGATTTTCCGGTACCACAAAGCCAACGCCATTGTCTTTGAAGTAGCGCCCGACCAGATATTGGTGAGCGCGCTCCAACACTTCTACAATGACCGCTTCTTTTTTGCCGCGGTGCTCAAACTCGGAGGGGCGCACCAGCACCCTGTCGCCATCCAATACCTTGTTCATTTGGCGGCTACTAATATAAAGATCATCGCCGCCGCCATCGGGAATAAAGAAGCCATAGCCGTCTTTCATTCCCTGCACCCGGCCCTTCAACAAATTCATCTTATCAATCAAGCCGAACGCCCCGCGCCGGTTTTGCATCAACTGGCCATCGCGTTGCATGGCGTTCAGGCGTCGCCGCAACGCTTCCATCGAAGCTTCGTCCTCTAAAGCGAGCTCAACGCAGAGTAACTCATGGGTCGCTGGACCGGCACGTTCTTTTAGATGAGTAAGAATAAACTCGCGACTGGGGATTGGTTTATCGTAGTTTGCGGCTTCGCGTTTAGCGAAGGGATCGGAAGCTGGTTTTTTGGATCGAGGCATCAGTCGTCTCTTTTGGGTGAACGCCTGCATTGTAGCGGGATTAGCTTGCTAACAGTAGCAAAATCCATTGACAATTTTGCCTCTCGGCAGTAAAGTGCGCGCCTCTATCTATGCCTCAAAATGCCCAGGTGGTGAAATTGGTAGACACGCTAGCTTCAGGTGCTAGTGATCGCAAGGTCGTGGAGGTTCAAGTCCTCTCCTGGGCACCATTTTGAAAAAC